>DASRWO010000288.1:0-52340 GCA_035654555.1 Candidatus Deferrimicrobiaceae bacterium | reverse complement strand
CCACGTTCTCGCCGGCGATGCGGGCACTTTTTTGTGGCTGAGCGTTATTGACGAACACACAGAGATGACGACCCTTTCCATGATCGACCTGACGGACTCGGTTCAACAGGCTCGCGAGATTCAGGAGGCAGTAAAGCGAGCGGAAGGGCTGCCCATTCGCGATCGGGTGCAGGCATTTCAAGGCGTCATAGTGGATGTCGTCGGGGCCGTATTAGCAGGAGCTGGCATCCGGGTCATCAAGAGCGAGCCTGAAGGCAGGGCTGTCGTCCTTCGACTCCGGGCAGACTCAGCCGGGAATTTCTCCGCACAACTGCCGGACGGTCTTTATCTCGGGATCGTTCATTCCCAAGGATTCCGCGCTGAGGCTGTACGCTTCGAGGTGACGAAGGAGGGATCGGGCGACCTACGGCTTGCGCTGCCGGTTCTAGAGCCAGGGTTGCCGGTCCTTGTTCAAGGCGGCGCGACGCGATGAGATGGAATTAGGTCCTGTCACCCGAGGGAGGAAGTTCGTCCGCGAAGCGAACGATCTTCGCAGTCGGGGACCTGCTGTTTGCCTGCATCATCGACAATGCTGGCCAAAAGCAGGTCCCTCCACGTGCGAGTCGATCGCTTCGCGCTCAACTCACTTGGTCTGGATGACAGAGATGAAGTGAAAGCATAGAGAAATGCCCAAACGCACTGACATTTCGAAAATTCTGATTCTCGGCTCCGGCCCCATCGTCATCGGCCAGTCGGCGGAGTTTGATTACTCTGGCACGCAGGCTTGCAAGGCGCTCAAGTCTGAGGGGTATGAGGTGGTGCTGGCGAACTCCAATCCTGCGACCATCATGACCGATCCGGAGATTGCCGACCGCACTTACATCGAGCCGATGACGCTGGAGTATCTGGAAGAGATTATCCGCATCGAGCGGGAGCTCTCGTTGGGCGCTGGTTTTGCCGTGTTGCCTACCGTAGGCGGGCAGACTGCGCTCAACCTGGCGATTGAACTCTCAGATGGCGGCGTTCTGGAAAAATATGACGTGAGTTTGATCGGCGCGAATGTCGCGGCTATCAAGAAGGCCGAAGATCGTCTCTTCTTCAAAGATGCGATGCAGAAAATCGGCCTCGACGTGCCGAAGTCGGCGCTGGTGAACAGCACAAAAGATGGCGTGGAGTTCGCGGGCAAGATCGGATTCCCAGTGATCGTGCGGCCATCCTTCACGCTGGGAGGTTCCGGCGGCGGCATTGCTTACAACCGCGAAGAATTGCTTGAAGTCCTCACGCGCGGGTTGGATATGTCTCCCGTGCACGAGGCGCTGATTGAAGAGTCGGTGCTGGGATGGAAAGAGTTCGAGCTCGAGGTGATGCGCGATACGAAAGATAACGTGATCATCATCTGCTCGATCGAAAATTTCGATCCCATGGGCGTGCACACCGGCGATTCGATCACAGTGGCGCCCGCGCAGACTTTGACTGACCGCGAGTATCAGGCGATGCGCGATGCATCGATCGCAGTGATCCGTGAAATCGGCGTGGACACGGGCGGATCAAATATTCAGTTCGGCGTAAACCCTGAAACCGGGCGCATGGTAGTGATTGAGATGAACCCGCGCGTCTCGCGCTCGTCGGCGCTGGCCTCGAAAGCTACGGGTTTTCCGATTGCTAAAATTGCCGCGAAACTTGCAGTCGGCTACACGCTCGACGAAATTCCTAATGACATCACGCGCAAAACTCCGGCATGTTTTGAGCCGACGCTCGATTATGTGGTCGTAAAAATTCCCAAGTGGCAGTTTGAAAAGTTTCCCGGCGCCGATGAGAGCCTTGGCGTGCAGATGAAGTCGGTGGGCGAAGTGATGGCCATCGGCCGCACTTTCAAGGAAGCATTGATGAAAGGCATTCGGTCGCTCGATACTGGCAAGCGCATGGGCGCCGACAAGATCGAGCCGAAGATTCTGACGCAACGGCTGGTCACGCCGCATCCAGAGCGGTTGGCCTATGTGCAATACGCTCTACGCCAAGGGCACACGGTGAAGCAATTGGCGAAGATGACTTCGATGGATCCATGGTTTCTCTATCAGCTCAAAGAAATTAATGACATGCAGCTTGAGGTGGAGAAGCATCCGATGGAATCGATCCCAACGGAGGTGCTACGCGAGGCCAAGCGCATGGGTTTCTCGGACGGCCGGTTGGCAAACGCGTGGCGGCTGGAGGGGCAGGAGAAAGTTCGACACGCACGCCGGAAGCACGGCGTGCTGCCCGTCTACAAGCGCGTGGATACGTGCGCGGCAGAGTTCGAAAGCTTTACGCCGTACCTCTATTCGACTTACGAGGATGAAGACGAAGCTGCGCCGACGGAGAAAAAGAAAATCATTATCCTCGGCAGCGGGCCGAACCGCATCGGTCAGGGAATTGAGTTCGATTACTGCTGCTGTCACGCTTCGTTCGCGTTGCACGAAGACGGTTACGAGACGATCATGATCAATTGCAATCCTGAAACGGTCTCGACCGATTACGACACGAGTGATCGCCTCTACTTCGAACCGCTCACGTTTGAGGATGTGTGGGCGATTTATCAGCACGAAACTTCAAAGGGCGCACCGTGTGGAGTGATCGTGCAGTTCGGCGGACAGACGCCGCTGAATCTGGCTCTGCCGCTGAAGGCTGCGGGGGTGAATATTATCGGCACATCTCCGGAGTCGATTGATCTGGCTGAAGATCGCAAGCACTTCAACAAGCTGTTGGAAGAATTAGAAATTCCGCAGGCAGCCGGAGTGATGGCGACGTCGCTGGAGGAAGCCGTCGAAGGCGCGAAGCGCGTGGGGTATCCAGTGGTGGTGCGGCCTTCCTACGTACTGGGCGGGCGCGCGATGGTAATTGCCTACGACGAAGAGTCCGTGACGCGTTACATGAAAGAAGCAGTCGAGTATTCGCACGATCGTCCGGTGTTGATCGACCACTTTCTGGAAGACGCGATTGAAGTGGACGTGGATGCGCTTTCCGATGGGGAAGATGTGGTGATCGGCGGAATCATGCAGCATATCGAAGAAGCCGGGATTCACTCGGGCGATTCGTCGTGCGTGCTGCCGGCAGTGGATATTCCTCAGCCGCTCATGGAGCGCATGCGCGACTACACTTTCAAGCTGGCCCGGGCACTGAAAGTGGTGGGGCTGATGAATATTCAGTTCGCCCTCCCACGCGGCGAAATTAGCGGCCCAGAGGGTGGAAAAGTTTATGTCCTGGAAGTGAACCCGCGCGCATCGCGCACTGTGCCGTACGTTTCGAAGGCGACCGGTGTGCCGCTGGCGAAGATTGCGGCGCGGCTCATGACGGGGCGGAAGTTGCGCGAATTTCTCCCGGAAAATATCGAGCGCCGCGCCGATCTCGGCACGGGGAGCTGCTACTACGTGAAGTCGCCGGTTTTTCCGTGGAACAAATTCCCTGGTGTCGATACGGTTCTAGGACCGGAGATGAAATCGACTGGCGAAGTGATGGGCGTGGGCGACAGTTTTGGTGAGGCTTTTGGAAAAGCGCAATTGGCTGCGGGCCAAAAGCTGCCAACCCAAGGTACGGTTTTCATCAGCGTGACCGATCATGATAAGCGCCACGTGGCCGAAGTCGCTCGAAAATTCGTCGACATGGGTTTCAAGCTGGTGGCTACCTCCGGAACGGGGGATGTGATCGAAGCCGCGGGCATGAGAGTCGAGCGCGTCTACAAAGTAAAAGAAGGACGTCCGAACGTTGTCGACTTCATCAAGGGACAGCGCATTCATCTCATCGTCAATACCCCTACAGGGCCAGAGCCATGGTTTGACGAGAAGGCAATCCGGCGCGCTGCCGTGATGGCGCGCGTTCCTACCATCACTACGCTTTCGGCTGCACGCGCGGCGGCGGAAGGAATCGCAGCGCTCCAGCGTGGCGAAGTGACCATCCGGGCGCTGCAGCAGTTGCACGCGGAGCGGACGGTGCGTCGGTGATTATCCCTGCTTCAGGTTTTAAGATAAAAGGATGGATTGTGTTACAATTCTGTAACATGAGTAACACACTCACAATTCGCCTTCCAGAAGAGCTGTTGGAGCGTCTTCGCGCCAAGGCCCACCGCACCGGGTTGCCGGTCGGGCGGGTCGTGCGACAGTGTGTGGAGAACGGGCTCTCAAGCGACCGCCCCGCTAAGGGCAATCAGGCGTGGCGGAAGCATGTAGGAATTATCAAGGGCGGTCCGCGAGACGTTTCCAGCCGTAAGGGATTTTCGCGAGAATGAAAGCCATTGCCGATACTGGCTTGCTTGTGGCCCTGGCGCGGAGCAACGACCAATATCATGAGTGGGCCGCAGAAGTCGGCGAGCAAATCAATTGGCCGGTCTTGACTTGTGAGGCGGTATTGGCGGAAACCGCGTTTCACCTACAATCCAGCAAGGAAGTGCTTGGAATGCTGCGCGACAATCTTGTTCGCGTGGCGCTCGATTGCGCGAGTCATCAGGAGCAACTTTACGGCCTTGCTACGCGATACCAGGACCGCAAACCGGACTTGGCCGATCTCTGCCTTATCCGAATGAGCGAGTTGTACCCGCGGCACATCGTCATCACGGTCGACGAAGAGGATTTCCGCGTCTATCGGCGCAATAAACGCGAAGCCATCCCGCTGCTCTGTCCGCCGAAGAGATGATAGGCTAAGACGCAGGTGAACGTGATGCTCCTACACGGAATTTTCCCTCCCGTTACGACACCCTTCTATCCTGACGGGAAGGTGTTTTACAAGAAGCTCGAAAGCAATGTTGAGCGCTATTCGCGCACACCCTGTGCGGGAATCGTCGCGCTCGGTTCCACCGGCGAAGCGATCATGCTCTCTGACGAAGAGAGACGCGGTGTGCTAAAGATTGCGCGCGAGGCGGCTGCTCCGAATAAGGTGCTCATCGCGGGCACAGGGGTCGAGTCGGCGGTCGAGACTCTGCGGCTTACCGAATATGCAGCCGAACTCGGATACGACGTCGCCATGGTGCGCACTCCGCATTACTACAAAAAGCAAATGCAGCCGGAGAATATTTTGGCATTTTACCGAACGGTAGCCGATCGCTCGCCGTTGCCTGTCATTATTTACAACTTTCCGCAGGCGACCGGCTATAACATTCCCGCCGAGCTTGTGATCGAACTCGCGGGGCATCCGAACCTGATCGGAATCAAGGAATCGAGTGGGGACGTGGAAAAGGTCCGTACGATGGTGGAAGGCACGCGGCAAATTCGGCGCACCACTACCGTAACGGAAACGTTTGAAGCGGTGACACCGCGCATGCTGGCAGCAGCCGCTGGCGCTTCGAATGCAGAGGGAGGAGAACTGGTGCAGGTTGGCGCGTTGGCTGGTTCGGCGTCCG
This sequence comes from Candidatus Deferrimicrobiaceae bacterium, assembly GCA_035654555.1. Taxonomy (GTDB): domain Bacteria; phylum Acidobacteriota; class Terriglobia; order Terriglobales; family Acidobacteriaceae; genus Sulfotelmatobacter. Next base: position 46,996 of record DASRWO010000288.1, on the reverse strand, counting down.
TTGCCAAACCCTCTTCGGCCGCGGTCACTGTGGTTGGCAAGATGAAAACGCGGCAAAAGGAAGTTGGCTTCCAGGTGATGGTAGGGGCTGCCGACAAATTGCAGGCTTCGCTGGATGTAGGAGCCGCCGGCGCGATTCTCGCGTTCGCTTGCGTGGCGCCTACGGCGTGCTACGAGATCTATGCGGCGTGGAAAGAGAACGACACCGGGTTGGCCACGTTGAAGCAACGGCGTATCGTGCAGGCTTCGCAACGTGTGGTGAGCGAGTTGGGAATTCCCGGCGTGAAATACGGCATGGATATGAACGGCTATTTTGGCGGCCCAGCGCGCCTGCCATTGCTGCCGCTTACCGGCAATCAAAAAGCCGAGGTGGAGCGGCTGCTGGCGGATGTAAGAAACTAACTAGAAGATTGGAAGTGAAATGGCCGATCGGCGAGAGAACCAGGGGGCCTAAGCTTTCCGCCCATTGGCTTTAAAACATCAAACAGGACCGGTAGCGGGCTACGTCATACGAAGCGCGAGGGGCAGAAAGAGCGGCATAAATGACAAAGACGCCTACGTGGGAATGGGGCGTGTTCATCGTCGTCTTCATCCTTTTCCCCGTTGTTTTTCATCCTTGGTGGGCCGCGGTTTTATCCATAGCGGTGTTCTGTCTTCTAACACATTTCTTGTTCCCCAAGGCGCCCGATTCAAAGTAGTCCACTACCGACAGGACCGGTAGTTGTGATTGCAATTCAATTGCCGTATACTAGTTTCGAACGAACGTTCGAATAGGCCACTTCCGGCTCTCGCTTTATGGCCAGTCCATCCACCGCAACCCGAGTTTCCTCAGGCCGACGTCGCACAGTGATCGCGCCAGCCACGCGCTTCGACCGGCGGCTATCCGAGATCCTCATCCACGCCACCAACGTCTTTTGCGAAAAAGGATACGCGGGCGCTTCGATGCGTGATCTTTCCCGCGCCAGCGGCATGTCGCTGGCGGGGCTTTATTACTACTTCGAATCAAAGGAACGTTTACTTTTTCTAATTCAGAAACACACCTTCACGACCATCGTGCAGCGGCTGAAGGGGCGGTTAGAAGGAGTAGGTGATCCGGAAGAGCAGATACGAATCTTCATTCTCAATCACCTGGATTATTTTCTAGCGAACCCGGCGGCAATGAAGGTGCTCTCGCACGAGGCGGAGGCGCTAAAAAATGGTTTTGCTTCGGAAGTAGCCGCCATTAAGCGCGAGTATTACCGCATCTGCGTAGGATTACTGGATGACTTGAAGCGGGACCGTGGGTTGCAATTTTCCACCCGCATTGCAGTTTTGAGTTTGTTTGGCATGATGAACTGGATATACACCTGGCATAATCCGCGCGTGGATGCCGATGCTGAACACATAGCGCGAGAAATGAGCGACATTTTTTTGCGCGGTGCGATGAATGGTAGTAAGGCGCGCAAAGTCGGACGGTGAGCTGTATTAGTTTTGGTTCCGGCAAAGCCGAGATTCCTCGCTTTGCTCGGAATGACAAAGAGACAATTCGATAAAAGGAGTTATAAATATGGCGACCACGATGCAGCCGACGACCGGCGAAACGACCAGACAGCTTGTCAACTACCGCACGGACGGCGGCGTAGCGGTGATTGAGATGTGCGATCCGCCAGCCAACACCTACACCTACGAGATGAACCGTCAACTCGATGAAGCAATCCTGCGCGCGCGCATGGAGAACGACGTCTACGTCATTTTGTTGACTGGTGCCGGTGACAAGTTTTTCTCCGCGGGTGCAAATATCAAGATGCTGTCGAGCGTCGATCCGACCTTCAAGTATTACTTTTGCCTGCATGCTAATGAAATGCTGCTGCGCCTGGAGCACACTCCTAAGCTGGTGATCGCGGCCATCAACGGCCACTGCGTGGGTGGCGGCTTGGAAATTGCGATGGCGGCAGACATTCGCATCGCACGCAAAGACGCGGGCAAGATCGGTTTGCCTGAGGTGAACCTGGGCGTGCTTCCCGGCACTGGCGGCACACAGCGGCTGTCGCGGCTGGTAGGGAAGAGCAAGGCGATTGAACTGATGGTGACGGGAAACACTTTCTCGTTTGAAGAAGCGCAAGAGCTCGGAATTATCAACGATATTTACGAGCGTGATGGTTTCATGGAAAACATGATGGAGTACGCGAAGCAATTCTGCCCGCCGAACAAAGCTGCCAAGGCTGTGGGACGCATCAAGCGAGCGGTGCAGACGGGATGGGAAATTCCTATGGAATCAGCGTTGGCGGTGGAGCGCGAGAACCAGCAGATTCTGTTTCAAAGTGACGATGCAAAAGAAGGCTTGGCGGCTTATGTCGAGAAGCGCCCGGCAGCTTTCAAAGCAAAATAGCGGACTGAGTGAACCAGCAATTTCGAGGGAGTTATGCCAGGAAAAGTAGCAAAAATCGGCACGTTCAGCGACTGGATCGGCATGTTCAACGATTGGCGCAAAGACATTGGCGTCAACACCAAGGACATTGAAGCGTTTCAGTTCGATACTCTCTATGGCGCGATCGATACCGAGGAGATTGAATTCGGTTCGTACAAAGGGCGGCGCAAGTGGGAAAACCTGCGGCAGATTCCCACGCAGCAGATGCGCGATGCGTTGATGAACATGATCGTGTATCAAGGCGATACCGAGTTCGCGAGCGTAGAGCAGCAGCGCAATCTCCTGGAGAATGCGCCCACGGATTGGGACCGCCGCGCCATCACGCGAGTCATGATCGAAGAGATGCGCCACGGCTGGCAGATGTGCGCGCTGCTGGTGGATCATTTCGGTTATTCGGGCAAGGTTGAGGCGCAGAAAATGCTGGAACGCCGAGCTTTTGACAACAAACGGCTGCTTGGCGCTTTCAATGTGGATGTGGACAACTGGATGGATTTTTTTACCTACACCGACTTCGTGGATCGCGACGGGAAATTCCAGCTGCAGATGCTGAAATATTCCGCGTTTGCGCCGCTCGGTCGATCGATGTCTTACATGTTGCGCGAAGAGGCTTTCCATATGGGCACTGGCAATGACGGCTTGCGTCGCATTGTGGAAGCGGGCATCATTCCGGGCTGGCTGATTCAGAAGTATCTCAATAAATGGATTTCGAGTTCCTATGATTTGTTCGGTACGGATCATTCCTCGTCGGCGCATTGGGCATATGTATGGGGAGTCAAGGGACGATACGATGAGCCGAAGAATGAGCAAGCTCCGGACCTGGACGATTTGAACGACTACAACCGGAATTTGTATCGCAACGAAGTGGCGGGGCTGATCGAGCGATTCAATGGTTCTTTGAAGTCGGGCCAGCCGAAATTGTACGCTCCGGACATTAAGTTTAATCGCGAAATCGGACGCTGGAAGGGACAAAAGTTTCACGCGCAAACCGGTGAGCCGCTGGGTGACCGGGCTTACGAAGAGCACGTGAAAGAGATCATGCCGTCAACGCAAGACAAAAAACTGCTGCTGGAAATTATCGCTAACGAAAAGAAGTGGATCGCCGAAAAGGCGGGAGCGCGCGATCCGCTGGCAAGCATCGGCGAGGTCCGGAAGTCGGCCATTAATTTGTGACTTAAAAGACTTTCACTAGGGAGTTACAGAGACGCAGGGAAGTATGGCGACCGGTTTGGTGGAATCTAATCTAGCTCGGCTGACCGTTGATGTCGGTTCCTCGGCGGCCCGGATTGTTCTGCGCAATGCTCCGCTGAACGTCATCGACATTCCAATGATGGAGGAGTTGGCGCAGGCGCTGGCTGATATCGACGTGCGGCCCGATGTTTCGGTGGTTGTGATTAGCGGCGAAGGCAAGGCGTTTTCCGCTGGAGTCGATGTTGCCGCCCACACGCCTGAGCGAGTCGAAGGGATGCTGACTAAGTTCCATGCCGTGATTCGTATGCTGCTCAACACCAAGAAGGTGACGATAGCGGTCGTGCATGGGAATTGTCTTGGCGGAGGCGCGGAACTAGCGATGGTGTGCGATGTGGTTTACACCACAACCTCGGCCCGGTGGGGATTTCCCGAGATCAAACTGGGATGTTATCCGCCAGTGGCGTGCACGGCGTTGGCCGCGCTGGTCGGACAGAAGCGTGCTTCGGAATTGATTCTGACCGGGAGAACGATCACCGGGACCGAGGCAGCGGAAATCGGATTGGCCAATCATGCTGTGGCGGAAGAACGGCTGCAGGCCTCTGTCGATGAAACTGTGCGGGAAGTGCTCAGCGCGAGTTCGACCTCGCTGGCGATCACCAAGAAAGCCATCTATGCATGGGATGCCGCGCACTTCGACAAAGGCTTGGCGCGCGCCGAAAAGATTTATCTGGAAGAGTTGATGAAGACTGCAGACGCGCAGGAGGGCATTCGTGCCTTTATCGAGAAGCGCGAGCCGAAATGGGAAGCAAAATAGATCATGGATGGCGAGACGTTCCGAAGAATATGGATTACGAAATCACTCCCGAAGAAGTAAAGATCAAGCTCGACCGAGGCGAGGGAGTTACGCTGATCGATGTCCGTGAGCCGTGGGAGTTCGAGACTGCCCGCATGGACGGCGCCAAGCTGTTGCCGATGGGAGACGTACCTTCGCGGGCTCATCAGGAACTGGATCCGGAAGAACATATCGTGGTCGTCTGCCATCACGGCGTGCGCTCGATGAATGTGACTGCATGGTTGCGGCAACAGGGGTTTGAGAAGGCTCAATCCATGCGAGGAGGCATCGATGCCTGGTCGCGGCAGGTGGACGGGAAAGTCCCAACGTATTGAGGTTCTGTAGCTAGAGGCGAGAAGCTGGTTTTTGAATGAAGAAAGAACTGGTTGAACTGAAGGTGAATGGACGCACTCACGAATTAGCTATCGAGCCCAGCGCGCTGTTGCTCGACGTACTGCGTCAGGATCTGGGCCTCACCGGGTCGAAGCGCGGGTGCGACGAATCTTCATGCGGAGCTTGTACGGTTCTGGTTGATGGGGTTGCGATGATGTCTTGCACGCTGCTGGCGGCGAGTTGCGAAGGCCAGGAGATTACCACCGTTGAGGGAGTGAGTCAGCATGGAAGTCTGGCCGCGATTCAGAAAGCCTATGGCGATTGGGGTGGCGCGCAGTGTGGGTTTTGCACTCCCGGTTTCATCATGACGGTGAAATCGCTTCTCGCGGAAAATCCTGATCCATCGGAAGACGATGTTCGCGCTGCCTTGAGCAGCAATCTGTGCCGATGTACCGGTTACAGCCAGATGTATGCCGCCATCCGTTCTGCCATTGCGGCGGAACAGCAGGGGACGGCTGCGAAGTGATGCCGGCAAGAGGCCGATTCATCTTTTCACTCGGAATGAGAAGACCACAATGAGCGACTTCAGCGTTATCGGCAAGCCCACTGCGATGGTGGATGCGGCGGAGAAGACTACCGGCGGCGGCAAATACACCGACGATCTCAGCGTCCCCGGCATGCTGGTTGGCAAGATTCTGCATTCACCATATCCGCACGCGCGCATTAAACATATCGATACCACGCGCGCCGAAATGCTAGACGGAGTCGTGGCCGTCGTTATTGGTAAAGACGCTCCGAATCCTTACGGAATTCTTCCCGTCGGTCACGATGAGCATGCGCTCGCGCTCGATAAGGTTCGCTACGTTGGCGATAACGTTGCGTGTGTGGTTGCGATTTCTGAGGCAGTTGCCGAAAAAGCGCTAGAACTTGTCGATGTTCAATACGAGGTGTTGCCTGCTTACTTCGATCCTGAAGAGTCGATGAAGGCGCAGACCGATCTGATTCACGACAACAAGCCGGGCAATGTGGAAAAAGATTATCACCATGTTTTTGGCGATCCGGATAAAGGTTTTGCCGAGGCTGATCGTGTGGCGGAAGCACGATTCATTGCCAATGAAGTGACGCATGCTGCCATGGAGCCGCATTCCACGCTGGCTTCGTTTGAATTGGATCCACACACAGGAAAGCTCGGAAGGCTGACGGTGTGGTCTTCTACGCAAGTCCCGTATTACCTGCAACATAAGCTCTCGCTGGTGCTGGAAATGCCGATGGCGCAGATTCGAGTGATCAAGCCTTTGGTGGGCGGTGGGTTCGGCGGTAAGAGTGAAGTGATTCCGCTGGAGATTATCGCCGCGGTGGCGGCGCGCAAGGCGCAGGCTCCTGTGAAGATTACTTACACGCGCGAAGAAGTTTTCTGGGCGCATCGAGGACGGCCGCGGACGATTATCGATTTGAAAACTGGGGTAAAGAATGACGGCCGAATTACCGCGGTGAAGGCGCGCGTAGTGCAGGATGGCGGCGCTTATTGTTCCTACGGCGTGGTCACAATTCTTTACTCCGGAGCGCTGCTCGGCGCGCTCTACGATATTCCGCACATTCAATATGATGGTTATCGCGTTCTCACTAACAAGCCCGCGTGCGGCGCCATGCGAGGCCATGGCACGGTGAACGTGCGCTTTGCTTTCGAATCGCAGCTGGACGAACTCGCGGCGGCGATTGGAATGGATCCAGCCGAGATTCGCCGGCGGAATCTCCTCAAGCCTCCGTGTATCACCGTGAATGGCCTGCGCGTGCAAAGTTATGGACTGCCGGAATGCATCGAGAAAATCGTCGAGCGCTCGAGCTGGAAACAACGCAGAGGAAAACTACCCAGAGGACGCGGCCTGGGCATTGCGTGCAGCCATTATGTAAGTGGAGCGGCGAATTCGATTATCCGCTCCGACATGCCGCATTCGACGGTGAATATCAAGATCGACCGGGATGGCGGGGTCGTGGTCTACACGGGGGCGTCGGAGATCGGTCAAGGATCGGATACGATGACGGCGCAGGTGGCCGCTGAAATTCTTGGCTGCTCGCTGCCGCGGGTACGAGTGATTGCTGCCGACACCGATCTCACTCCCATCGACATTGGATCGTATTCCAGCCGGGTCACCTTCATGGCGGGGAATGCGACTCTGCGTGCCGCGGAAGATGTGAAGAAGAGAATTGCCGCGGCAGCCGCGAAGAAAATGAATTGTGCGGCGGATGATCTGGTATTTCGTGACGATCTTGTATTCAAGAAGGGAAGTGCTCCGCCGAGCGCGAAGAAAGATCAATCGGAAGAAGCGGAAGTCACGCAAACAGGCGCGTCGGTGAGCGGCCGCGTCGAGGGGCAGATTCTGCGAGGCTCGTTACAGCAGAAGCGCAAAGAAGAAGGCGCGAAGGAATGGATGACATTCGAGGAAGCAGTTGTGGCGGCGATAGACTTTCACGGTGCTCTGACCGGGACTGGTTCCTATGCGCCTCCGCCGGAAGCGCGCGGCGGCAAACACAAAGGTGGCGGAGTGGGGCCGTCGCCGGCCTATTCGTATTCGGCGCAGATCGCCGAAGTCAGCGTGGATAAGGACACGGGCGAAGTCACGGTACATAAAATTTGGGCCGCACACGATTGCGGACGCGCACTGAATCCGGTTTCGGTGGAAGGGCAGATTATCGGTTCGGTGTGGATGGGCATGGGGCAAGCGCTGACGGAAGAAATGGTGTGGAAAGACGGGATGCTGATGAATGCCGGCATGCTCGAATACCGCAGTCCATCGTCAGTGGAGTCCCCCGAAGTCGAGCCTATTATTGTGGAGAGTATCGATCCCGAAGGTCCCTTTGGCGCCAAGGAATGCAGCGAAGGATCGCTGGCGGCGACCATCCCGGCAATTTCAAACGCGATTTTCGACGCGGTTGGTGTGCGCCTGCATGAATCTCCATTTACGCCGGAGCGCGTGTTGGCCGCGCTCCGGGCTCAGCGACGCGATAAAGCATTGAATCTGACGGAAGGTGTGGATCCAACTGCGCCCGCGCGCTTTCGCGAGCATGGCGGAGCGCTTTGCTTTAAGGGCAAAGGGCCGGAGCGGCATGCGCTGGATCCGGCGCGCCGCGAAGCGCCGGCTGTGGCCGGAGGTGCAGATTGAGCCTTCCGCAATTCCGATTGCTTCGGCCGCGCTCAGTCGATGAGGCAGTTACGAATCTCGCAAGATATTCGGGCAATGTTCGCGTGCTTGCGGGGGGAACTGATTTAATTCCGTCGATGCGGCAGAAATTGTTTGAGCCGGAGTATGTACTCGATCTGCGCGGCAATGCTGAGTTGCGTGGAGTCCGACCACAAGCCGATGGTGGAGTGGAAATTGGCGCGCTAACTACGCTCAGCGCGATTGAGAAATCGACCTATTTACGCCAGCATTTTCCGGTGCTCACCGAAGCTGTGGCGACGGTGGCTTCGCCGGTGCTGCGCAATATGGGAACGGTCGGTGGAAACATTTGTCTCGATACCCGCTGCCTTTGGTACAACCAGTCGCTCACCTGGCGAAAGGGATGCGGGTTTTGCATCAAGAAGGACGGCGATCTCTGCCACGTCGCTCCGGGTGGTACAAAGTGCTGGGCGGCATTCTGCGGCGACACGCCGCCCGCGTTGCTCTGCCTCAACGCGGAAATTGAGATTGTCGGGATAGACGGCCCGCGGCGGCTTCCGTTGCAAGAGTTCTACACCGGAGACGGAGAAAACTACCGCAGGCTGTTGTCCTCAGAATTAGTCACACGCGTTTTCCTGCCAGCTGACTCGGCCGATTATCGCGGAGTTTATCGCAAACTGCGGGTGCGGGGATCGATCGATTATCCTTTGGCCGGGGTTGCAGTCGTGATGAAGCGATCGAATGGGCAAGTTGCGGATGCGCGGCTGGCGATCACGGCGGTGAATCCTGCGCCTCTGCTGGTACAGCGGGCGAGCGAAATGTTAATCGGCAAAGCTGTGGATGAAGCTTTGGCCGATGCTGTTGGCGAAGTAGCGGCGCGCACCGCCAAGCCTCTAACAACTTCAGCGCTAACCCCGGAGTACCGGCGAGAAATGATCCGGGTATTCACAAAGCGTGCGGTGCTGGCTGCGGCCAGCAATTGAACAAACAGGTGAGCCTGAACGAATGATCACCGATTGCCACATCCACATCCAGCCGATGGAGATGTTCAAGCCCCACGCACTGGAGCTGATGAAAAAGAAGCGTCCGAACTTCGAGCAGATTGTCGAGTTCTGTCATTCCCCAAAGAAGTTTCTCAGCTATCTGGACGCCTGCGGTATTGACCGCGCCGTGTTGATCAATTATGTGGCTCCTGAAGTGATCGGCTTTACGAACGGCGTAAATCAGTTTATTGCGGACTACGTCAAAGAAAATCCCAAACGGCTGCTCTCGTGCGGCAGCCTTCATCCGAGGCACACCACGAATGTTCTTGCTGATATGGAGCAGATCCTGCGGCTGGGAATTCGCATGATCAAGATTCATCCTCCGCACCAGCTTCTGTTTCCGAATGATTATTTGAACGGCGTAAAGGAGCTCGAGATTATTTATCGGGCCGCTGAGGCCAATGGTGTCCCGGTGATGTTTCATACGGGGACCTCTATTTTCCCAGGGGCGCGCAACAAATATGGCGATCCCATCTACGTGGATGATGTGGCCGTCGATTTCCCGAAACTGAAAATCCTGCTGGCCCATGGCGGGCGGCCTTTATGGATGCAGACTGCATTCTTTCTCGTGCGTCGGCATCCTAATGTCTATCTCGACATCAGCGGCATACCGCCCAAGACTTTGCTGAAGTATTTTCCCCGCGTCGAAGAGATTGCTCACAAGACTTTATTCGGCACGGACTGGCCAGGGCCGGGCGTGCCTGACGTCAAGAAAAACTTGGACGAATTCCGCGCGCTTCCGCTAAGGGTCGAGTTGCACGAGCAGATCCTGAGCAAGACGGCGCTCAGCATCTGGCCTGCCTAGCGAGGTGGCAAACGTCATATGGTCAGACCATTCGCAGACCTTTCAGAAGTGCTGCCTCCACTTGGAAGGCAGACGCCTCTAGGCGTATAAAAGAAAGTTGCGCTTCCCCGTCCCCTGGCGTGGCTCGGCAACGTTATTGATGTCACTGAGCGAGAATCTATGTCCAGCGTGACCAGCACTCCCGCTACCAGCACTCCCGCCACAAAAGGAATGGAAGGCATTGTTGCCACCAATTCCAGCATTTGCTATATCGACGGCAATCGCGGCGTCCTTGCGTATCGCGGTATCGACATTCATGAATTAGCTAAGCACTCCAACTTTGAAGAGACGTGCTATCTGCTGTGGTTCGGCCGGTTACCAAAGCGTGGGGAGCTGAGCGAACTGCGGGAGCGTCTGGCACAAGAGCGTCATCTTGATTCGGCGATCATCCAGTTTCTGCGTGATGTTCCACGAAGCGCACTGCCCATGGACGTTTTGCGCACGGCGGTTTCGGCGCTGGCATTTTACGATACGGACGATAAGAAGAACGATCACGATGCCAACGTTCGGAAAGCGATCCGGTTGACTTCGCAGATCGCAATGATCGTGGCTGCCTATGACCGGATTCGCAAAGGTAAGCCGGTGGTTGAAGCGGACCGCTTGATCTCGCATGCCGCTAATTTTCTGCTGCAACTGAACGGAACCAAGCCTTCCGCAACCGCGGAACGCGCTCTGGATATTGCGCTCATCTTGCATGCCGACCATGAGCTTAACGCTTCCACTTTCGCAGCGCGGGTGACCGCGGCTACTTTGTCTGACATGCATTCGGCGATTACTTCCGCCATCGGTGCGCTGAAGGGACCCCTGCACGGAGGGGCCAACGAAGCGGTTTTTCGTATTCTGAGCGCGATCGATCGAGAAAAGGCTGACCCGGTTGATTACGTGCGCAGCATGCTGGCACAAAAGAAAAAAATTCCCGGCTTTGGTCATCGCGTGTATCACACAGAAGATCCCCGGGCCACGCATCTTCGCGCCATGTCGCGTGATTTAGGCCGTTCCAGCGGACAGCCGCAGTGGTATGACATGTCGGAAAAAATCGAACGATTCGTCAAGTCGGAAAAGAAGCTGAACGCGAATGTTGATTTTTATTCGGCGTCCACTTACCACACGCTGGGCATCGATGAGGATTTGTTTACACCCGTGTTTGCAGTTTCGCGCATCAGTGGCTGGACGGCGCACGTAATCGAGCAACTGGACGATAATCGCCTGATTCGTCCGCGGGCGGAATATCTGGGGCCGGACTATCCCAATCACTACGTAACAATGGAGAAGCGCGGATAGATCGATCATTCGGAGACGCGAGCGATATAATGGGCGCCCTTTCGGGGCGCCATTCCTTTGGCCTGAAGGATTCCCGCCGGGCATCCAATAGAAGAAGGTAGAATAGCTTAAGGATGATTCGGCGCATATATCTCGACAACAACGCCACTACACCGGTTCTGCCGGAGGTGTTGGAGGCGATGCGTCCGTATTTTGGCGAGCACTTTGGCAATGCATCGTCGATTCACCATCATGGGCAGGAAACCCGTGCAGCGGTCGAGCGCGCCCGCGACTCGGTGGCAGCGCTGCTGGGTTGCAGGGCTCAGGAGATTGTGTTCACCAGCGGCGGAACCGAGGGGGATAACCTGGCAGTTTCAGGATTGACCGGCGAAGGCGATCACATCATAACCTCCGCTATTGAGCACCATGCCGTGCTGCATGCCTGCAGACATCTGGAGGAAATGGGATGTGAGGTCACATATCTTCCGGTGGATGGCCGGAGCCTGGTCGATCCGGGTGACGTCCGGCGCGCTTTGCGGCCCAATACCAAGCTGATCACGATCATGATGGCGAATAACGAAACCGGAGTCGTGCAGCCGGTTGAGGAGATTGGAAAAATTGCCGCCGAGGCCGACGTCTTTTTTCATACCGATGCGGTTCAGGCCGCAGGTAAAGTTCCGATGGATGTGAAGAAAATTGGTTGCGATGTGCTTTCGATCTCCGGCCACAAGATGCACGCGCCGCAGGGAGTGGGCGCACTTTACGTGCGCAGAGGAACACATCTGCAGCCTCTGTTTTACGGGGGACGGCACGAGCGTTCGCGCCGTGCCGGGACCGAGAATGTGCCTGGAATTGTCGCGCTGGGCAAGGCCGCGGAGCTGGCCACGCAAGGTTTCGAACGTGGTGACGGTAAGCAAATGTCCGCATTGCGTGACCGTCTGCAGCAGGGAATTATTTCTCAGGTGGAGGAGGCTGGTGTGAACGGTGAAGGCGCGCCGCGCGTTCCGAATACGACAAATATTTATTTCGATCACATCGATGGCGAAGCGATGGTTATTTCCCTCGATCTGAAGGGACTGGCAGTTTCTACCGGGGCTGCGTGTTCGTCGGGTGCGATTGAACCATCGCATGTGCTTACGGCAATGGGGCTGCGCGGCGACCGCGCTCGCGCCAGTATCCGCTTCAGTCTGGGGAAGCAAAATTCAGAGGAAGATCTCGATTTCGCGCTCGCGCTGGTGCCGGAATCAGTGGCGCGGTTGCGAGAGTTGTCGCCGGCATATAAGAAGCAAGCGGTTCATTCGTAGCATGACCAGTCCTCAAACTATCGCCGTAGCCATGTCGGGCGGTGTGGATTCTTCCACCGTTGCGGCGATGCTGCGCGCCGAAGGACACAACATCATCGGATTGACCATGCAGCTCTGGAACCAACGGCGGATGGCTGGACGCGAGGGCATGCCGGAACAGGTAACCGGGCGATGTTGCTCGCTCGATGATGTTTATGACGCTCGCCGCGTGGCCGAGCACATCGGCATTCCTTATTACGTAGTGAATCATGAAGAGCGTTTCGAGCGCGATGTGGTGCGTCCTTTTGTCGCGGAATATTTATCGGGACGCACGCCGATTCCTTGCAGCCTCTGCAATAACCACTTGAAGTTTGATCAGTTGCTCGTTGTCGCGCAGCAGATCGGGGCCGGTTATGTGGCTACCGGTCATTATGCGCGCGTTGAATATGACGATAGCCGCGGACGCTGGCTGCTTAAGCGTCCGGCTGATCGCGGCAAGGATCAAACGTATTTCCTCTTTGGACTGACACAAGAGCAATTGAGTCGAACGCATTTTCCTTTAGGCAACATGACTAAGGCCGAAGTCCGCGAACTTGCGCGCAGGCACGGTCTGGCCCTGGCAGAGAAGCCGGATTCGCAGGAGATTTGTTTTGTGCCGGGCGGCGATTATAAGCGCTTCATCGACGCTTATCTCGCGGAGCGTGGTGAGGGCTTGCCGGATACGGCGGGCGAACTGGTGACCACAAGCGGGGAAGTGATCGGCGAACATAGCGGCGTGCACAACTTCACCGTGGGCCAGCGCAAGGGGTTGGGTGTGGCTACGGGATCGCCGCTCTATGTGATTCAGATTAACGGAGCCGACAAACGAGTGGTGGTCGGCGGCAACGAGCATCTTTATTCACGGACGCTGCGCGCGCGGCGAGCCAACCTGATTGCGGTCGATGACCTTCGCGAGTCTATGCGCGTGTCCGTAAAAATTCGGCATCGACACGAACCAGCACCGGCCATGCTCGAGAAGACCGGAACCGATGAGGTCTTAGTGACCTTCGATGAGCCTCAGCGCGCCATCACGCCAGGCCAGGCCGCGGTGTTCTATCAGGATGACGTTGTTGTGGGCGGAGCCTGGATCGCGTAAGACAACTCGATATGCCTGCGTTTGCGGACAAGTTAAATGACAATTGACCATCCCGCATCTGCCGAAGAATCCACACTGAGCCGAACTCCAGGCCCGTCGAAGAACACATCTTCATGGGTGCTCGGCATTTTCATCGGCGCAGTTCTTGCATTGATCCTGGTAGGTGCACTGTGGTTCTCGAGCGGCCTCGGGATGGCTCGCCTGATGGGCATTTTGCGGAGTGGGCCTACTCGTCTCAACGTGGATCAGCCAACGGTGGTGCGCCAGATTCAGAAGCTTCAGCGTCTGGAAACGGTGAGCTACACGATGGATAAAATTATTTCTGGCGAACACTCCAACGCTTACCTGCCCAAGTTTATGGCGGGTGACCGGCTGCTGCTGGTGGTTCACGGCGAGGTCGTGGGCGGAATCAACCTGGCGAGTCTGGGGCCGGGCGATGTGCTGATAAAGGGTCAGAGTGTGTCGATTCACTTGCCTGCGGCGGAAGTGTTCAGCACGCGAATCGATAATGCCAGAACTAGAGTATATTCACGCGACACCGGATTGTTCTCGTCTCCGGACCCGAATCTCGAAAGCGAAGTCCGCGAAGAAGCGGAACGCCAGCTACAGCAGGCTGCGCTACAGGACGGGATTCTCAAAACAGCGGCTGATAATGCGCGAGCCACAATCGCGGGGATGTTGCAAGGTTTTGGTTTTCGCGAAGTGGATATTCGCTGAACCCCAGGTTTTTATTGTTTGTCCGAGCAGAGGGAATCCAGGAACGGCTGGCCGCGCTCTTTCAGCTTCTGTTCCAGGCGCGCGGTGCAATCGCAGTCGCCGCATGCCCAGGGCTCGTTCCCGTTGTGGTCACGACATTTGCGGCGGTCGTGCGCGTCCTGCACCTTGGTGAGATGGAAATAGTCGTCCCAGTAAGAGCGCTCTTCCTGTAGCGGTGCGGGACAATAGCAGACTTCCACCCAACGAACAGTTCCATCCTCGGCGATACGGGCTTCTCCCATATTACGAAGGTATTCGCCTTCGGCCACCGAGCCTTGGCCAAGCTTTTCACTTTTGATTGCATGGAGAAGATTCGCTGCGCAACCGGATTTAATACGGGCGTGAACCAGGTACCGCATAGGAATGACACGAAGAGGCTTGAGCTCTGGGCTTGGCTACCAGGCCGCCACGTCGGAGGAACCTCGTCAGATGAACATTTCGTCCTGGGGCACGGGTTGCCGCTGGCTTCGACTATCGCCATTCTTACGACCCCTATTTCCCAAGAAAAACTCGACGCCTGCAGTCACGCCGCGGACGATACCGGAAACCTGTCGTACGGGTGAAACCACTGTCTTAGCCACTACGTCTGACGTATGCTCCACGCGGTCGAAGGTGCGGGTTAGCATCTCATCGGCGCGAATCACTTGTAAACGAGCACGATCCATAACGTCGCTCACCGTCGCATCGACGCGTTGGATTTCGGAACGCACATTCGCTGACGTCTCCGCTAAGTTATCAACAACGACGTTTACTTTGGGGCGCAATTCCACGAGTGCGTCGACAATCTGCAAAATTTTGGGATGCAACTGCACCAGGTTGTCAACAATCTTGTCTACCTTGGGGCGTAACTCAATCAGCATCGCATCCGTCGAGTTGATGATCGGGAGAGTTTTGCCCTTCAACTCCGTTACTTCACTCTCGAGTTTGGCAGTGGTTTTTCGAACCGCGACATACAAGCCTACGAGTATCCCGGCCTGTAAAACCACCGCGGCCGCAGTCACGGCAATGAAGATCGGAACGAGATTTTCCATCATAGTAAGCTCCTGGGAGAGAGCCCAAACTAAAAGCGCTTTCTACACGCCCTTCGGAGGGGCTGTTTCTGTCGTCGCCTCCTGATAGGCCTGTCGACCAGCCTCATATGCGGCTTTGAACTGATCCTTCTGCTGACTCACTACATCGCGACCTTTGTCGACCCAATCGGAAGCTTGCTCACGGGCCTCGCGCGCTCTGGTACGCATGTATTCGCGTCCCTGTTCTGCGCGGGCCTTTATCTCCTCGCGGGTTTCACTTCCCGCTCGCGGCGCATAAAGGACTCCGACCAAACCGCCCACAGCGAGACCCGCTAAAAACCATACGAAGCTGCTGCCGTCGTTATCAGACATGGAACCCCTCCCCCTTATATAAGTGCCGCATTACTAGTCGGATGGTAGCACCCGCATACTGGAAATACAATTACGGCAGAACCCCTAAAATCGTATCCGCGAGACCGCACATCGCCGGTAATTTGATTTTATTTCTGTGTGGGATTGGCAGGTGTTGGCGTGGCAGGCTGGGTTTTGACCGGAGCTGATTTTTCTCCCTGTAAAACGGAGCGAGGGCCTTCATGTTTGATGGCGTTGATAGAAAGGGTCACGGAGGTCAACATGAAGACAACGGCGGAAATGGTAGTGGCCTTGGAAAGAGCTGTGGCCGCGCCGCGCGGACCAAACGCCGCCTGGCTGCCCTGGCCGCCAAAGGCCGCCGAGATGTCCCCCGCCTTACCGCTTTGCAGGAGCACGACAATGATCAGAAACAGGCAGACGATTACATGGACGATAGTAACGAGAATAATCATGAAACGGGAGATCCTAGGCTGAACAGAATGAGTACAAACAACAGTTTGACATCCACGCCTCCGATCGGTCAAGGCCGACGCCGGGGCCCTGCTGGCATTTGAATCGCGTTACTTGAACCAATGGTAAGCGAGGCTCAGTTGCACCCCGTTAAACTCTGGATTCTGCACGCCCAGGTTCGCGCTGGAGATGTGCGACCAGCGAAAGCCAATGTCGAAAGCCTGCCGTTTTCGCGTTCGTAAGTAAATCCCTCCACCCCCTTTCGCCATAAAATTAAAGCTGGACGTATTACCCGGCGGCAGATTCACAGGCGTGCTGACGCCGCCTCCCGCTAGGTCGATATAGGGCGAAATGCGAGACGAATGCAGCGCCGAGTTCCAGCGGAGTATCACGGGATCGAAACCGATACCGTGAGTGCGCTGATTTCCGAAGGTCTTGAAGAGCGGGAAGAAATCGAATGCGTACTCGAGATTGCCACGTCGCCACCCGCTGCCGTGTTCGCCCGTGATCTGCCATCCGGCAGATGCGCCAATGGAGAAGATCTGCACCTCCGTAAAGGAGTTAGTGAGTTCTTCGCCGGTTTCTGCGGAGGTTGACACGCTGAGGTCCAGACTCCCTTTCTGTCTCGCCATGGGAAGATTCTGGGTGAACGCCACGGAGGAGACGAGCACGAGAAATAAAGTAAACTTTCGAATCGGCACGGAGGCTGCCAGCGATCGTGGGTCTCTGCAGGGTGGCGTGGGAACGGCGGATTGGCTTTCCATCGTCGTAATCCAGGTCGCTAAACGAGTCCCTAAAATCTCGCTAAAATCGTACCGCGAATCCGGAAGACAAACGAAGGTTGCGGCGCTCGAAATCTGGCGATCCGGTCTTAAGTTCGTCCACTTGATTGCGCCAACTCACCAGGCGCACCACTCGGAAATCGATTCCGAGTCCCAGGTCTTCAGCGAAAGATGTTTCGGATATGGATCCCGTGGAGGCATCTTCGTGAACCCGCACCGCTCCGATCATGGCCTGCCCGAAGGGCCGGAACCTTCCTGCCCAGGCGCCGCCGCGTAGACCAAACAAGAAATTAGTCTGGCTCACGCCGCCATACTGTCCACTGAAATCGGCAATCGCGCCAAAATAGCGAAGGTACATTTTCTCAACCGATGTGTCCCAGCCGCCGAGGTTAGAGCTTGCGCTGGAAAGCGGATCACAGGTAGTTGTTGTGCCGAAGGCGGGCACTTCGCAATGGGACACACCCGCGTGGGTGTATCCGAAATATACACTTCCATGGTTGGGAAACAGTGGTTGCGAAGTCTCATTCGGTTGCGCTGCGGCTTTCTGATCAGTGGAGAAGTTCATTCCTTCATCGTTTTCGCGGGAGGCACGATACCAAGGATGCTCTCCATGAAGCATGTTTGCGCCTGAGCGGATCGGATTGAGAGCAACTCGCACGGTGTCGATCAAAAAACGGTTCTGGGTGGAGTTCTCGAAACGCCTCACAACATTTTTGTCGAGAAAATCTTCGCCGATCAACCAACCTGTGCCACCTAAGGGCGTCATCACAATATCAATTTGGCCAACTCCGGTGTAGCAATGGTTGGTGTTGCAAGGATAGGATCCATTCGAGTTCCAAGGCGGCCGGTCCTTGGTACCGTACTTTTCAACTGTGACCTCTCCTAAAGGCCCAAGGTTCCACTGCGTGCTATAAACCGCATTCCACAGCGCAGCTTTTAAGCGACTCTTCCAATAGGCTTTCGTCCGCGAGAACTCGAGCCTCTGAGATTTCGGATCATTCTGAATTTGGATGAAGCCGGTGAGAGCTCCCTGGATGGGATGGCCCACATAGCCGAACCAGTTGGGATCGCCATCGTTCCAGCCAGAGTGCGTCCATTCGGAGAGCGACTGTTTGTAGTCTCGCCAATAATGATTGAACGGTATTCCGTTTTCGGATACTACCCAGCGGAAGTCGGTGTGGACGACATAGGCTTGCTCGATGAGAAGAAAAGTCAGAGATTCGGTCAAAGCGCGGCCCCAATGGAAACCTTCTTTCTCCGGCTGCGACGAGGCAGGGCTGGACGCGTCGTCACATGACACCGAAGATTCTTGCCCGCTCAGATTGCCATCGTTCCAAAGCCTCCGTGGCGACGTACTGCTCAAAAAGGTTGGGTAGACAGCAAGAGCGTTTCTCTGTGGTGTGTTGCAATCGCCAAGTCGCTTGTAAAAGTCATCGCAGCCAATTTGTATCAGCTGGCCTAAGCTGCATCCCGGCGCGAGGAACACGACAGCAGCAAGCAGAATTCGGCGAGCCATGGTCGCCCGGATAGTCACGCCACCGTATCTCTCTTGAGATCCTGGGGCCGGCAGAAATTGCCCTGAGGAAACATCGCGCGTTAGTTGAATGAGCTTAAAAATCAGTACGCATTTTTGCTGGTAAAAAATCGTAGCAGGGTCATGGTAATGATTTGCAGATCAAAAGTCAGACTCCAGTTGCGAAGATAATACAGATCGTATTCCACGCGCTTGGCAATGGATGTGTCCCCGCGCCAGCCGTTTACTTGAGCCCATCCAGTGATCCCAGCTTTGAACAAATGGCGGGAATTGTAACGCTCAAACTCCTGCAGAAAACGCTCCACGAAATACGGCCGCTCCGGGCGCGGACCCACAATGCTCATGTCGCCGCGGAGAACGTTGAAAAACTGCGGGAGTTCGTCCAGATTCGTCCGGCGGAGGAACGTGCCCACCGCGGTTCGGCGTGGATCCTTGTCGCAAGTCCAGCGCGTGTCTCCTTCCTCACGGCTGCCCACTTTCATGGTACGGAACTTGAACATGCGGAAAACCCGTCCGTTTAATCCCACACGATCCTGAACAAAAAAAACCGGACCACGGCTTCCTAGTTTTGTCGCCAAAGCGATGAGCAGAGTGAAAGGCAGTGTGAGCAACAAAATGAGAAGTGAGAAGCCGACGTCAAATATTCGCTTTTGGAATAGATAAGGGCCAGTCTCGGCCAGGGTGGGCCGGAGATCGAGCATGTGGATTCCGCCCAGGTCGATCAAGCGGTCGCGCAGCACAATGCCTTCGCCCAAGTCGACTACGACTCTGGTGGGAACGCAAAGTTTTTCCAGCACGGGCGCGATTTTCTGAACTTCGCTTAGCCGGGCCGCAGGCAGGGCAATAATAATATCGTTGATGGAACTCCCGTTAGAAAATGCGGGAATCTGATCCAGTTCGTATACCGGGCCCTCCACCGCGACCTCCTGATCCGGAAGCCGCACAAAGCCCATTATCCTGCAGGGCAGCACCTCACCATGCAATAGCGAGGTCCCCACGCGACGCGCGAAGCGATCGGTTCCAACGATCAGAATCTTCACTTCGTTTCGGCCGTCCTTGCGTAACACTTCCAGAGTGACCCGAAAAATCACCCGGGCAATGGTGGCCAGGATAAACAACGTTACAGCACTGATACCGACGACCAGCCGGGAATAACTCGCCTGGCGGTAAATGAACCCGCCGGCCATTACCACCGCGTAGGTGAATGCCAAGGCTTCCAGCAGCCGGCGGCTTTTGCCGCCGGGTGCATACAATTGCTCGACGTTCCACAGACCCGATTCTTCCGCAGCAATCGCCCAGACGATCGTGGTCAACAGGAGAATGCTCCAGTAAGAAGGCAGGCCATCCGGAGGAGTGCGGGAGAATAGTAAATTGAAACCGAAGCGCACCTTGACCGCGATGAAATAGGCGCAGGCAGGCAACAGCAGGGTGACGATTTTCAAGTACAAACGCGCAAAGCTAAGGCGACTGCGAATCATACCTTCTCAATTCTGCCCCCCGGCAAAAATGATCGTTGTATATATCAACCTATTCCAATGACGTTTGTCTAGCACCTAATAATATCCGTGGTGACCTTCGTTGCCGATCGAGAAGAATCCTTACAGTAACCAACCCAGGGTTAACCGGAATGTTCTGCAGGCGAGAAATATCAAGCGAGTTGCGTCGCTTTTGAGCTTCTCTTGAGAAATTGACGCGAAAAGAAAAGTGCGCATCGGCCTGTGAGAGTACAGAGATCACGGCTGGCTTCCTGGTGCATTGGCGGAGGAATGGGAATGCTGGAACAGCTTATGCGGCTCAAACTGAATTTGCAAGGCCGCAGTTACGTTTCGGGAGGGATTGGATTGAATCACCGGAAAAAGCCACCGTTCGTGCTGCACCCACGCGGAAAGATCCACATCTGAACGCAGCCGATAATCGCCGGAGACGCCGAAATCGGTCACCGTTCCCCCGCCCGGAATGAACTGCGGGCTCACCTTCTGGTGCCTGAAATTCAACTGTACTTTGCTCTTAGGGTTAAGCCAGTAGGAGGTCCAGGCTTCGGCGCCCTGACCCTCCCTGCCAATCCAGCTTCCGATCAGATTTCCTTCGTTCGTATAACCACTCTTGAACCGGTCGTTGAAATAAAAGAAACCGTGTTGTACCGTCGTTCCACCGCCGGGTGGGTCGGTGTAAACTCCCTCGACGCGGAGGTCAAGTTTCGATATTCCTGGGACTTTAGACAGGTAGAGACCGGATGTGAGGGCGGTCTTGTTCCAGGCAAGCCAGGGGTTAGGTTCATCGTCCGTAAAGGCATCCGCATAAAATGTGAGCCAATCCCGCAGCCCGGGAACCCGATAGGCAAAGTCAAATCCGCCGCGGCGGTCACCCGGGTCTCCGGGAGTTCCAGGCAGCCCGTTTCCGGTGGAGAAACCCGCCTGGAAAAGCTTGTGCGCCGTGGCTGGAACTCCCGGACCCCCGAAGAGCGCGGTGATGCTAATGCCCAGTTCCAGATCGGATGTGGGCTTAAGAGTGACCTTCTCGCCTACGATGAACGGCTGGTCACTCAGCGACTGCGTCCATGATCCCACCAAGCCAGTGTTTACGCCGTACACCCAGTGGTAGCCGCTCAAGCGCCCTATGAGGTAATCCACGCGGATCGCTCCCAGCAAAGGTAGGTGGAACGGCTTTACGCGATTGATTTGCAGCATGAGGATGGGTTCGGCATTGGTGCTGAACATCATCGGTCCGCTCTTATCCGCACCCCACCAAAGGGACTGTTTGCCAACGCTGATCTGCCAGTTGTCGAGTTGCATCCCCACGTAGCCCTCCAGCAAATCGACCCGATCTACGGCTGGAACAGGAGTGGTCGGGGGGACGGAAGGGATGGCGTCCACTGCCGAGATCGCCTGCGCCGCTGCCGGAGGCAGTCCGGAAAGCGAGGCCGCATGCTGGTATTCGGTGCGAACATAGAATGAAAGGGGACCCACGACCGCGTGACCTGAAAGCCCGGTCACGTTGTTGAAACCCTGTCCGTAGGGGCGACCGAAGTCATTAATGATGGTCTGGCCGTAATGGAGCCCATCGCGCAACGGTCCGCCGACAATCTGGGTCCCACGGGTGTAGACCGAATCCAGGTTCACCCCGAGATTGGCGTCGCCGCCTAAGCGGGCAATCTCGTCGCTGAACTCATCTTGTAGAGCAGCATATATTTTCTGCGCACCGGTATTCTTCTCAGTTCTTTCTTGAAATTGCTCGTCCGCCTCCTCCACCAGCAAACGCGCACACTCCATGCGCGTCCACGGGCGCATTCCGAGGTCGGCGGAGTGAATATAGCCGAAGGCGATCAGGCGTTCCATCGCGGGATACACCCAACTATCCATGGGAACATAAGGCGATCCCATATTTCCTGGATCACGGCCAGTACTCCCTTCCTCGTTCTTGCTGAATGTGCCCCATTTGGCGATCTCCGCATCGCTGTAATGCGAGCGCGACCGGAAAACCTGCCGGCCCATATACCAGCCTAGAGCGCTGCCAACCAACAGGTCCGTGGCGAAGTGCTGCTGGCCCACAAACCGCGCCGCGGTGATTCCTCCCGCCGCGCCGTAGGCGAGCAGCTGCGTAAGCGGCCCGGGATATTCATGAGCAATCACACTGGCAATCGCCCAACTGATGGCTGCGTGCTGCGAAGGAAAAGAGTCTCCGCCCTGAAAAAAACGTCCCCGGCCGTCTCCTGTGAACGGCCGGTCCCTCCCGAATGCATATTTAAGAACCTCGGTATCTAAGAATGCGTCGATGCCTGCTTCTCCGCTGAGAAGTCCGGTCTCACGTTCCTGATCATTGTTCGCGAAATGCCCCAAAAGAAACATTCCTGCGCCCACTCCGGCCATAGCGCCGAGTCCAGCATTGGAAGCGGTTACTGCGTGAGATACAGTTGTCGGGTTCGTGGGAACATGTTTTTCTATGGCTGTATCACTCGCCAACATTCCCGCGCCGACAAAAGCCAATGGGACGGTCCACTGCCACTCCGCCGTGGTCATGTGGAACGGGGTCGTCCAGAACTTCTTCTGATCGACAAAAAGGTTGCGGGGAAGCGATTTCAAGTCTACAGGTTCCGGCGGAAGTTGGAGAGGTTTTGACGCAGGCTTTGGAGATGAAGCCGGTGCGGGTTTTTCGTCCCCGGCCGTCTGGGCTCGCGCCATCAAACCGCCAGCAGTCAAATAACTTGTTGTCAGACCCAATGCCAGTGTGGGCAAGAGCCACGCGGTCCGCAGAAGGTTCCCACGATAGTTTTCAGTCTTATCCCTCCTGCCAGCGGCTTCGGCAAACTTCATTTCCCGTCCTTTCCATGACTGACGCGCCGTAACTCAAGTTCGTTCGAATAGATAGCTCTTAGGGTATTACGGATATCATTAACCGCCGCGCACCCCGCAAGCGCGTACACTGCCCCCTGGCATTTCTTAGCAGAATCTGGAATCCATTCAAAGCTAGCACGAAACGGACTCAGTATCCGCCGCCCCTCGCTGGAGGCGCAAGCGGGTTGCCATCAAGGTGTTGGAAAAGCCAACATTCACTTTGAAGCAGCCTGATAGAATCACTCTCGGTCGGGATGGCATAATAGTAAAATTGCAAATCGCGCGAATACGATGATTCAGACAGAGATCCAGGCCGAACCGATTATCGAGGAAACACCCACAGACCCATCCCGAGTCGAGGCAGAGGTTTCGGTGCTGGATATTCTCGTTCTTCTTCTCGAGCGCAAGCGCTTCATTGTGCGCTTCGTGCTGGGTGCGGCGGTGTTGGCGGCTATAGTTTCCCTACTGTTGCCAGTTCAATATGAAGCCAAGATTGTGCTGCTTCCTCCGGCTCAGAATTCATCCATTGGTTCGTCATTGTTAGGGCAGCTCGGAAATATTGGTGCTTTGGGTTCGCTAGCCTCTCTGGCTGGGGGTAGTCTCGGCATCAAGAACCCCGCCGACATGTACGTTTCTTTGCTCACAAGCCGCACCGTCGAAGACTCGATGATCCAGCGTTTTGGCCTGATGCAGGAGTATCATGCCAAAAAGATGTCGGAAGCGCGCAAAGCTTTCGAGCACCGCACTACGGCGGTGGCCGGAACGAAGGACGGATTGATCCGCCTTACGGTTGAGGACCATAACCCGAAACGCGCTGCCGAACTGGCCAATGGCTACGTGGAGGAATTTCGACGGCTCTCCGCCTCACTAGCGATAACTGAGGCCGCCCGGCGCCGGCTTTTCTTTGAGCAGCAAGTTGAACAAGCGAAACAGAGTCTGACCGCGGCGGAGGACGCCATGGCGAAGACTCAACAAGCTACCGGCGTCTTGCAAATCGATAGCCAGGCGCGAGCGCTGATCGAATCCGCGGCCGTATTGCGTGCCCAGGTTGTGGCCAAGGAGGTACAGATTGAAGGCATGCGATCCTTCGCGACCGACGATAATCCTAATCTCGTGCTCGCGAAACAGGAACTCGCGGCATTGCAGGCACAACTTGCACGAGTTGCGGGATCGCAAAGCGATGCCGGCTCCGACATCAATCTATCCAAGGGAAGAGTGACCGGATCGGGGATGGAATATCTCCGCCGGTATCGCGATCTCAAATACCAGGAGACCGTATTCGAATTGCTGGCGAAGGAATATGAGGTCGCAAAGCTCGATGAGGCGCGCGAAGGCTCAATTATTCAAGTGGTGGATGCGGCCGTGCCTCCAGATACGAAGTCCTCCCCGCACCGAACTCTGATTGTCCTGGGAGCCACGATTCTAGCTTTCTTTGTCGCCGTGTTTTGGGTCTGGCTGCGGAAAAATCTGGACAGTGCCTTCGAGCTTCCGGAGAACCGCCAGCGTCTCCGAACTATCAAGGCGCTGTGGGGGAGAAAACGCGAAGCTGTGTAAGTTTTTGGCCAAATCTAGTTTCGCGCTTTCTTCGTCGGGATTGATACTGAGACCCTTTGGTAATCAAAGTTGATAGCCGGGTGTGGAGTATTTGCGGAAAGGTTTGAGACCTTGAGATATACTTCACGAATGCATGTTTTGTTTTTGAATCCACCCTTCCATCCCAGATTTTCTCGGGAGCAGCGCAGTCCTGCGGTTACTAAGAGTGGAACGTTGTATTACCCCAAGTGGCTGGCTCATGCCGCCGGTGTTGCACTTAAAAATGGACACGACGTGGACCTGGTCGATGCGCCCGCCGCGGGTTATTCCGTCCAGGCGGTCATCGACCGAATCGCCGCAAAGAACATCCAAGCGGTCGTATGTGATACTTCAACGCCCAGTATTCTGAACGACGTCAGCGTTATCGAGTCACTGGTTGCGGCTAGACCATCTTTGCATGTCCTGCTGGTCGGGCGGCACGTGTCATCGCTGCCAAAAGAAACGCTCGCAATGTCAGTTGCGTTGGAAGCTGTAGCCATACGAGAGTACGAATATACCGTGCGCGATTGGCTGGAAGCGAAAGCCTGCGGCGCGGATCTTTCTGGCGTCGACGGGTTGGTATGGCGCCGGGCTTCCACAGGCGAAGTCGTCAGCAACAAGCCGCGCGAAGCCATCGCCAATCTTGATGAACTGCCCTTCGTCTCCGAAGTTTATAAGCGCTTCCTACATACGCCGGATTATTTTTATGGCCACTCGTTGTGGCCGCTGGTGGTCTTCGACAGCAGCCGGGGATGCCCGTATCATTGTTCGTTTTGTGTTTATCCGCAAACTTTCAGCGGGCATAAGATGCGCTACCGCTCGGTGGCGAATGTGGCCGACGAGTTCGATTTCGTCTCCCGCGAAATGCCCGCGATCAAGACCGTCATGCTAGAGGATGACACCTTCATCATCAGCAAGCCGCGCACGCTGGAGCTAGCCAAGGAACTGATTCGCCGTGGCAATAAGCTGCCGTTCGACGCCAACTGCCGTGCCGACATCGGCGCGGAAAGCGAGTTGCTCTCCACGCTGCATCAGGCCGGTGCCCGTCTGTTCTGCGTCGGCTTCGAGAGTGGTGACGTCGAAGTGATCAACGGCATGAAGAAGAACAATGATGACCGGCGTGATGCCAAGTATCACGAAGAAGCGCTTCGCTTCGTCCGCATTTGTCAGGACTCAGGCATCATGGTGCACGGCTGCTTCATGGTTGGCAACCTGAATGAGACGCCGGCCAGCATGGAGAAGACGCTGAACTTTGCCAAGAAGCTTCAGCCCGATACGGCGCAGTTTTTCCCCATCATGGTCTATCCGGGTACGACCGCGTATGAGGAAGCGAAGAA
Source organism: Candidatus Deferrimicrobiaceae bacterium (assembly GCA_035654555.1). Lineage (GTDB taxonomy): Bacteria > Acidobacteriota > Terriglobia > Terriglobales > Acidobacteriaceae > Sulfotelmatobacter. The sequence goes on along the minus strand of DASRWO010000288.1, from coordinate 21,370 downwards.
ACGGGATTACATTCAGATTGAAGACTGGGGCGCGTGGTTGACCAAAGACGGTCTGCACAACAGCGTGGTTACGCTACCCAACATTACGCACGAGCAGTTGGTGAGCTTCTGCGACCGAGCGCGACGCAGCTTTTATCTCAGTCCTTCCTATCTGGTCTACAAGCTGAAGCAGTCGCTGCGAGATCGCCGCGAGTTGCAGCGCAACCTTAAGGGATTCATCACACTCTCGAAGTATCTCTTGCGCGGATCCCAGCACGAAAAGAATGCTCCCGCTCCTCAAACGCCGCGACGGCCGGGCATGACAGCGGCGGCGAGTCCTCAAGCCGGCGACTAGAGCCCATCTCATGCCGTGCGTTACGAAGCCTGAAGCGCGCTTGCGGGCTGCCTCTCATCCACCGTTTCCCAGAGAGGTATTATTACCAGCACCGTCGGCAGCGTGGGCGGCAAGTGGGGTGTCCCATCGACGCTAGATCTGTATCGATTATCATTCCGACTTTTAATGGGAGTGCCCGCATAGGCTACTGTCTCGACGCGCTGTTGAAGCAGACGGCCGGACAGAACGCGGAAATCCTGGTTGTCAATGATGGGTCAACCGACGACACCGCGGGAGTTGTCGAGAGCTATTCTGGTGTTCGCCTCATTACTCAGGCCAATGCGGGTCCGGCTGCGGCGCGCAATCGCGGCGCTGGCGAGGCTCGGGGAACGATTATTCTATTTACCGATGACGATTGCGTACCCATGCCAGACTGGCTGGATGCGATGCTCGAGCCTTTCGAGGATGCGGATATTGTTGGAGCAAAGGGAGTCTACCGCACGCGTCAAAAGAGTTTAGTTGCTCGTTTCGTGCAGATCGACTATGAAGACCGTTACCGGCTGATGGCGGCTCACGACTCCATCGACTTTGTCGACACGTACTCGGCGGCTTTTCGCCGCGACCGCTTTCTGGAGATGACTGGTTACGATACTTCTTTTCCGCTGGCATGCGCGGAGGACATTGAGCTCTCCTTCCGTATGTCTGCGCGCGGCTGGAAGATGAGGTTCGTTCCCAACGCCATCGTCTATCACACGCATCCGGACACGCTCTCGAAATATCTCAAGAAGAAATACAAGTTCGCTTTCTGGCGTGTGCTGGCTGTACGCAAGAATCCGGGCAAGGCCATGAAGGATAGTCACACGCCGCAGCTGATGAAGCTCCAATTGCTCTTCGCGCCCGCACTTCTTCTTGCTATTGCGATTGATCTGGTAGTCAGGCCGTCGGTGCCAGCGTCGGTAATCGTGCTGGCTGCGTTTCTGGCTAGTACTCTGCCATTCGTGCTACGGGCGACTAGGAAAGATCCGATTGTTGGAGTGCTTTCCCCGGCGCTGCTAGCGGCGCGGGCATGTGCTCAAGTGCTCGGTGTAGCGGTTGGTCTGATCTATGCGCGCCGCAAGCTTGCCCAGGTCTCAACTAAGTCGCACGCCTGAAAGTTTCGTTCGGCTTGAACGCTGCCTAATTTCCGGAAAGTTGGTCGCAAGAGCATTGCGGATGGACCGCCGCTCCGCTCATGACTGTCATTTCACAGCGGTTCGCCCCGAACCAGTAAGGGATCTCACGGTAATCTTTCACTGCGAAGACCGCTAAGTCAGCATCTTTACCGGCTTCGATCGAGCCCTTTCGATCCCCCAACCGCAAGGCCCATGCCCCGTTGATCGTCGCCGCAGAGATCGCCTCTGCGGGAGACATTTTCATATGCGTGCACGCCAACGACATCGCCATCGGCATGCTCAAAGTTGGCGACGTGCCGGGATTGTAATCCGTAGCCAATGCGAGCGGCACGCCGGCATCGACAAACTTCCGCGCTTGCGGATAATCCCTCAGCCCCAAGAAATAATTTGCTCCGGGCACGAGAGTGGCGACAGTATCGTGTTTCGCCAATTCGCTGATATCATCTTCGCTCACGTGATCCATGTGGTCGAAAGATGCAGGGTGGAAACCCAAAAACGGACGCAGCGAAGTTTCTGAAAGCTGGCCCATGTGGGCCCGGACATGGAGGCCGTGTTTTCTCGCGGCTGCGAAAATCTGCGCTGTCTCAGCCGTTGTAAAAGCACCTTTGTCGCAAAATACATCGACAAACTGCGCGAGTTTGCGTTTCGCCGTTTCCGGGATCATTTCCTTACAGACGAGATCAACATACTGTTGTGAACGACCTTGAAATTCTCTTGGCACCACGTGCGCGCCGAGCAAGGTGGGAACGACCGTCCCTGGCCATTGAGAAGCGGCGGCACGGATGGCCTGCAGAGACTTTATTTCCGATTCAATCGTCAGGCCATATCCTGACTTGGCTTCGACTGTCGTGGTGCCTTGCGCGGCCATGCAGCGCAGGGCGGCCAGAACTTTTTCCGCCAGAATCCTGGTGGTCGCGCTGCGGACGCCTTCCACACTTGAGCGGATTCCGCCTCCGGCTGCAGCGATCTCTTCGTACGACGCACCCTCAATTCGCTTTTCAAAATCGAGCAGTCGCGGGCTGACAAAGACCGGATGAGTGTGGGAATCGACAAATCCGGGCAGCACGACTTTATTCGCGCACTCGATCTCGATAATTTTCTTGCGGTTCTTCTTCAACCAGGGATCGCGGAGCGCGTCTTTGGTTGTGCCGACGGAAACAAACTTCCCCCCAAGGCACAAGACAGCGCCATCTTGAATGATGCCGAGTTCTTGCAGGCTGGAAGCTCGACGTGGACCAGCTAGATCAGAGGTAGACCGAAGCGTCAGCAGTTGGCTGATATTGATCAATAGCAGCGGCTGCACAGATGTTTTGAACTTGCTGTTTGATTTCAAGCAGTGAACAGTCTAGCAGGTGAGACGGTTTCAGCTTCTTTCCGAACGTCGCGTTCGTGAATCAGTCCGGCAGCTACTCGCCCATGGGCAAGTTCACGCCCGTTTTCTTCGCGAATTCCTTCGCCTCGTCGTACCCCGCGTCCGCATGGCGGATAATACCCATGCCAGGGTCCGTGGTCAGCACGCGTTCGATCCGCTTGGCCATCATTTCGGTGCCGTCGGCAACCGTGACTTGGCCGGCGTGGAGCGAGTATCCGATGCCAACGCCGCCACCATTGTGGATTGACACCCACGATGCACCGGCCGCAGTGTTCAGCAGAGCGTTCAGCAGGGGCCAGTCAGCGACCGCGTCTGACCCGTCTTTCATACTTTCGGTTTCGCGGAAGGGAGACGCCACCGAACCGCAATCGAGATGGTCGCGGCCGATCACGATCGGCGCTTTGATCTTTCCCTTCTTCACCAGATCGTTGATCGCCAGACCAAACTGCGCGCGCTCGCCATAGCCCAGCCAGCAGATGCGCGCGGGCAATCCTTGAAACTTGATGCGCTTGCGGGCCAAGTCAATCCAGCGGCGCAAGATAAGGTTCTCAGGAAATAATTCCAGCACCAGGTCGTCGGTGACGTGAATGTCAGAGGCCTCACCGGACAGGGCCACCCAGCGGAACGGCCCGCGGCCTTCGCAAAATAGCGGACGAATATACGCCGGCACGAAGCCCGGAAAATCATAAGCATGTTTCACGCCGCGCTGAAAAGCGAAAGTGCGGATGTTGTTGCCGTAGTCGAACGTGACCGATCCCATCTTCTGCAGCTGCAACATGCCTTCGACATGTGCCGCGATGGCATCGAGCGATTTTTCCTGATAAGTCTTGGGATCGTTTTTTCGCAACTCGACAGCCTCAGCGAAAGTCATGCCGTTCGGCACATATCCATTCAGCGGATCATGCGCGGAAGTCTGATCAGTGAGAATGTCAGGAACGACGCCGCGCGCGGCCAGCTCCGGAATCACATCTGCGCAATTTCCCACCAGCCCGACAGAAACATTTTCTTTCTTGCGCACCGCATTTTTCAGAATGCGCAGGGCTTCATCGAGCGTCGTAACCATGAAATCGCAATAGCCGGTCTTGAGGCGCTTTTTGATGCGTTCGGGGTCAATATCTATTCCCAGAAATGCTGCCCCTGTCATGGTCGCGGCCATCGGCTGGGCTCCGCCCATGCCGCCCATGCCGCCGCTGACGATCAGCTTGCCGGCAAGATCTCCGCCGAAATGTTTTTCGCCGGCCGCGGAAAAGGTTTCGAATGTGCCTTGCACAATTCCCTGTGAGCCGATGTAAATCCACGAGCCCGCCGTCATTTGGCCGTACATCATCAAACCGGCGCGCTCCAGTTCATTGAACTTCTCCCAGTTTGACCAGTGTCCCACCAGGTTTGAATTGGCAATCAGCACGCGCGGGGCATGATCGTGCGTCTTGAACACGCCCACGGGCTTGCCCGATTGCACCAGCAACGTCTCGTCGTTCTCGAGCTTTTTCAAAGCCGCGACAATTGCGTGATATGCCTCCCAACTGCGTGCCGCGCGCCCGGTGCCGCCGTACACGACAAGATCCTGAGGACGCTCGGCTACATCCGGGTCGAGATTGTTCATCAGCATGCGCATGGCGGCTTCCTGCTGCCAGCCTTTACAAGTAATAGAGTTGCCGCGGGGCGCGCGAATCGATACTGGGACCTGAGTAAGTTTTGTTTCGACGGGCATAAATAGATGTTACTTGCTGGACAGGAAAGCATTCAAATTCAGATCTCGGTTCGGCTGAGGGAGCAGCCGTGAGGAGGGACTGTCGCTTCTTGCTAAAGGTTTCTTACGCTTGGCGTTAACTTGCTGCTGTGGCGCGTTTGCCTCCAAAAATAGTGGATACGAGTTTGGAGACTTCATCGACCGCTTCATCCAGCTCAAACGAGAAAAGAGCCAAGTCAACCTTGGCGAGGTCGCGGTGTTCTTTGAGGAGAATCGACCAGGCTGGGTCGCCGACCAAATCCACTTTTTGCTTTTCATAATATCCGTATCCCATTCCGCGCATGCGGCAAAGCAAATCGCTCAAGTGAACCAGAGCAATCAAAGGCTGGGATATCGCGCTCTGCTCGGGCGCATGGTGATGGGCGATCACGTGAGCCATATCGTCCGCCATGTGCCACTTTTCAGCAAGCGCCTTTCCCGAGTCGCAGTGGGTGAATCCCATAGTAGCGCGCTCTGCTACGTCGAAGGGAATCTGTTCTTGAGAAGCCTTAGCGGCAGCCACAGCAAACTCTTTCGGAAACGCGATACAGTTCACCATGAAGCCGATATCGTGGAGCAGTCCCGCCATATAGGCTCTGTCTCCATCGCCCTCGGCCAGCTTTTCGCTGAACTTCCGGCACACCATAGCGCAGCCCAAGGAGTGCATCCAAAAGATCGTGGGGTCGAGCGCCCAGTTGCCGGTAGGGAAGGCACTTCCCAGGCAGCATGTGAGAAGAATTGTTTCGACGCGGCGCAGGCCGAGGCTGATCATCGCCGCTCGGATGGTTTCAGGCGACTTCGCCAGTCCAAATAGTGGTGAACTGGCCACGCGCAGGCATTGTGCGGCGATGGTGTTGTCATACGAGACTAGCTTCACGACCTCATCCAGTTTGACGCGCTCGGGCGGCAGATTCAGGAGTTTCAGCAAAGGTAGAAAAACTGTGGGTATGGATGGCGTGGTCTCGATGCTCGCCACTCGCTCGCGGATTGTTTTAGCAATGGATGCAGTCATAGCTTTCCGCTTTTCAGGGATGGTTTCCAATACGCGATTGTGCCCGGAAAATGGACAAGATGGAATTTGTCATTTAAGTTCAACAGGGACTCCGACGTGCCCAAAAAGAAATAACCACCGAAATTAAGGTTGCTGTAGTAATGGTTGACCACTTTAGCTTTTGAAGGCCCGTCGAAGTAAATGAGGACGTTGCAGCAGAAAATCAAATCCATTCCCTTCATGAGGAGCATCCGAGAGTCATCCTGCAAATTGAGGCGGCTGAAGGTAATAAGTTTTTTCACCTCGGGACGAATTTCCAGCTTCTTCTCGTCAAGTTGGGAGAAGTATTTGCGCTTGAAGTAATCGGATGTGGAGCGCAGCGCATAGTCGCCATAGATACCGGCTTTGGCCGTGTCTACGGAACGGTCATTCAAATCGGTGGCGAGAATCTCCACAGTCCAGCCTTTCAGTAAACGATCGCTCTCCTCTAACATGGCCATCGCCAGGGTATAGGATTCCTCGCCGGTGGAGCAGCCAGCGCTCCAGACCCGCAGTCTCTTCACCACCTGCTTACTTTTTTCCTCCACCAGTTCCGGGAGAATCACTTTTCGCAGCGCCTCGAGCTGGGGCGGACTGCGGAACAGAACGGTTTCTCCAATCGTCACTTCATTGAGCAGCTGCCGCAATTCCGCCTCGTGGCTGGAGTGCGCGGTCAACAGGTCCCAATACTCGCGGGACGTGCGGACCTCAAGCACCTTCATACGCCGTGCGCAGGCATCTGCCATGAGATAGAGTTTTTCTTCAAGCTGAAAAATTCCGCACACTTTGTAGACGAGGTCACGGATTTGTCGAAAGATCGGGTCGACAGGTGCGCTGGTCTTGGCAGGGGCTGCGGCAGTTGTTGCGCTCGTCATTTGACTCGAGTCTCCAGGGTGAGGGAAGAAATCTGATTCCGAATAGAGCGAGGTAAGCGGCTCTCCAACACACGACGAGTGATTTCCTGGGCTAATAAGAAATCTTTAACGATCTCACTCTGGCTCATGGTTGCCTTCTTTCCGAGCTGAGAATGTCGTCAAAGCATGCGACCACTCTCAATCCACCGTCTCCAAATTGTTTTTCTTACGTTTCCTGGTTTTTTGGTTTTCTGAGAGAGGCTATCCCGGAAACTGGGGGTGTAACCCTCAACAACTCTCCATCGGCAGTGAGGGAACATTTGATTAGGTGGAGCCCCATTGCGAGCGAGGCGTGACGCGGGCCCGATTACATGCGGAATCCTTGCCACCACGAGTGCGGGTGCCGGCATCTAAAGAGATAGAGAAGAAGAGCTGCTTCGACCTGGCTCGTTCGCCAACCTAGAAACATCTTCAGGACATAGCAGCTCTAAGTGAGGCAAGCACTGTGAAATCTCAAATTAAGATCGGTACTATCTTCGGCGTGGAGTTGGGTCTTCATTACAGCTGGCTTGTCATCGCGCTGCTCATAACATTCTCGTTAGCGGGCGAGTTTCATGCCACGAATCTGGCGTGGAGTGAAACAGTAGTCTGGGGCACGGCGATCCTTACCGGTGTGCTTTTTTTTGCCTGTCTGTTCGCTCACGAGTTGTCGCATGCCTTGGTGGCCAGAATGCGCGGACTGCCGATCCACAAGATCACCTTATTCTTGTTGGGCGGAGTCGCCCAGATGGAGAAGGAAGCGACCGATCCTAAGACCGAGTTCTGGATGGCGATTGCAGGGCCCATCACCAGTGCGGTGCTGGGGGTCGTTCTGCTAGCTCTGGCTTCCGCCTCTGGTTGGACCCGAGGCAGTTCGCCTGCAACTCCTGGAACGGCGCTGCTGGTCTGGCTGGGGTATATCAATCTCGCTTTGGCCGCCTTCAACATGATTCCCGGCTTTCCGCTGGATGGTGGGCGCGTGCTGCGAGCTATTTTGTGGTGGGCTATGGGTAACGTGGAGCGAGCCACCCGCGTGGCCGCACGCGTGGGCCAGACGATTGCGGTTGTCTTCATTGGTCTTGGCATCTTTCGCTTTTTCGAAGGCGCCGGGCTCGGAGGACTTTGGCTCGCCTTCATTGGCTGGTTCCTGCTGCAAGCCGCCAGCGCGACCTATCTGCAGGTTCGCACGGGAACGATTCTCAGCGGATTGCAAGTAAAAGATTTGATGTCGACCAGTTACGAAACCGTAAGTCCTAATATGTCTCTCCAGGAGTTCGTGAATCAGCGATTAATGCGAAGCGGCCAGCGCTGTTTCCTGGTTATGGAAAACGGCCAGCTGCTTGGAATGGTAACCCCTAAAGAAATCCGCGGGGTAGAGGTGAACACGTGGCCGTTCAAGACGGTGAGTGACGTGATGCGCCCGGTTAACAGCATTCATTTCGTCTCGCCGGACACGCCGGCGTTGGAAGCGCTGGAAATCATGAGCCGCGAAGATGTTCACCAGCTTCCGGTTCTGTCCAATAGCAAGATTATGGGAGTGGTCAGTCGCGCTCACATTCTGGAAGCGCTGCAATCACGTTCGGAATTTTCGACCGCCTCGCACCTGCCGCGTGCGGCTTGACTGATCCTTGCGCAGACCTGTTGTTTGGTAGATTGGCTCCTGACTATGCGACCGATGCCGGAATCGCGGACTTCAACCAAGCCTCCATCTGTTCGTGGCCGACCACTCCCGCCTGCTGCGTCACGGGATGACCGGCGTTGAAGACGACGAAGTTTGGAATACCTCGCACATTAAATCGGGATGCAACTTCCGGATAGCGTTCGGTATCGAGCTTGACGACTATGGCCCGCCCCGCCATATCGGCGGCAGTACGCGCAACTTCGGGCGCTGCCATTTTGCACGGGCCACACCATGCAGCCCAGAAATCCACCAGCACTGGCACGCGAGCAGTCTGAACGATTTCATCGAACAGCTGAGGATCAACTTCCAATGGCTCGTCCACCGGCGGCAATGGGGCTTTGCAAGCGCCACACCGCCCAGTATCGGCAAGGTGTGCCGCGGGAATGCGATTCATCCGTCCACAAACTTTGCAGCCTCGAATAACCGGCATAATTTCCTCTGGTGTGCTTATCCTAAGTTGTAATGCTGTCATTGTAATGCCGTCGACCAGCACCGGAGCCGGTAATCGATGACTGTCGTTTCCGATGCTGTTGCGTCGCGCAAAGTTGTTCATCATGCGAAAGTCGTACAACCGGGTGTCGCTCGTGGCGTAACAATTTGTAGCGCTCGTCTAGGAGGTTCGATTCATTCTCATGAGGAATTGCGGCTAAGGTGTATGTTCACTAGCATCCGAAAACAAGAGATGCACTTTGTGCGCATGTCCTGGGAACGAGAGCCAGAACAAGCGAGCAAAGTGGGGGGATAGTTTTTCTCAGCAGGTGAGAAATGTTCTACTGTCCCCCATCTCCGTTTTCGGTGGTCAGCCGGTAATCATTGGCAGGGCATTAATGATAACAACTCCATTGACTCTAGAATTCGAAAATCTCCGCCACAGATGGGGATGGTTTCTAGCGCTGGGAATCGTCATGGTGGTTCTGGGTACAGTAGCATTTCTTATCGCTCCCGCGGCGACCGTAGGAACCGTGTTGGTGTTGGGCTGGTTACTGGTGGTGAGTGGTGTGGTGGAAGGGATCCAGGCGTTTCGCATGAGGAACTGGAGAGGAATCTTTCTGCACGCGGTGGCCGGAATTCTTGGAATACTCATTGGGCTCCTGGTTGTTACGCACCCTGTCGCTGGGGCGCTGGCATGGACGTTGCTGTTTGCCTCGTTCTTTACTGTCATTGGTATTTTTCGCCTGATGGCCGCCATACGGCTGAAATTTCCCAACTGGGGTTGGGCCGCGTTTGACGGGGTAGTTACGCTTCTGCTGGGGATTTTACTTTGGGCGGAGTGGCCCTGGTCCGGCTTTTGGTTTCTAGGAATCGCCGTCGGGATTTCATTGGTCCTGCGCGGATGGGCTTATTTGATGTTTGCGTTTGCGGTCCACAGCCTGCCGGTACCCATCCAGCTTAGGCGCGCGGCTTGAGGCAGTTGATTGGAGAAGTCATGGACAAGGCTGGCGTCGTATCGCACACCGAACCATCGGGCATCGGTCAAAACCCGCGTCCAGAAGTTGCCTCGGGCCAAGGGGAACAGACGCTGGCACATCCCGTCGATTCGTTCGCTGCCTGGGAAAAAACAAAAGCAGAGCGCGACGAATTACCTGACCGCCTGGCCCGCACGCAGGCGGAGTTCGAAAACACCCGCCAGCGATTAAACCGCTAACGAAAAAACCGGCCAGAGACCTTCTCCTGGGGCGCCGCTTTCAATGCTTTGAGCCGCATGTAAAAGCTGACGGCTGAATTTTGGCGCTGTGCCTCGGAAAGTTGCTTTACGTCTTCGATCGACAGACAGGCCCCATCTTGCACAGACTCAAGCAAGGTCTTCGGCGGAGGGCCTTGCCTTTTGCGTCTTCTCTGTTTCCTTAGATCGCACAGAACGGCGATCTCGTTTTCGCGTTCCTCGACTGCGTATCCATCATCCATTTGAATGCTCGCATCGGTTCGCGGTGTGCCCCGACCAGGAGCGATGAATCCAAGCATCGAAATAACACTCCTGCTCAGTGCGCGCCGCCACCTTCGGGCGGAGCCGGAATGATCACGACCAGCACTTTTTGCCCTACGACCCATCCCGCGCGATTGGGCAAGCGAAGTTCCGCATACAACGGTTCCGCTCCCTCCACCGAGACGGTCACCCGCTCCTGATAATCTTCATACAGCCCAGGCCGAGAAATGGCGCTTATATTTCCGGCGAGTCTCAGATTGTGCGTGTTCACAAAGCTACCTCCATACGCTTCCCGTTCAATTTGTTCATATGTCGCCCAGGCCATGTCTGGACTACCGTTAGGCCGCGTAGCTAAATCCCACGATGACATCACGGGAAAGTCTCCTATTTTAGTTTCGGAAAAAGCAATCCTAGCGATAGGGAACGACCGCCACAATCCATCGCGAGGATGAAGTGGAATTGCGCAAATAAAGGTAGCAACCGCTTGCGCCAACGTTCCATGTGGTTCTACCACCTTCGCCTAAGAATTTTCGTCAGGCGTCACACCTGCCGGTGTCGACAGTATTCACGCCTCGGTGTTAATGATGCGGGCAGGGAACAGTGGCAACAACGCGAGTGCCTCGTCGAGGATGGCTGACAACCGCGATACGGCCTCCTAATCGCTCCGCCCGTTTTCGCATGCTGATCAGACCAAAACTGCCATTGCGCGGCAGCCGAATCGGACCGAATCCCTGACCGTTGTCGTCAATGCGGAGTTGCACATCATTATTTCCATAAAGCAATTCGATGTGAACTTTGGTTGCGTGGGCATGCTTAAGGACATTGGCCAGAGCCTCCTTGCTGATCCACAAGATCTCATGCCGGATCTGCCGCGGCAGGGCATTGGTCTCCGGTTGAAGAGACAGCTTCAGCTCGACTGGAGTGGAGGCAAAAAGCCGCTCCGCAAGGAACGATAAAGCCTCAGCTAGATCTTCTCCCTCCAGCGATTCATGGGACAAAGTCCAAATGCAGCGCCGGAGATCGGCCAGAGTGTCGCGAGCCACACTCATTGCGCGTTGCAAGTAGACGCCGGCGTTGTCAGACTTTTGAGAAAGCTCTCGCTCAACGGCCTGTAACTGAAGACTGATCGCAGTCAAGCTTTGTGAGATTGTATCGTGAATGTGTGTAGCCATTCGGCTACGTTCTCTCTCCATGGCCTGTTCGTGTTGCAATTCCTCATTGCGTTTCTGTTGGCTGATATCAGTAAGCGTGGCTATAGCCCCCACGATTCGCCGTCCGAGATCGACGATGGGACTGGCACTCAACAAAAGATCAAAAGCGAGGCCACTCGACCGGACCAGACGACATTCCTGAGAAGAGATAGTTTCCCCGCGTAAAGCTCTTCCGAGAGGCCATTCATCCGCGGCAATGTAAGCGCCATTGTGATCGAACAATTCCCCCCAAATGTTCTCGCAGTGATTCAGCGGTTTGCCTTCGGGACTTTGCTGGGCCAATTGTTTGGCGCTCGCGTTCGCCAGCACGATCAGGCCTTGCGCATCGCATACCACGATGCCGTCCTGTACGTGACGCAGCACCGTCTCCATCGAGGAGCTCTGCATCCAACCACCGGCGACATTGCTACTCCCAAACCTCGCGACGGCTTTCAATTTGGAATGGCTCACAATCCGTTTCACATGTTCGGAGGGAGTAACGTGGGAGATGTTAAAGTTACCATTTGCTTTCATTAGGTGTTCCTTGCTTGCTGATCAAGCTTTTGGCAATCGAGCCCGGCCGCCGATACGGCGGCCGGAGCAGTTATTCGGCTGGCATTCCAGTCGAAATTACAAGAGAGATTCGGCGACGGCGAGTTGAGTCAGGCCGCTGCTGTGGAGTCCATATTCACCAGTCCACGCCTTACCGCGACATTGATCGCTTCGGTGCGTCCGGTCACCTTTAGTTTCTCGAGGATATGAGTTACGTGTACTTTGACGGTAGCTTCGCTGATATTGAAGGCCACTCCAATTTCCTTGTTACTCCTGCCAACCGCCAATATTCGGAGAACTTCCATTTCGCGTGCGGTCAGTTCACGATCGGTGATGCGCTGTGCCAACTTTGCTCCGACGGCAGGCGGGATCCAGGTCCTTCCACTGCTTACCGCGTGGATGGATTCGACCAGCTCTTGTGCCGGTGCATCTTTTAGAAGATAGCCAAGCGCCCCGGCTCGCAGCGCACGATAGATTTCTTCCTGACCCTCATAGGTAGTGAGAATAATCAGGCGGGCTGCCGGTTCCTTCTCGCATATCGCGATGACTGCATCAACACCATTCATTCCAGGCATCCGTAAATCCAGAATTCCGACATCCGGGCGGCGAGCCATGAATTGGTCGACTGCTTCTCGTCCGTTGCTGGCTTGAGCCACGACCCGCATATCGGATTGACGTTCAATCATCGCTACCAGGCCTTCCCGGACTACCGGATGATCGTCGGCAACCATGAGGGTGCAAGGTTCTTTGGGACCAATCTCCGCTGGCAGCAACCCGCACTCCGGTTGGAGGGAGGCAATCTCGGCCTGGTTTTCACCGTAAGGCGGCTTTCCGGTGAGCCGCAACCCTCTTTGCAGAATCTGATTGATTTCTGATTCCTGGAATCTGGCTACAACTTTGCTCGGAAGCTTGATTAGGTTTCGCGGACTGCGCGGGCGATAATCCCTTGCTTTATTCGTAGGCATCACTTTCTCCATTAGTCGAGGGTTTCTGCGTCTTTGTGCATCAGTTTGCTGTCTACAGTCTGACGAGTGATCCCAAGCGCACTCTTAGAAACACATACCAGGGTAAGAGATCGACCCTATTTCGATTTCAGCCTCTCGTTCTATTTCACTGCCGAATCAACTGCATCGAGTAGCGCTTTATCGTTGACGGGTTTGGTGAGAAAAGCTATCGCTCCTCCCGCCAGGGCCTGAGTTCGCATCTCTGTCTCATCATGCGCTGAAACGAAAATGATCGGCACTTGAGAGTTTTCAGCAGCCAGGTGACGCTGCAAATCAAGTCCACTCATTCCGGGCAGTCCAATGTCTAGAATGACGCACACGGTTGTTGAATCCTTACCTGCCTCGAGAAACTCTTCCGCGGAAATGAAGGTTTCAACTCTGAAACCCGCGGACTTGACCAGCCGTTCGAGGGATTTCAGAACCCACTTGTCATCGTCCACAATGGCTATTGGGCCGTCCATGGGAGTCGTGGCCAGCCGCCAGTGCGGAAGTGACTTTGCTGACAAGAGTGCATGGACCAGCGGATCTACTGTGACCCGAAAGGAGACTGCGTCAGGGCTTGAAGCGTTCATACTTTATCTCCACATGCAAGAAAAGTAGCTCCGAGAGGCCCTCGTGTCTATCAGGCCTTGGTCTCAACCTTCTAGTACTTTGGGGAATAGATTTTCAGCTGTTCGCTCATGCGAACCAGATCAGCCAGGGATTCAGCTTGCATTTTCCGCATCAGTTGCCCGCGATGAATCTTAATGGTCTTCTCACTCGCACCCAGGTGATCAGCAATTTGTTTGTTCAGCAATCCGCTTACGACTAGGGAAAAAACTTCCTGCTCGCGAGGAGTTAACGAAGCCAGACGTTGCTGTAGCTCTGAAATTACAGCGCGGCGTTCTCTCGCCGCCCGGTGTTGCGCAATGCCGTGTTGAATCGCCTCCAACAGATCCTGCTCTCGAAAGGGCTTGGTTAGAAACTCCACAGCACCGGCCTTCATGGCTCGAACCGACATGAGGACATCGGCATGACCAGTGACAAAGATAATGGGGAGGTCGACGTTCGCTTTGGCAAGCTCTTGTTGCAGGTCCAAACCGCTCAAATCGGGCAGACGGACATCGAGTACCAGACAGCCCGGCGCATCGGGGCGCGTGGCGTGCAAAAAATCCCGAGCCGAAATAAAGGTTTGGACTTCAAGACCCAAAGATCGAATAAGTCTTTGCATGGAAACGCAGACGATCGGGTCGTCATCCACAACAAAAACCACAGGTGCGACTTCGTTCATGGCTTTCACGCGCAGGCAGGAAGTGTGAATTCGAAGATTGCTCCCTCACTCTTATTCGGAGCGAGTGACAAGCGGCCGCCGTGGGCTTCGACAATGGAACGGCAAATCGGCAATCCCATGCCCATCCCCGCCGGTTTGGTCGTAAAGAAGGCGTCGAAAATATGGGATGTATTTTGCGGATCGAGTCCCGCACCCGTATCCTGCACGGCTACCAACACGTTGCCGGACTCGTGCATCTTTGATCGGATCAACAGCCGGCGCGGCCAGCCGGTGACTGAAGTCATTGCCTCAATGCCATTCATAATGAGGTTCAAGACAACCTGCTGCAACTGGACCCGATCCGCCAGCACGGCCGTTAAGTCTGGAAGCAAATCGGTCTGTGTGGAGATGCGATTCTTTTCCAGTTCTCCAGCCACGAGTGCGAGCACGTCCAGGATGATCTCATTGATGTTCACTCGGTCTCTGGGCGTAGTTGTTTTCTTCAGGAGCGCGCGAACGCGGGTGATGACCTCCGCCGCTCTTTTGCCAGACTGGGCAATGTCTGCAACAGCCAGCCGAACTTCTTCCAGGTCGGGCGGTTGGCAGGCGAGCAACCGTCCACAGGCGTTGGCATTGTTTGCGATAGCGGCTAGCGGCTGGTTGATCTCATGGGCAATCGAGGCCGTCAGCTCACCCATTGTCATGACTCGCGCCACATGTGCCAATTCAGTCTGTGCCAGGCGCAACTCGTCTTCGGCGTGCTTGCGCTCGGTGATGTCACGGCTGATCGTCGCCAGAGCCAGGGGACGATCACTGTCCGCTTCCTTGATGCAGAAGACTTTCTGCAGCATAGGTATCGCGGCTCCGGTTTTAAAATGTCGGAATCTCATCTCGCCTTCCCACTCCCCATACTGCAGAACGGCGGGGCGGACCTCGTGCAAGAATTTATCTTGATCGTGCTCGAATATATAACCAGCTACCTTGGTGGCGCGCACAGCCTCATCTCCATCTAGCCCAACCAGGGATTGACCGGAGGGATTGAGGAACAGCACGTCACCGTCGAGGGAAGAGATGCCGATAAAGTCGCTGCTGTGTTCAATCAGCGAGGCCAGCTTCTGGAGCTCTTCTTCTGCATGCGTGCGGTCAGAAAGATCGCGAGTGATCTTCGAGAATCCGATGAGTTTGCCATTTTGATCACGTACTGCCGTGATCAAAATATTGGCCCAGAAGCGTGAGCCGTCTTTGCGTATCCGCCATGCCTCGCTTTCGAATCGGCCTTCCCTCGCCGCCGTCTCGAGCTCCATTTGCGCCGTCCGCCGATCAGAATCGGGGAAATAAAAGATCGAGAAGTGCTGACCGAGAATCTCCTCTGCTCGGTAGCCGTTGATTTTTTCCGCCCCCGCGTTCCAACTGGTAATTCGCCCCGAGGGATCCAGCATAAAGATGGCATAGTCCTGAACGCTCTCCACCAGCAAGCGAGACCACTCTTCGCTGTGCCGTAGTTCCTCTTCGGTCTGCCGGCGCCGCGCAATCTCACGGACTAAAACCTCATTCGCATTCCTTAGCTCCGCGGTTCGTTCCTCGACGCGAAATTCGAGTTCGGTTTTTGCCCGATGGAGAGCTTCCTGGGCGAGCCGCCGTTCCGCGATTTCATGCCGCAAGGCGTCTGGACTGGGAAGCGCAAGAGCGGGAGGAGTCAGACGCACCAGCAATATGGCGGTGGCCGCCGAGGCCAAGGCAGTAATCGCCTTCACGCCGCCGGACAGCCAATAACTGGCGTGCCACAGGTTCCAGACCTCCATGCCATGAGCGGCGCCACATGCCAGAATGGATACGCCAAAACACACGAATATCCAACTAAACGGTAGGTCACGTCTTTTGCGGATGAAAAAGACAAGGGTGACGGGAATGGAGAAGTAGGACAGTGCGATCAGCGAGTCCGAAACCAGATGCAGCCGCACCAGCCCTGTGTTCCACAAATAGCAATAGCCGTGAGGCATGAAATTGCCTGGAGAGAACAAATCCCTCAAGAGTTGCACGGAACCCTCCAAATAACACTTGTATTCTCCTGCGCGCGCAGAGGACTACCAAGACATTCGAGTCCTTCGCCTGTCAGCAATAGAAGAGTTGCGCCAGCACTCGCTCGCTGTTCGGGGTGAAACGAGAAACAATGAGACTTCATTGTTCGATGAAGTCATCATTCCTGCGGTCGTCTCGGTTACTTGCCTCTTTTGGAAGAGGTGTCTGCGGAACCGCCTCGGTTTTGCCGTCCCTGGGTCGCCCACCATTTGACCACTCCCAATCACGCGACGCAGTCACAAAGCGGACAGTTGATCACTCATTTCTAAAAATACTGCGGAGAGAAGTGTGAACTTTCAATCCATGTCCGTATTCAATGAGCCCCAACTTCTTAAAACGTTTCATTAGAACGTTAACGCGTTGCCGAGTTGTACCAATCATCTCTGCCAGGGTCTGCTGACTGACTTTGGCTTCAGAATCAATTCTGCCCGGCTGTGCCAGGAAGAACAGGGCGCGAGCGAGTCGTTCTTCGCTGGAGTCCATAAGATTGTTAACCAGGTCCGTCGACATTTGCGTGTTACGGCCCAGCAGATAAGTAACGAATCCATAACACGCGTCGCCCCCTCCAACCAAAACGCGTATGATTGCTGAGCGGCCGATTTTCACTACCCGCACTTCAGTGAGCGTTACAGCATTGTGAAGACGGACAGGTTGATTTGAAGCGATGCAGCTCTCGCCGAAAAAATCTCCGCGGGAGAAGACCCCGATAATCGCTTCCTTACCTTGTTTGGAAGTCACCGTCAGCTTCACAGTGCCTCTCTCAATGTAGAAGACCGAGTCGCCGCGTTCGCCCTCCGAGAAAATGATCTGCTTCTCGGGAAAGTATACAGCCTTTTTCTCCCGGCTGATAAAAGTCAAAAAAGCGGCGGTGTCGAAAGATTTGGCAGGGGGGAGTGGCATTTACAACGACCCTCTTTGGTTAGCTAATGAGTAATCGATACGATGACCCCTGTCAAGAAGAGTTGCGAAATTCGAAAACAAAGTTCAGCAGTCAGACGCGGGCATACAAACTAAGGCGTATCCACCCGCAGGTTGGATGAGATGCGAAGCGGGTAGATGTCTGAGCGGGACACTACGGGCGGATACGGTGCTGCATCCTTCTCGAATCTGCGGCAGGAAAGAATCGGCTGAAAAACGACAGGCAACAAACTGCGCCGTCATATTTTCCATCTGTTTTTCTGGCCGAGGCAATTGAAAGCCTTAGCAGCAGACACGTGTTCTGATGAAAAACACGTTTACGTGTTTCGAAATCAGCCACGGTCTCATTAGACATCTCATTAGACGTTTCCCCTAGCCCCCAGTCGTCAGCGCCAAGCGGGCTGTGCCATTCATGAGCCCCAGCGCTTCTACCACCAAAGTCTTAGGCGACTCTCTGACCGGCGACTCACTCATTTCTACTTTTCCCTTCGAAGACTAAATTCCTCCTCAGGACGAATTGTTCTCACAAGGTTGAGTGGCTAAGATTGTTTTCTTAGATCGCCGCGAGGGGTAGTTTAACGGTGGAGTGTTGCAAATAATCGCCCGAGTGGCATGGGAAGAAGGAAACGAACGTCAGGTTCCAATCGAGACCTTAGGCTCGCTGCAAGCTACAGGCTCGGCTCAATCTACCTCGTCGAAAACGGACGAAGAGAAATCCGCGTCGGCGGACATCGGGCGCGAAAAAGGCGTCCTGAAGCGAGTTAACAGTTTGCTGGTCGTCGTGGCCGATCGCCTTTGCCCGTCCCCCGAAGGTCTTCACCGGGCGACCAGCAATTCGTTCCAGGGCGCAAAGCGAGCCCACGTGGTGAAGGTCTTCTCTGTTCCGCGTCCAACTTTGATAATGTTAGCCGGACTATGTCTGCATTTTAAACGATAGTAACTGCAGATACCAGAAACGATTCGTCGTGTAAGTGATATAAGGCTAGTAATGTAAAGCTGCAGAAGGATAGTTATAACAAACTTCAACGTGCGCGAGAAGCGGTCGTACCAAGCTACGAGTAATGTAAACCGCGTATTAGAACGAACACCGAATCGTAGCAATCGCATCCGAAGACTGGAGTGCTTAACGGCAGGAGGCAGCTTTTATTACGAAAGTCCTCTCTCAATCTGCCCTAATGTCATCTGGCCGGTGCGTCCTGTTCGTAATACCCTGTGGCATCCCTCAAACTCCAAAGTTGTCCACTGGGAAAAATGTCAGAGGAGCTCGGGTCACAAGCATTGCACGATTTGCGGCAGCAGATAGCCGGAGAGACTGATTCCGAAAAGCTGCGTGAACTCGTGATCAATATTAATGTGCTTCTGAACTTGATAGAGGATCAAGTGGCGAAGCTCGAGGGACGGCAGTCTCCTCCGCGCCATTGACACGCGCGATCGGACATAAAATATGTGGAATTGTCCCATATTAGACAGATTGTTATCCTTTCAGCCACTAGGGTAATCGCCAGACAGCTTTCAACGCATCTTTCCGCCGCGCACCTTGTTCTAGGTGACGGGCTCCTGCGAAAGCCAGCCGGTTCAAACAGTGAGGATTTCATTATGGGGGATAAACTCTCCGCTCCGCGTCCGGTCGTGTCATCCGAAATCATCGACGAACTCTTCGACACTCTGTCAGCACAGCCACCGTTGATCTATTGCCCTAAGTGCCGCAATAAACTATTACATGTGCACGCCACATTTTTCTCGGATAGCGGAAAGTCGTGGACTCTTCCGTTGCCGATTTGCGGAAACTGCGAGCCGCCACAAGTTACCCAGGAGCGCTCAGCCATCACTTCTCTTTGTCAGAAAAGGAATTTTATGAGTCAGTTCAACAGAGATCTTTTCAGTGGGCCGGCCGTAAGTAGAGCGCTTCCCAGTGCCACACCTTCGGGTCCAACATGGCAACAACTCTACCAGTCGGCCACGGTGGAACTTGATCAAACGAAATTGCCGGAACGAATTACCGAGGCGCGCCACGCGATTCTGAACAGAGCGGAAGAAATACTGACTTTCCCGCCAGGAAGCGAACAGCGCGCACTCAACAATGCATTCAAGACTTTGCGGATGCTTGAAGAAGTGGCGGCGAGGGAAAGGCTAGCGGCATAGCCGCTGTCGCCCCTCCGGCATTTAGCCACGAGGCCGTCACATGCAGGCACGTCCCACCGCCATAACACGGGCCGCCCATGTTCCTGACTGTGATCGTGCTCGTCCTCGTCTGCTGTTGCCTTGCGTAATCGAAGACTGCTCGGCGAATCAGATAGCACAAAATTCGGCATCGAAGTTTCAGGCGGGACACATCCTCTGTCGGGAATCTAGGCTGATGCGAGACCTCGGTCCGAAACCCTGACTTATGGCCGCTACGATTCATCACACGTGGTTAACGATTCGCCCCAAGGCCTCGGTAACTACATTGAGATAGGTTGTAAAGGATTGACAAATTGGTGCGGAAGGGGGGATTTGAACCCCCACGCCTTTCGGCGCCACCCCCTCAAGATGGTGTGTCTGCCAGTTCCACCACTTCCGCACGGATGTGAAACGAAACCATTGGGGAGCCTCGATTATAGCAGAGACATTTAGGGCAGCTATCCGGTTGCGTCTTGGCGGCGATGTCCAGGAATCGGCAATGTGCTAGTCTGGCGCGCAAGCGATTTGCACCTGTTGCTAATCCAATATCATTGGGGAGGACAAAAAAAATGCCGGTCTCCTTTGCGAAGGACATCCGACCGTTGTTTCGACAAATTGACATCGATCACATGAAGAGGGGCGGCGTGGCTCTGGACGACTATTCGTATATGTCGAATTCTGCGAACGATTACCGCAATGCCCAGGCCGTGGAAGATACGTTGGCCAACCAATCCATGCCGCCGGGCGGGCCCTACTGGAGTGACTCGCAGTTGTCTCTTTACCGGCAGTGGAGAAGCGACGGCTATCAGCCTTGACCTCAGCGGGTGTCTTAATTGGCTTGGGTCCAATAACACCTGAGCTTGTTTAGGGGTCAAGTTTACAACTGGTTCGAGAGCGTACGCGCTAAAAGGGGAAGGATAAAGGGCCAACCTGAGCGGTTGACCCTCGCGCTGTGTGATGCTCTCAATGCAATCGTCTAGTCTCCAGACGGCAGCAACATTTCTTCCGGCCTAACTTCGATTGGAACCGGCATTTGCGGGCAATCGCCTAGAACCGGTTGGCAAGCCGCATCAGGGCGGTGTTGCGGATGGATCAGTGGTTTCGATCCGCCGAACTGCTCCGCTTCCGTCGATCCGTTCAATGCCGTTGTAGAAGCCAAGCCGCCGCTGATCACTTGCTGCACTTCGTCGAAATATCCGGTTCCCACGAAGCGCTGATGTTTTACCGCCTGGTAGCCATGCTCGCGTTCGCTGGCAAACTCTCTTTCCTGTAACTCCGAATAAGCGGCCATTCCCGTTTGGTTGTAACCGCGCGCTAGTTCAAACATGCTTAAATTCAGAGCATGAAATCCCGCCAGAGTTACGAATTGGAATTTATATCCCATGCGGGCTAATTCGAGTTGGAAGCGAGCGATCGTTTCTTCATCGAGTTTTTTACGCCAGTTAAAACTTGGCGAACAGTTGTAAGCCAGCATCTTCTCGGGATATTTCGCGTGAATCGCTTCGGCGAACAAGCGCGCCTCTTCCAGATCGGGGTGTGAGGTCTCGCACCAGATCAAATCAGCATAGGGCGCATAGGCCAATCCGCGCGCAGTGGCCGATTCCATTCCGCCACGAATGCGGAAGAAGCCTTCCGCAGTGCGTTCGCCGGTGCAGAACTTGCGGTCCTGCATATCGATGTCGCTAGTCAGCAGGTGCGCGCTGTCGGCGTCGGTGCGAGCCATGATCAGCGTCGGCACTCCCATTACGTCGGCAGCAAGACGCGCAGCGACTAATTTCTGCACCGCTTCGGTGGTCGAGACCAGCACCTTGCCACCGAGATGGCCGCATTTCTTGGCGGACGAAAGTTGATCCTCAAAATGCACGCAGGCAGCACCTGACTCGATCATCGACTTCATCAATTCAAAAGCATTCAGCGTCCCGCCAAAGCCGGCCTCCGCATCGGCCACCAGCGGCGCGAACCAGGTTTGGCCCGGTGCAACTTTGCCCTCCGCATGATGAACCTGATCGGCGCGCTGCAATGCGTTGTTGATGCGCCGGCAAAGATTGGGAACGCTATCCGCCGGATACAGGCTTTGGTCGGGATACATCTGGCCGGCATTGTT
>DASRWO010000287.1:0-3039 GCA_035654555.1 Candidatus Deferrimicrobiaceae bacterium | reverse complement strand
TTGGTGTGATAAAACTTGTGCGCCCAATCGAACTGGGAGTCTAATCGCAGCAACGGATGAAACAAGAGCAGTGGAATTTGAGTGTGACGATATTCATCGAGGGCGCCAAAAGTCGCCATGGTTCGCCAGGCGCTGTCGCGGCCAAACCTCGCACCCCGCAGATTGCCGATGACGCCGGTGAACTCCGCAAGCGGCAATGCCGCTGCGTGTACCTTCAGACTGTTCAACCAAGGCAGAGCCAACTTCTGAACATTTTCCATGCGCCCTACCGCGTCGTGCACGGCCTGTACAGCCATATCTTTTTCGTATTGGTTGTCGACATATTCGCGATAGGAAGTCTTGAATGACTCATCCCAGTCTTTCCATTCAGAATGAGGTAGCCAAGGCCTTCCGCTGATCACCTCTGGAAAAACTTCATCTTCTCGCACATAGGTGTAGTTCCAATCGAGCTTACGGGCGAGTGGCAACCATTTTTCTCGGCCCAGCATGCTTCCTCCTGACCGCACGGCGAGGCGACTGGCATACCCTATTGCTCGGCGCGTCCCGATAAATTGGATTGATTAAATTAAGGACGACTAGACGGCTGTTAGCGGGAGATATTACGCTCGACTAGTGAAGGCAGTCAATACGACGATTGCTGTAGATAAGACGGCTCCGATTTCTTATACAATCTTGAGTCCTATATCTCTGTTTCGAAACTTAGGTGCCACGTCGCTGCAAAAGGGGGCACGTCCGATGCAACACCAACGCTCCAGCGTTAATGAAACTTCCCCTCGGGCCGAAGACAGGCAAGACGAACGGTTGGCTTCCACCCAAATTCCCGACGATCGCGAGCGACGTGAACTTCCTTTGCACGGCGTGATGGATACGATTCCGGGATTAGTCTGGAGCGCTCTTCCTGATGGCGACGTCGAATTCTACAACCAAAAATGGCTTGACTACACAGGAATGCCTTTCGATCAGGTCAAGGGGTGGGGATGGTCCGCGGCGATTCACCCTCAAGACATAACTGATTTGGAGAAGCGATGGCGGGCGGCTTTGGCGCAGTCGACCGCATTTGAAGCTGAAGCTCGCATGCGGCGGGCGGACGGATCCTATCGGTGGTTCTTAATTCAGGCGGTGCCTTTACGCGACTCTGGCGGGCGGATCGTTCGCTGGTACGGGACAAACACCGACATTGAGGAGCTAAAGTTTGCACAACAGGAATTGCAGAAGCAAACGTCTCGTCTAGATCAGTTGTTTGAACAGGCTCCGGAAGCGGTTGCTGTCTTAAGTACCGAGGACCGCATCGTTCGCATCAACAAGGAATTCACACGCATGTTTGGTTATGAACCGGGCGAAGTTTTGCAGCGCCTTATCAACGATCTTATCGTTCCTGAGGCTGAGAGGGAGAGCTCCCGAGCGTACACGCGCCTGCTGCAGCAGGGTGGCCGAGTCGAGGTCGAGACTGTTCGCAGACGCAAGGATGGCACAAAGATAGACGTGTCTCTTCTGGCCGTTCCGGTCATATCGACTTCCGGCGAGCAGATCGTGAATTATGCCATCTATCGCGACATTACAGAGCGAAGACGCGCTGAAGAACGGCTTCGTGAAAGCGAAGCTCGCTTTCAGTTAATGGCGGATAAGGCGCCGGTCTTGATTTGGATGACCGGAACGGATGGCCTTTGCAACTATTTCAACAAGCCGTGGCTCGATTTCACGGGCCGAACCATGGAGCAAGAAGTCGGCACAGGATGGACAGAGGGTGTGTATCCCGACGATGTGCAAAGCTGTTTTGACAACTTCCTGCCGGCGTTCCACGCCCGAGAACCATTCAGGATGGAGTATCGGCTGAGACGTGCGGATGGAGAATATCGCTGGGTAATTGAAAGCGGTGTGCCGAGATACACATCGGCAGGAGAATTCGCGGGCTATATCGGTTCAAACATTGATATCACCGACCGAAAGCAGGCAGAGTCCCTGCTAGCGGGGGAAAAACGTATCCTCGAGAGGTTGGCGAAAGGCGATTCGCTTGCCGAAATACTTGATGGCCTGTGCCGGCTCGTCGAAGATCAAGCGAGTGGCGTCCTGGCATCCATTTTGTTGTTGGACGGCGATCGTTTGCGGCATGGTGGCGCGCCTAGCCTTCCAAAGCCCTATACCAATGCCATTGATGGCGGTGTGATCGGACCGTCTGCGGGTTCGTGTGGGACCGCCGCGTATCGTGGCGAACAGGTGATTGTGGAGGACATTGCAACCGACCCCTTGTGGGCAGATTATCGCGATCTTGCATTGTCCCACTGTTTACGAAGCTGTTGGTCCACACCGGTGTTCTCCTCACAAGGCAAAGTGATCGCGACGTTCGGCCTCTACCATCGCGAGCCACGGCGCCCTAGCGCCCGCGACTACGAGATCATCGAACAGATCACTCATTTGGCGGGAGTTGCCATTGAACGGAAGCTGGCACAGGAAGCCCTGCGGCGCAGTGAAGCTTATTTGGCGGAAGCGCAAAGGCTGACCCACACCGGCAGTGGGGCCTGGCAGATACCAGGATTTGACGCCGTGTATCTCTCTGACGAATGGTATCGGATATATGGCTTTGATCCAGGACAGGGCCTGTCGGCTTGGAAAGACCGAATGCAGCGAATGCATCCGGAGGATCAAGCCAGAGTGGAAGAGGCAAAAAATCGAGCGATCCGAGAAAAGTCGGATTATGAAGTGGACCACCGAATCATTCTTCCAGACGGGACCATCAAGTACACACAAACCATCGGCCATCCGGTTTTGAACGCGTCCGGGGAAGTGGTGCAGTTCGTGTGTACCATGATGGACATCACGGAACGGAAGCACGCAGAAGAAGCTTTGCGGCGCAGCCAAGCATATTTGGCGGAAGCGCAGAAGCTAACCCACACCGGCAGTTGGGCCAGGGACGCCTCCGCCTACAAAGTGCTGTATTGGTCGGAGGAAACGTTCCGCATTTATGGATTAGATCCTCAGCATGGCATCGCCGACAGTGAATATGCGCTTGGAATTGTCCACCCGGAAGATCGCGACAGAGTT
>DASRWO010000286.1:0-5085 GCA_035654555.1 Candidatus Deferrimicrobiaceae bacterium | reverse complement strand
CCTTTGCTGTTTCCCACCCTTGGTCCGACAGCGTACGAACTGGTAGAGAAACCCTTGAGCCCGAGCGTCAGGACTTACAACATCCTCATGGGACATTTCTTCGCGCTTGGAGCCGGGTTTCTGTCGCTTTGGATCCTGTCTGCCTGGGGTGCTCCAAAGGTTGACTCTGCGGGATTTGTAACTTCACCCCGGTTATGGGCCGCCGTCCTATCGGTGGTGCTTACTACAGCGGGTACGCTGATCCTTAATGCGAGCCAACCCGCGTCCCTGGCGACAACTTTATTGATTTCCCTGGGCTCGATGCAGACAAAACGGGACGCCATCGCCATCGCGGTTGCGGTAGTGATTCTAGCCACCATTGGCGAACCGGTCCGTCGCCAATTTGCCCAAGCTAAGATGACGACAACGCGCCGGGCTGAGATTGGAGGTTCTATCTAGTTCATGCGGGTATTCATTTCTCGCAGATTGCACTTTCCGGAAGGGAGGGTCAATCCTGGGCAAAGCGTGGGCGAAGCGGGAAACGGCGCGGCGAATGGCGCATCAGGATTCAAACTGGTGGGGATGGCTGTCGCACTGG
Source organism: Candidatus Deferrimicrobiaceae bacterium (assembly GCA_035654555.1). Taxonomy (GTDB): domain Bacteria; phylum Acidobacteriota; class Terriglobia; order Terriglobales; family Acidobacteriaceae; genus Sulfotelmatobacter. Next base: position 4,508 of record DASRWO010000286.1, on the reverse strand, counting down.
CGGCGAATTCGCGCGCACTCAGGGCAGGGTTCCGTTCCGATGGAGCCGCGATGTCAATCTACTATCATTTTCTAGCTCGCGGCCGCGATGTGGTCTATCCGAAGGATATGGCTATGGTGATTGGACATGGAACTCGTGGCCCAACGTCAGGCGATGCGGGCCAATAGGCTGTAGAATCCCTCCGCCAACAAACGTGGTTTGTCTGTACGGGATTAAGCAGGATTGCTTGCAGGTCGATTGTTAATTCCGCTTCAAACTCGATGGTGCGCACCAACGACGCAGATGAATTGGTAAGCATGCTCAGCTGCAAGTTCGATATGCACGAAGTGTGGGGAAGCACGGTCCGCGTGTCGATGTGGTTGGTACTTGCTATGTTCGCGGGTTGGCCGGGCATTGCGCGCGCACAGGACAACTATGAGATTCAGGTTTATCCTTCGGAAACGATGACGCCTAAGACCTTGTTGGTCGAATTGCATAGTAATTTCACGGCGGAGGGCAGCACGGCGACCCAGTTTGGCATGCTGCCTCCGGAGCATCAGGAACATGAAACCATCGAACTGACGCAGGGGATCAACGACTGGTCTGAAATTGGGTTTTACATCTTTACCGCCGAAAAGAGCGGCAACGGCATCCAGTGGGTTGGAGACCATATACGCCCCCGCGTTCGCGTTCCCGAACGTTGGCATTGGCCTGTGGGAGTGAGTCTCTCAACCGAGTTCGGATACGCGAGGTCGGCGTTTTCCAATCCTACCTGGTCGTGGCAGATTATGCCGATCGTGGATCAAACCATCGGACGCTGGTATTGGTCGGTGAATGGGACGATGGTATGGGACGTCCATGTCGTTCCGCCTCCAACGAATTTCAGTCCTGAGCAGAAACAAGCTTACTATCGTGATGTGGCTCCACGTGGCGTGACCTTCGGCCCGGCGGCAACTCTCACCTATGCGCCGTCAAAGTACTACAATTTCGGCGTTGAGTATTACTCCTACTATGGCGAGTGGGGAAATTTCGTCTCACTCCACAATCAGCAGCAGCAGTTCTTTCCAGTGGTCAATCTATTCGTTTCGCCTAAATGGGAGATCAATTTCGGAGCAGGTTGGGGCGCCACTTCCGCCACAGACCATTTGATCGTGAAGTGCATCATCGGACGCTCGTTTGACTGGTCTCATCGTCGAGCGGGCGGTTCTAAAAGCTCGCAGTAGGCCACATCATTGGTGACGAATCGCCGCACATTCGTTGCGCAGTCGGGAATGGCACTCGCCGGCGCAGCCTTAGCACCCTGCATCTTAGACGGGGTGCAAACCCAACCTGACATAAAACTAGAAATAGCGCCGCTGAGCCTGGAAATTGCTCCGGGCAAAGTGGTTCACACGGTTGGCTACAACGGGCGCGTGCCCGGCCCGCTGATTCGCTGGCCGGAGGGCAAGCCGATCGTCATCGACGTTGCGAATCGAAGCCCTGTTCCGGAAATTGTTCATTGGCACGGACTCGAGATTCCTTCAGGGATGGATGGAGCCTCAGAAGAAGGTAGCCCGATGATTCCTCCGGGCGGACAATTTCGCTACGCGTTCACACCGCGTCCCGCTGGCTTTCGGTGGTATCACACGCACGCCTTTGCTGGCCACGATCTGAAGCGCGGCAGTTACACGGGACAATTCGGGTGTTTCTATATTGAACCCAGGAATGATGCGGGTGCGTATGACCAGGAGATATTCCTAACCCTGCACGATTGGAATGCTTATCTGGCCGCCGGCGGCGACTCCTCGATGGAGGCCGCTTACGATTACTCAACCATAGACGCACACATGCTCGGCTATGCGGCCCCTGTGAGAGTACGCGAAGGACAACGAGTGTTGGTGCACGTTCTAAACGCCAGCGCGAGCATGATTCATTGGCTTGCGCTGGCTGGACATGAACTTACTGTGCTTGCTATGGACGGCAATCCGGTACCCACGCCGACATCTACTCCAGCGATTCGTCTAGGTCCCGCCGAGCGAGCCGATGTGGTTGTGACAATGAATCATCCGGGTATCTGGGTTCTTGGAGAGACCCGCGAGCGGCTGCGCAAGGCAGGAATGGGAACGGTGATCGAGTATGCGAATCAGCCGGGCACACCACGATGGATCGAGCCACCGGAAACTTTGTGGGACTATCGCCGTTTCGCTAAGCCCCGAGCGACAGATCACCAGCCCGGTCAGGCGATACCTTTGCGATTCGAATCAAAATTTCACGGCCCGGGAGCCGTCGCCACTTGGACCATTAATGGAAAGTCATTCCCACATACTGACACGATCACCCTGAAAGAAGGAGAGAGATATCGGCTGCAAATGATCAATCGCAGTGGAGACGAGCACCCGCTTCATCTGCATCGGCACACTTTCGAAATCACAAGCGTGAACTCGCTGCCGCTCTCAGGATTGAATAAAGACGTTGTAATCGTGCCAGCGAACGGCACGGTAGACGTGGATTTCACAGCGAACAATCCCGGCGCAACTCTATTTCACTGCCACAATCAGACGCATATGGACTTCGGATTCATGACTCTGTTTAGATACGTCTGAACTTCAACATGTGAGCGCAATATCAGAACGAATTGGAATGAATCCGAGCCTTTCTATGATATGCAAGAAGGAAATTGTACCTACTGAATTCATGACTGACGAGTTCGGGTTTGCTTGCCACATAGACGCAACAGCAGTCTTTTGCGAGGAACTAAGACTCCGCGAGCCAAGACTCCACCTGAAGTGCATAAGGATTAAAACACGCGCTGCGGCTTCCTCTGCGTTACGCCTTTAAACCTTTCGGCGTATTGACGACTGCCTTCTCCGTCTGCTAAGTAACGAGTAGAGAATGGTCGAGTCTTGAGGTGCGACCATGAAGGATACAGAGAAAAAACGTTGGTTCGAAGTTTGCGGGCAAATCACGAAAGAGGAAGACCACGACAAGTTCCAATCGCTATTGGCTGAGCTAAACAAACTCCTCGATGATGAAGAGATGGAGCTTCGCGGGGGTAAGCCGGTAAACAGTGAAGCTAGCCAAAAAACTTGGTTAAATTCGGGTCCGATAAGAGGCCACCGCTAAATGGCTGCCGACCCTAAGGCACGAAATGCTTAACTGGATTTTCGATCCACGGAACGCCACTTGCCTGGTCGACCAGATTGGACCTTTCGCACGCGGGAAACGTCCGGTTCCTTCGCTAGCGCAATTGCTTCCGCTTCGGTTTTAGCAACCTTGACGGGTTCCTTGCCCGTTTGCATCCTTTTCCGCAAAACGAAGGCCAAGCCCGTCGAGATGAGCGGGTTTGCAAAGGGGGTAGGCGCGCCGCGATTTCGGATAGCGGGAGAAGGGTTTCGGGATTGCTTTCAATGCGTGAAGCGACGATACCGTCCTAGTACGTGCCAATGCGGAACCAACCAGTTTCAGTCCATAACTCAGAGCATCGGCTTCCAAGGGGAGTGCTCGGGCCAATGACGTATGGCCTCCGCTGCCCAGGCGGTAGATTTGTCGTGATGGCACGACGTGCACGGATTAGGAATGTTGTATTTGTCCGTCATGGCAGGTGAGACGAACCGGAAGGTGTGAGCATGAACGAATTTGCCGGGCACGCCCTCCGTTTCAATGGCTGGCATATGACAGGAAACGCACTCGCTTCCGGGGCTTCCCATTTTGTACCCACCGCACCGTTCTCCAATTTGATTTTCGTATGGTCCGGGTAAATCGTAGCCTCAAAGAGATTCCAGCTATGCACCAGGCTATTACGGTGCAGCTGGTAGATTGCATCCGCGAAGGCGTGGTAATCGGCCCGGAAATGGGCCTTTATAAAATCCCCGACGTGATGGTTTCGATATCCATAGGAAGCAATCGCATCAAGCGCGCACATCAGCGCAATCGCTATTACATGCCCTCGATGCTGCAAATCCCCGTGATTCTCTTGGGCGTCGTCGATGACGTTTCTGATTTCCAAGAGAATGGACTCTTCAAATATCCGCTTTAAGTGGTTGATGAACGTCTCGTCCACAACGGCGGGCACGGCGGGCCAGGTGCTCGGCTGCCAGGCTACGAATGCAACGGGCTGCGGAGCACCGATCATCGCTCCCGACGCTGAAGGCGCGGACACATCGATTTTCTCGGACAGATTGAGAGCGTATTTCACAAGGACCTCCGTGATCGCACCTTACTCTCCCTTGCGTTCCGACTAAAACCCAGCTTTTCATATGCCCTAAAAACCCGAATCGTATCGGCGCCATCGATGATGCAGAATGGGCGCAGTTGGCCGAACCGTGTTGCGAATGCGCGCATGTGATCGCGGACCGCCGATGTCACCGCATGACAATGCTGCAAAATAACGAAATCGCCGGGCTCGGAGAATAGTCGCGAGATTTGGTCACCGTTTTTTCCTAGATCGGCAACCGTCAAGGGCTTCGCTTTCGCGGGGCCCTTAAAGGCAAACGCCGTTGAAACTGGCTGCCCTTCAAGACGTACCTGCGTGGAAACTAGGTCGGATTTCT
>DASRWO010000285.1:0-4113 GCA_035654555.1 Candidatus Deferrimicrobiaceae bacterium | reverse complement strand
CGGCGAAGGGGATGTGCTGGAAAACCATCTTGTCGTTATCTTTGTCGAAGGATGCCCAGCCGCCGTTCTTGCATTGCATGGAAAGAATCCAGTTGATGGCGCGCTGTGCGGATTCACGCTGGTAGCGGCCGTTAGGATGCTCGACGCGGCTTAAGGCGAGGCACACCATTGCAGTGTCATCGACATCGGGATAGAACTCGTTGTTGAACTCGAAGTACCATCCGGCGGGTTTGCCTGTTTTGTTTTTGACCTGCCAGTCGCCGGGATTTCGAACTTGCTTCTGCAGGATCCAGTCGGCGCATTTCACCATGCGGGGATCGTTCGCGGGAATGCCGGCTTCGCCGAGCGCAAACATTGCGTAGGCGGTGTCCCACACCGGGGACATGCAGGGCTGCATACGGAAGGTGTCGCTTTCTTCGATGCCGAGTTTCTCGAACTCATCGAGTGCGCGAATCACCTGAGGATCGTCCAGAGAATATCCCTGGCATCGCAGAGCGATGATGGCGTTCATCATCGAGGGATAAATCGCGCCGAGGCCATCGCTCATTTCGAAGCGCTCGAGCATCCACTTTTCCGCGCTCTTCAAGGCGATGGAACGCAGCGGCCGGATATGAACCCGCTCAAACCAATGCGTCATACGGTCAAGACAGAGAAAGAAATTTCGCCACGAAATCAACCGCTTCGACCAGCGCAGGTGCATGCGCGACTTCTGCATGCCGCCGACAAACAATTCTTCGACGCCCATTTCAGACGGAATCTTTTTGAAAGGCTTTTTCGCGTAAGCGATCGACAGCGGAACCAGGATGGCGCGCGACCACGAAGAAATTTCGTAGATGTTGAACCAGAACCAGTTGGGGAAGAGAACGATCTCGGGCGGGATGGCCGGAACGGCATCGTAATCGTACTGCCCGAAGAAACACAGATAGATCTTGGTGAATGTGTTGACTTCGGTGACGCCGCCGAGTTCGAGAATCTTTTTCCGGGCGCGCGCGAGGACAGGATGATCCGCGGCATAGCCTGCGAGCTTTAATCCGAAGTAGGCTTTGACGGAGGCGCTGATGTTGGACGGTCCCGCGGCGTAGATGCTCCATCCACCGTCTTCGTTCTGATGCTGAATAATCCAGTTCGCCGCCTTGCGGAAGCGCTCGGGATCGCCGGTGCCCAGCAGAGTGTGGAGCAAAATGTAATCAGATTCGAGGGTGGTATCGGCTTCCAATTCGCCGCACCAGTAGCCATTTTCGTGCTGCGCGGAGAAGAGAAGATTGCGAGCGGCGCCAATTGCGGCGCTCACGCGGGTAAAAAGACCGTCGATCTTGCCGAAGCGAAGTTGTGGGTCGGAAGCCAGATTTGCGTCGGGGGAGTTTGTATCCATCGGTTATGCTCCGTTCTGCCCGAGATCCTTCGCTCCGCCTGAAGAATGGCTGCGCTCAGGATGACACCGGAAAGACAGCTTAAGCATCCTCAATCCGCGGTAACTGTGGCCGGAGCGGCTGCGATAGCCTCGACAATTTCCGGCGGCAGCCCGAAGCGGACGTTCTCCGGCATCACTTCGAGTTCCTGCACATTATCGAAGCCTTTAGTAGCGAGAAAATTCACGGTTTCCTCAACCAGACACTCCGGGGCAGATGCTCCGGCGGTAAGAGCGATGGTTTTGACGTCGACCAACCATTGCGATTCAATGTCTCTGTAGCTGTCGATGAGGTGCGCATTCGTCCCCAGATTACGCGCCACCTCGACCAGACGATTTGAGTTTGAGCTGTTTTCCGATCCGACCACCAGTAGCAGATCAGATTCCGAGGCCACTTGTTTTACCGCGACCTGCCGGTTCTCGGTGGCATAGCAGATATCCTGCGCGGCAGGACCTTTGATGTTGGGGAACTTCTTCTTCAGCGCAGCAATGATGTCCTTGGTTTCGTCGAGGCTGAGAGTGGTCTGCGTGAGATACGCGACCCGATCGGGATCCGGAACTGACAGGGCTTTTACTTGCTCGGGATTGCCGACCACTTGCGTGACAAGCGGAGCTTCGCCCAAAGTTCCAACAACCTCATCATGGTCGTGATGGCCGATCAGGATGAGCGAATAGCCCTCTTTGGCAAACTTGACGGCTTCTACGTGGACCTTGGTGACTAGCGGACACGTGGCATCGATCACGCGCAGGCCGCGGCGGGCGCTGTGTTCACGAACTTCGGGCGATACGCCGTGGGCGCTGTAGATCACGCGCTCACCGTTGGGGACTTCGTCCTCGCTATCGACGAAGATGGCACCCTTGCCGCGGAGCTCGTCGACGACAAAGCTATTGTGAACGATTTCCTTGCGGACGTAGATGGGGGGGCCGAAGGCTTCGAGGGCAATGCGAACGACGTCGATAGCCCGGACCACGCCGGCACAGAAGCCGCGAGGCTTCAACAAGAGTAACGTTTTACCTTGGCTTGGCACCATTAAGCTCCCACTAGTGAGATCATCCCCGTACCTCATGCGATGCAAAAAGGGGTGTGAAAAAGGTACGATCAGGGTACACCACCCCCATTCTTCGGATAGTTTATAGGCTATCGGAATGCATCCAGATGGTCAATGTAAGGCGAAGAAATGGCGGGAATTAGCAGCGAAGCGTCAGAATTCGAGGTTCAAATGGCGAGGGCCTCACTTGGCCGAACTACCTCAATCTTTCCACGCCGTAGCCATCCAACGCTAAGAGCCTGCCGTCAAGCTCTATCCGTTCGCTTTAATCATCTGCTCGGCGTGCTTGCGCGATGTGTCCGTTAGTTTCGCGCCGCTAAGCATTCGGGCTACTTCCTCCGTGCGTTCGTCGCCGGAGACTAAGCGGATCGTGGTGCGGGTGCGGCCGGCGCGTTCTTTCTTCTCGATGACGTAGTGATGATCGGCGAAAGTGGCGATCTGCGGGAGGTGGGTTACGCAGAGCACTTGATTGGACCGCGACAGGAATTTTAGTTTCTTGCCGACCGCTTCGGCGGCACGTCCGCCGATACCGGTATCGATTTCATCGAAAACCATGATGCGCTGGGCGGCGGCTCGTACGCTGGCTTTCGCGGGCAAAAGTGCCTGCGCCACGCGGTCTTTGCTCGCCGACTCGACGCTGACTTTCAGGGCGAGCATGACGCGAGAGAGTTCTCCGCCTGAAGCGATATGTTCAAGCTGCCGCCTGGGTTCGCCGGGATTAGTTGAGATCATGTAAACGACCTCATCGATGCCGCTCACGGACCAGTTCCCTTCCTCTTCGCTGGTTGTCATCTGAATGCGGAAGGACGACTTCATCGCGAGATCGTTGATCTCGGCTTCGACCAGTTTCTCGAGCTTGCGGGCGGCATCCTGGCGCGTCTTTGACAGCATGCGCGCGGCGTGTAGGTATTCTGTGGCGGCTTTCGCCAGCCCGGCGCGCAGCTCTCGCAGAATTTCATCTTTGTTTTCGATTTCGGAAAGCTTGCGGGCGACGTCGGATCCGAAGTTGATTACGTCATCCAGCGCGGGACCATACTTGCGTTTCATACGATCGAGTAATGCGAGACGGTCTTCCACCTCCGCGAGATGCTCGGGCGAGGCATGGATTCCGCCAGCGTAATCGCGCACCGTCGCGCCAACGTCCTCCACGCTAATGCGGGCGGTTTCGAGGGCGGCGAGGGCTTCCTGAAATTTAGGCTCGAAGCGAGCGAGTTCGGCAATTTGCTTTTGCGCAGAGCGCAGCGACGCGGAGGTAGAAGCGTCGTCTTCATAAAGCAAATCGAAGGCTTGCATAGCGGCGTTATAGATTTTTCCCGCGTTGGCCAGGATGCGCTTTTCTGTCTCCAGGCGCTCGTCTTCGCCGGGCAGCAATTTCGCTTCTTCGATCTCGCGTTTTTGAAACAGCCACAGATCGACCAGACGCAGACGGTCCTGCTCGCCTTGCTCTAGCTCTTCGATGCGGGAGCGGATTCCCTTCCAGACCTCGAAGGCATTCATGACCGGTTGAAGCTGGCTGGCGGCGAAGGCATCCAACAGCGCGAGCCGGGCTGGAGGGTCGAAGGCGAGGATGGATTCGTTCTGGGCGTGGATAACTCCGAGATGCGGCGCAAGCTGCCGCAGCACAGCAACAGTTGCTGCCTGATTGTTGACGAATAC
>DASRWO010000284.1:0-2754 GCA_035654555.1 Candidatus Deferrimicrobiaceae bacterium | reverse complement strand
TACTCTTCGGTTCTTTACGCGGATTGTTTCTTCTGGGCGACGGGTGCACTCTTCGCTTGCATCGATTTCACGAGGTCGGCCGACGAGGCTCCTTCGAGTGAGAGTCCATAGCCAACTTCTCGCACGATGCGTTCCTTCAGCGGTTGAATGAAGTGGATGCGTGTATTGCGGCGCGTAACCTCCGGAGCCCTCAAGTATAGTTCGGCCAATTCCCGGGCACGGCTGAGCGCCTTGCCGTTCGGCACAACCTCGGCAACCACTCCCCATTCGCGTGCAGTAGCCGCCGGCAGCGGCTGCGGGTTCAGTAAGAATGCCTCCGCTCGCCCTGCTCCTGCTCGATAGCTCCAAGTCGTAAAGATTCCGTCACCAGGCGCAACCCCTGCGGAGAAGTGGGCTACATCCTGGAATGTCGCACCCTCGGCCGCCACAATCACACTGGCAAGTAGCGCGTAATCCGAGTGCACATGGGCCCGTCCTTCGATCGCCGCAATGACAGGCACACGTATGTTGGCGATATTCTCCAGAACCTGAACGCCCTCGTCGTGAACTTGGCTCCAGACGCCGGGATCGGCGACCTCGCCGAAAGATGACCAGGCGACATCAGTAATAAACTCCCCGCCTGCGCCGGTGATGATCACGATCTTATTTGCTCGATCTTGAGCAATCCGGTAAAAGGCATCGACAAACTCGGTGTGAGCTTGCGCACTCATAATGAACGGCCCACCGTTTGTGTGAAATTCGGCAACTAGTACACCACTTGCATCTCGCGTCAGCTTGAGGCTGCGATAAGTGTCGAAGTAGTTCTCTTTGGATTGCATGAAATTCTCCTGTTCGAAGTTGTAGGTTATTGTTGGCGCCTGCTGCGGCCCGTTCATGTTGACCGACAAAGCAAACCGAGTGCCAAAAGAAGCCTCGCAGTATTGCTCGAAATCAATGCAGCCATGGCGTAACCCCCCGATCAAGTGTCAAACTGTCAAAATTCAGATATTGACAGCGCGGACCCAAATGACGGGTGCATTATTGTCGTAATGATTGAGAGCATCGTTATCCCGATGTTCATTGTGGCCGTCGCTTCGATGCGAGTTGTTTTAAGACTTCCTTCGCAAAAATGCCACACTGGAATCTGGCACGGTCTTCCATCAGTTCCAGGATGGCATCTTCCCCGGCTCCACTCATAGAAGTGAGGTTTGTGAGATCGATGACAAGTTCACGGCCATCAAGATGCTCCTTAGCCTTCGTGTACTCGCGGAGAAGTTCTGCGACCCAAGGCTCGACGAGACTGCCCTCAAGCACCAGTCGGCATCGGCGTGGGCTCTCGATCACAGAAATCTTCAACATTCCACACACTTCCGTGGAGGTGAGAGAGTGCAACACGCTCGCCAAAGTTTGAAGTTGTAACTACTTTAATTTTCAGGAGGGGACGCAAATCGGCAGAGATGAAGTCGAAGTGTCAATCTGTGTGGTTTGACACGGCCCGAAGCGCACCGTCGATTACGCAGCGTACTCTTTGGGATCAATACCAAGCTTTCTCATCCGCGCTAGGAGTGTCGTGCGATTGATTCCCAGACGTGCGGCGGCTCCGCCACTTCCGCCGACACGACCCTTGCTTAGCGTGAGCGCTCGCATGATCTCGTCTCGTTGTTTCTTCGCGCGTTCTGCGCTTTTGTGCTGCCGGGCATCGGCCTGAATCGGTTTTTTGATTAGCGCCTGAAGAGTACTTCTTACAATTTCCGCTATTTCCTCATGACGCGAATCCGTCGTTTCGCGCTCATGCTCTTGCGTATTCAAGCTCCACGATTCCAGTTGCGGTGCCTCAAGCCCCGTACCACGGGTTAGGATGACAGAGCGCTCCACTAAGTTTTCCAACTCGCGGATGTTCCCCGGCCAATCCAAGGCAGTGAATGCCTTCATTACCGCTGGCGGTATTCGTTTGATGTGCTTCTGCATCTGTTTTGCGAATTTCTGGACAAAATAACCGACTAGCAGCGGGATATCTTCTTTGCGCTCGCGCAGCGGAGGAACTCGAATCGGAAAAACGTTTAAGCGGTAATACAGATCACTGCGAAATTCGCGGCTTGCAACCATCTTTTCGAGATCGCGGTTGGTGGCAGCAATCAAGCGAACACTTACCTTCAGAGTACGCGTGCTTCCCAGTCGCTCAAATTCCTGTTCTTGAAGCGCTCGCAAAAGCTTCGGCTGGACTTCCGAGGGAATGTCTGCCACCTCGTCCAAGAAGAGGGTGCCCCCATCCGCTAGCTCCAACCTCCCAATCTTCTGGCGGATCGCGCCCGTGAACGCGCCCTTTTCATGTCCAAACAATTCGCTTTCTAAAAGCCCGGTCGGAATCGCAGCGCAGTTTATTTTCACAAAGATGCGATCTTTGCGACGGCTATGTTCGTGAACTGCGCGGGCGATCAACTCCTTCCCCGTTCCTGTTTCGCCGAGGAGCAATACGGTTGAATCAGTGGGCGCAACAGTTTCGACCAGGTGCAAGACGTGTTTGAGGGCTGGACTGTTCCCCACAATTTCCCCGAACTCGATGTCGCCACGGATTTCTTGTTCGAGGTAAAGATTCTCTTGGGCTAGTCTCTCTTTGAGTTCGGAAACTTCGCGGTATGCCAGACAATTCTCGATGGCAATGGCTATCTGCCCAGAAGCCTCGCTGACGAAGTCTATTTCCTCTGAAGCAAATGGAGTGTCTGTGGTGCGAGAAATTGCTAACACCCCAACCGCTTGCCCTCGATTCACAAGAGG
>DASRWO010000283.1:0-4090 GCA_035654555.1 Candidatus Deferrimicrobiaceae bacterium | reverse complement strand
CGTCAACGGAATTCGCTTTCATCTGACCATGAAAACTTCCACCGACGAAAATACTCGCCTCATGGTCGCCGTCATGCAGCAGCAGTTGCGCGAAGTAGGAATCGTGCTCGATATCCGCACCTTCGAATTCGCCACATTCTTCGCCGACGTCACTCACGGCGCCTTTCAGCTTTACAGCCTGCGCTGGATCGGAGGCAACGAAGATCCCGACATCTTCGAGTATGCCTTTCACTCGGCAAAGTTTCCTCCCAACGGCGCCAACCGCGGCTATTACTCAAACCCACAGGTTGACGCGCTCATCGACCAGGCCCGCCGCGAAGTCGATCAGAACAAGCGCAAGTCACTCTACGCAAAACTCCAACTGATTCTCGCCGAGCAACTGCCCTACATCGATCTGTGGTATCTCGACAACGTTCTCGTCCACAATAAGCGGGTGCGTAATCTGCAATTAAATCCCGCCGGCAACTACGACTTCCTGCGCACCGCGGAACTCGCTCCAATCGAAAAATAGAGCAGACACCAGCCTTGGCACCGTCTTCCCTCCTGCACCTGTAACGAACCCGCAACCTCCGCGTGTTACCATCGAAAATCGGCTTGTTCCATGCGCATTCTCTTCATCGGCGACATTTTCGGACGCCCCGGACGCACCATCGTCAAAGATCGGTTGCCCGGTATCGTTCGCGATCACGCCATCGACCTCATCATCGCTAACGGCGAAAATTCTGCCGCCGGCTTCGGCATCACGCCCGCTCTCGCCGAAGAACTCTTCGAACTGAACATCGATGTCATCACCACCGGCAATCACGTCTGGGACAAACGAGAAATTCTCGACTATTTTCGAATGATCGAAGGCAACGGCAACAGTCCCCAGCGGCGCATCTTGCGTCCCGCGAACTATCCTGCGGACATGCCCGGTTGGGGTTTGTACCAGGGCAAGAAAGGAACCGTTCCCTACGCCGTGATCAACCTGCAGGGTCGCGTCTTCATGGCCTCCAACGACGATCCCTTTCGCACCGCCGACCAGCTTCTGCAGAAAATCGACGCCAAAATAATCTTCGTGGATTTTCACGCCGAAGCCACCTCCGAAAAAATCTCTCTGGGCTGGTATCTCGATGGCCGCGTCACCGCCGTAGTCGGCACGCACACTCACGTCCCCACCGCCGACCAACGCGTTCTCCCCAAGGGAACCGCCTATGTCACCGATGTCGGCATGACCGGTCCGTACGACAGCGTGATCGGCGTAAAAAAAGAACTGGTCGTCAACAAGTTCCTGAACGGCATGCCCGTACGCTTCGAGCCCGCCACCGGCGATGTCCGCTTGTGTGCCGTAATCGTCGATTGTGACGAGACCACCGGCAAAGCCCGCGAGATCGAGCGCCTCATGCTGAGCTGATCGCATTTTCCCGCAAGAAATCCCCATCCTTCCGTTCTTTCGACGCCATCCTGCAGGAATTGTGGAACAGGAACCAAAATGTGCGAACAGCCGCCCTCGGCGGTCGGGAGTGAAGCTCCGAGCCAGGTTTCAATCCAAGGTACCCGGTACTTCTGGCGCTCTCAGGAAAGCAGCACGGCAGGTTAGAATCATCCGAATGCGCAAGTTCATTCCTGCGGTCTGTCTCCTGTCCCTTGCGGCGGTTCCAACATTCGCCGCCAGCGACGCGTCGATGGAGACTCCCATCATCTCCTGCGGCAGCGGCGTACCCGGCGGTATCAGTTGCATTCCTTCCAAGAAGGACGAGAAAGAAGCTCGCACTGCTTACACTCGTGGACTGAAGCTGGAAGAGCACAAACACACTGACCAGGCCTTCCTGGAGTTCGATGAGGCATCCCGACTGGTCTCCGAGGACACGAAATTCTTCGCGGCGCGTGAAGTGGCAAAGTCCCAGTTGGTATTTCAGCACACCGAGCGCGGCGACGCTCTCCTGGCCGATGGCCAGCGCGACCCCGCAGTGGCGGAATACCGCTCCGCTCTCAAACTCGATCCCGACAACGACTATTTGCAAACTCGCCTGGCGGAAGCGCTCCGTACGGATGATCCCGCACGCCCCACCCCCTCGCCGCTTCTCGCCGAATCCTCTGAAATCCATTTGCAACCCAGGCCAGAAGTCGCGACGTTTCACTATCGCGGCGATGTTCGCGGCCTCTTCACCGAACTGGCTTCTGCCTACGGCCTTACGGCTGAGTTTGACGACTCGGTCCTGCCCATGACGGTTCGTTTCTACGTGGATGACGTTGACTTCTTCACCGCTCTCAACCTGGCCTGCCGCGTCAGCAAAGCCATGTGGTCGCCGCTCGACACTCACCAACTTTTAATCGCAAAAAACACTCCAGAAAATCACAAACAATTCGATCGCATGTCGCTGGCGACTTTTGCCGTCCCCGGAGGCAGCACTCCCCAAGAGGCCACTGAACTGGTCAGTGCGCTGCGCAACGTCTGCGAATTCCAGAAAATAAGTCCTGGGCAAAATGGAGTCCTCGAAGTGCGTGCGCCGCAGGCAATGCTGAAAGCCTGTACCACCCTCATGCAGCAGCTGAGCAGCGAGGCGCCCCAGGTCTCGCTCACTATCGAGATCTATCAGATCAGCCACAACCTCACCCGCAATATCGGCCTGCACATTCCCCAGACCTTCAACTTGTTCAATATTCCGGTCGCGGCAATCGCCGCCTTGGGCGGACAAAGCATCCAGTCCCTCGTCAACCAGCTGATTTCTTCCGGCGGAATCAACCAGGCGGGTACCACGGGACTTTCCTCCCTGATCGCACAATTACAAAGCCAGCAGAATTCGATTTTCAGCCAACCTTTGGCCACCTTTGGCGGCGGCCTCTCATTTTCGGGACTGAGCCTCGATCAACTTAGCGCCTCTCTTTCCCTTAACGAATCCTGGTCCCGCGCCGTGAGCCGCGCCACGCTACGCGCCGGCCAGGGCAAAGAGGCTACTTTCCACGTAGGCGAGCGATATCCTATCCTGAACGCTTCTTTCGCCCCCGTTTTTAACTCCCCGCAGATCTCCGCGGTGCTGGGCAATCAGAGCTTTGTTCCGCCCTTTCCTTCCGTAAGCTATGAAGATCTGGGGTTGAATCTCAAGGCCACCACCGTCATTCACGGGGACTCAGAGGTGAGCCTGAAGCTCGACCTGCAGCTGCGCTCGCTGACGGGTCAGAGCGCGAATGGTGTGCCCATCATCTCCAATCAGGAATATGAGGGCAGCATCCGCCTTGAGGATGGCGAGCCCGCCGTAGTCGCCGGAGAAATCTCAAGCAGCGATATTCGCGCGATGACCGGCATCCCCGGTTTGGGCGTCATTCCCGGCCTGAATCAAGCCATGGTGAATAATTCCCTCACCACCGAGGACGACGAGCTGCTCGTCGTAATCACTCCTCACATCGTGGCCAACCGCAGCCCCAAGACTGGCGCAATCTGGGTAACCCAAAACTAGCGGGTGTTCCGTGGCGCTGTCAGGCGCTGTTCCCCAACGTTTCCCTTCCACTTCCTGCCGCTCTCTCACTTCCCTTGCTTCGCCGCGAAATCCACCAATCCCTTCAACGCTTCCGCCGGAACTTGGCTTATATTCCCAATACTTCGGCCGTTGATAAACAAGGTCGGCGTACCATTCACGTTCACCGATTTTCCCAGCGCAATCGAAGCATCCACCCGAGCCTTAGTCGCAGGCAGGCTGGCGCAAGCGGCAATATCCGCACCTTTCACGCCCGCTCCATCCGCCAGCGCGGTCAGCTTTTGATCGGCGTTTTCGGTCGTAATATCGGATTGAGTTTCGTAGGTCTTCGCTATAAATTTCCAGAACGCGTCGTTGGAAGCCTGCGCCACACAATCGGCATAAGCCGCGCCCTTGGCCGCCCAGTTGTGCATCTCAAGTGGAAAATTCTGAAATACAAAACGCTCATTCGGTTCCGCTGCAATCAGACCCTCGATCGCAGGTTGCGCCGCTTTGCACGCCGGACATTGCAGATCGCCAAACTCCACGATCGTGACCTGCGCATCCTTCGGTCCGCGCGACGGTCCGCTAATTCCCTTTTCCAGTGTCTTGTTCAGCCGCTCAAACGGTTTCGCGCCGAACGGAATAATCTCGCC
>DASRWO010000282.1:0-13189 GCA_035654555.1 Candidatus Deferrimicrobiaceae bacterium | reverse complement strand
TAGAAGTGAATCTGGCGCAGAGCGGCGGCCAGCGCATCCAGGGCGAGCTGAGCGGCATGAGTTGAGGCTTGAGGCAAGCCGCCAACGGCCTGACTCACGTCTTCGCGACGCAGGTTCTTTGCAGTGGCCAAGGACGCGCCGGCAAGCAATTCCGTCAATGCCGAGGCGGAGGCAATCGCCGCCACACATCCCTTGGCCTTGAACTTCGCCTGGATAATTTGGCCGTCGCTTACTTTCAACGTCAGCCGCAGCACATCTCCGCAGGCGGGATTCTCAATTTCCGCCGTCGCATCAGCGTCGGCAATTTCTCCTGCATTGCGCGGATTCTGAAAATGATCGAGTAACTGCGGAGAATACATGGGCAGCTCAATTGTAAGCGGAGAAGCCACTTGCAATCCTAACTACGCGGCTGGATCCCTTCGGGAAAATAAGTCTGCCAACCACGTTCTTTCGCAGTAGTCTCCAGGTCCGGATTCGGGTTCACCGCAACGGCGTGTTTTGCCATGGCCAGCATTTCTGTATCCCAGCGCGAATTGCCAAACGCTACATCGATTTCTTTTTTTAGTATCTCGCGAAGTGCCTCAGGTTTACCGCTGCCAGAGGGCACACGGATCAGTCGATCGGTGGCGATGCCGCGATCGAGTTCGACTCTAGCTGCAAGAATGTGACTTTCGGGTATAGCGAAATATTTCATGCCGGCGCGAATCACCCATTCGTTCGAAGAGGAAACGGCCCACACATCGCAACCGGTTTCGTGCAGGCGGCGCACCAGTTCGCGCATCTCGGGGAAAATCTGTTGGACGAAAAATTGATCGAAGAAGCGAGCCGCGGCGCTGAGCAGGCGCTCCTCTGAAATGCCGCGGTGCATCGTAACCATTTCTCCGCACATTGCGGTCTCTTCGACCTCGCCACGCTTATATGCGGCATACCGGTCTCGCATGGGACGATCAAGGTCGAGGCGAACGACATCACCCTGCCTAAGTTCCCAATCGAAGAAGCGTTCGCCCAGGTCGCCCGACCAGAGTGTGCCGTCACAATCAAATGCTGCGACCTGCGGCTTGAGTCGCAGAATCGAATCGAGGAATTGGTTGGTGAGGGGAGGAAATGTCGGAACCTCTGTGGCGTTCATCTCTTGAACATAACTGGGTTGGTGAGAGATGCGCAACCGGATGGCAACAACATTGTTGATTGCTGATTTGTGATTGACGAGTGAAGGACAAATCTCAGCTCAGCTAGGAATTCCAATCAATAATCAGCACTTAACGATCAACAATTCTGAGGGCGTGCCCCCAATGCCGCGTAATCTTCTGGCGTATTAATATTGAGCGCGACCAACGGATCGTCGACCAGGACATACTGAATATGTGCCTGATGCGCATGTTCGATGTCGCGCGCAACGGATGTGGGGGGGACTTGGAGAAACATTGTTATCATTTCGCGGCCGATGAGGTAGGGATGGCCGTGCTTGCCGGAATACTCGGGCACCACTGCCCAAATGTTTTCTTTCGCGATTGCGAAGGCGTGGCGAAGAAGTTGCAGCGTGGCGGGATTTACCGGAGGGCGATCGACCAACGTTACCATAGCCGCGTCGCGGCCGCGGTTGAGCGCTTCCTGCAAACCCACTTGCAGCGAACTGAACTGGCCACGACCGGGGTCTTCGTTGACCACTAGCGACGCGCCTTCGGCATAAATAACCGGCGCCAGCGACGCCTGGTTTTTTCCCACGACGACCACAACGAAATCAGTTGCCGAGGAGAGGGAACGAATCGCCGCGGAGAGGAATGTCTCACTGGACTGCGTGACTCCGGTCGGCGGAGGCCAAGGCAGCAAGGCCTTATCCGTACCCATGCGCGAGGACTCTCCAGCGGCGAGGATTACACCGGCGAAGCTGGCAGCGATGGTCATGCAGGGAAGATAGTCTAAACCTACAATCAGAAATTATCCGTTCCCTTTATGCTTATCGAATGCTGGGGCAGCCTCATCGTCAGCATCGTGCGGAGGGCTTTGCGAGCGAATCCTCATATGGGGAAGGGACGCGGTGGCATGCCGGCGAGTCGCAATCAACTCAGCGGTGATCGCAACCGCAATCTCCTCGGGAGTAACCGCCCCAATATCCAATCCGATCGGGGCATGCACGCGATCAAACAGATGCGCTGGTACGCCTTCCTGCTGCAGGGTTTTGAAAATTCCGATCACTTTGCGCTTCGAGCCGATCATGCCAACGTAGCGGGCACGACTCTGCACCGCCCAGCGCAAGAGGCGCATGTCGTCGCGATGCCCGCGAGTGACAATCACGATATAAGAAGTTTCGTTGGGCTCAAGTTTTTGGACGGCTTCATCGAATTCCAGGGCATGCACTTCGCGAGCGCTGGGAAAACGTTCTTTGGTGGCGTAGGAAGTGCGATCGTCGGTGACGATCAGTTCAAAACCTGCGTTAGCGGCAACCTGGCAAAGATTCATTGCCACATGACCTGCGCCGAAAATATAAAGTAACGCAGGAGGTAGAACAGGCTCCACGAAAACTTCCAGGGTCCCACCACAAACCAACCCGGTATCGTATTTCGGATCCTGATTAAGGTCGAATGTGAGGGTGCGCGGTTTTTCCGATTCCATTACCTCACGGGCGGCCTGCCAGACATCGGCTTCAACGCAGCCTCCACCAATCGTGCCTACGATGGAGCCATCGTCCCGCACCAGCATTTTTGCCGTGCGGAAAGAAGGAATTGAGCCGCGCACATTCACGATGGTAGCTACGGCGCCACGGCGTCCGTCGCGGCGGAGTTGCACGATTTGTTCGTAGATATCCATAGGCGAATCGGGGCCGTATTTTGATTATCAAGCGGTTAACAGGGGGGAGTCAATTCGGAATGTAGCGGATGTTTTTAAGGGGTGCCATAAAGCTGCTTGTAGACGCTGGCGTTGCGAAGGATGGCTTGCACATATTCCCGGGTCTCGGTGAAGGGGATTGATTCGACGAACTCCTGCGGATCGCGATATTTTCCCTGGGCGAGCCATTCGTCCACGCGGTCCGATCCGGCGTTGTAAGCGGCGAGGGCGTACTCAAACGAGCCGAACTTATCGACCATGCCGCGGAAATAGCGCGTGCCTAGCTGCATATTTACTGCCGGCGTGTAGAGTTGGCTGGCGTTATATCGCCTCAACTTCACTTCTTTAGCCACAAGCTTGCCGGTCTTAGGCAGCAACTGCATCAGGCCAACCGCGTTGGCGCGGGAGACTGCGTTGGGATTGAATTCCGACTCTTGCCGGATCAAGGAGGCGACCAGATAAGGATCAAGTCCATTGGCGTCGGAGCTTCGTTTTAGATCAATCCAGTAGGGTTTCGGAAAAAGAGCTTCCCAATATTTTCGCGGGAGGTCTGGAATGTCGAGGGCAAAATAATTCGGCGCCGAGTGTTTCATGAACTCGATGGCGCGGTCGTAGTGTCCGGTTTCGACGTAAAGCTGAGCAGTTTCTGCGGGGGCCCAGCTACCGCCATCAGTTGCAGCGGCGGCCTGGAGTTCGCGGACGGCAAAATCGACGAGTCCGCCGTTGCCGAGAAGTTGCGCTTTTTGAACGCGGAGTTCGTCGGCGGGGGGATCGGTTTCCGTTATTTTTTCGGCATTGTTGATGGCCGGCACGTGGTCGAGAATGGCGTACTGCGTGACTGCCGCTGTATCGGTTGTGGCGGGGAGATGTTTGATCCGCTGCCTAGCAAGTTCCGCGTAATAGAAGTTGCGATAGCGATCGGAAAGTTTTTGATAGAAGGCGTGCGCCATTACGAACTGGTTGTCTTCCTCAGCCAGACGAGCGCGCCAGTAGAGAGCTGCCGGGGTTTCCGCGCCGGAGGGATAGAGCGCAATCTGCTCTTCGAAGGCCTTCTTGGCATCTTCGTTGCGACCCTGGCGCAGCGTGAGCCACGCTGCTTTCCAGTGAATATAAGAAGCGCGCGGACCATCAGGAAAGCGCTGCTGGGCTTCGCGGAAGGCATCGAGCGCTTGATCGTACTCGTGATGCACCAGATGCAAATTAGCGGCGGAGAGCAGGGCTTGCTCCAGCCAGGGGCTGGTTGCGTCGGCTTGGCGCAACTCGTCGACTGTGCGGTAAAAAGTATCGTTGTCATTTGCAGCCCACGCGACTTGACCCAAGAGATAGAGACGCTGCGCGTTCAACTCACCGGAAACATTGCCCATAGAGGCCAGCACCTGCTTGGCATCGCGATTCTTACCACTTCGATGGAGAGCGTCGGCCAGGGCCAACTGCATCCGCGGCCGTTCTTCCGGGGTGGCCTGGTTTGCCAGTGTGCGATACTCATCGGCCGCATCGGCGTAGCGCTTGCGGCTGACTAATAGTTCGGCGCGAGTGCGAAGCTGAGTGATGGTGGGAGCATGCGCAGACGGCAATTTATTCAATTCGGCGTAGGCCGCATCCGATTCGGCTGCCGCGGGCATGGTGTAGTAAATATTGGCGAAGATTTCGGCGGCTTTTGCGTTGTCGTTCGAGGCTGCATAGGCGCGGCCCAGCGCAAATTCGAGGTCGGAGCGTATGGGGTTGCGAATATTCTGTAACAGCGCGACCGCTTCTGTTGCCTGCCCCTCGAGCAGCAGCGCATCGGCGTAGCTTACAGCTGCGTCGCGGACCAGCAGCGAATCGGTATGTGTTTTGGCGAAGTCCGCCAACGTGGCCAAGGCCTCGGCGGTGTGTCCAGTTTGCAGGTAGGAAATTCCGAGATAATAGTCAACGTAATCGCCCAGATCTCCGGCATGAATTTTAGCGCGGTTTAGCGGGTCGATGGCTTTGGCGTAGTCCTTATCGAGGACGTGGGCATAGCCGAGCACCAGCCAGGCCAGGGCTCCGGCATCTTCTTTGGCGTGGGCGCGGGCGTAGGATTGCACTCCGGCGTAGGCAGGCAAAGTGCGATCCTGAAGAAGTTGTTGCGCCATGGGACGCAAGCTGGCCGATGCCACGAAGGCCTGCCGCATTCGGCGGACACGCGGCGAAACGGTGTGTCGTCTTCGCGCGTTGGCGTAATGCCGTTTGGCGCCGCTGGCTGCGGGCTTCTTGGCGACGGGCGCCTTCTGGGTTGCAGGTTTCGGGGTTGATGGTTTCTTAGAGGCGCTGTGTTTTTCGGCGACCGCAGCAGATGGAGCGGGCTTCGCAGGAGATGCGGTCTCCTGATTCTGCGAAGAATTAGACACGAAGAATGGCGGAATCTCCGCTGATGCCAGCAGAGCGCCCCAGAAGCTGCAGAGAAGCGCAGCTGCGAAAACCAACCAAACCTTGGAGACTGATGGAACCACTTTTTACTTTTTCGCGCAGACTAAGACTGCCAGAGAAATCCACGCAAAGTCTAACGCCGGAAATTCTTTCCCATAACGGAGATGTCGTCCTCGGCCAGACTCCGCACCAACTCGTTCTGAAAATAATCCGCGCTCGCGGCCCTAGTGTTGCCGTAACGTTTCTGGAAAGTGCCGCTGCTCTTGTCGATATCTTC
Source organism: Candidatus Deferrimicrobiaceae bacterium (assembly GCA_035654555.1). Lineage (GTDB taxonomy): Bacteria > Acidobacteriota > Terriglobia > Terriglobales > Acidobacteriaceae > Sulfotelmatobacter. The sequence goes on along the minus strand of DASRWO010000282.1, from coordinate 7,698 downwards.
CTTCAAACGATCATACAAATCCTTGTTCCGGCGGCCCTCGGCAACCTTCGCCTGGTTGTAGAGCTTGATTTCATCCACCAGCAGGCGGGCGAAGCGCTGGGCTTTGCGATGGGTATCGGCATCTTCGGGCGAGAGTCCTGCTAGGGGATCCGTGGCAGTGGCGGGCGCTGCCGCGCTGGCTGTACGCGCCGAAGCTACTTCGACTACTTCGGCTGCGGGCTCCGGCTCGGCAGGAATGCTGGCGGGAACGTGTTTGGGGGCGTGGCCGGCGAAAGGATCGGAATACGATGAAATAGTTTGCACTGGCGGAGCCGCAGGCTCAACTTTAGGAGGCGCTTCATAATCTTCCTTCGGCGCCGCATGCTGCTTGCGTAGGGAGATGACTTCCAGCCAGGCGCTGGTGGCGAGCACTAACAATTCCAGTGCGTCGGAATCCAGGTGACCGCCGTCGCCGCCATCGGCATACACCAGCGCTGCAACTTTGTCTTTGAGAGCGAGGGGCAACACCAAAACCTGTTCGTTGGCAGGCTTGCCGAAGTGGTCGACAAACTGGTGGCCCATCTCCGCGACATTTCCCGGAGTTGCTACGCGATTCTGATAGGTGTGCGCTGCCGGGCCCGCGCTGAGATCAAGCGCGAAATCCTTGACTGTTTCGTCGTCGCCGAAGCCGCGGGATTGCCATCCTGACGCGGCTCCCGCCTTCACTACGAACAAAGCGATGCGGGAACTGTAGTCACTGCCGGCATCCAATAAGCCGCGCAAAATTTCTTTTTGGGTGGCGCCGGCATGGATCTTGGCGACGGCATGCACCAAAGGTTTGGACGAAGTGGAACCGGGAGCAGCGTGGCTGGCTTGCCGCGGTAATACCTCCAGCACTCGCTGCACAATTTGCGCCTGAAGTGCGGGAACCTGCGCTTGAAGCACGTGTGAAACCGCGCTCGCGACGATCTCCTCGATCTGCCCGGACTGCGCTTCGTCCTGTTTGTGGTTCCGTTCCGCCATGCTGAAAAACCGTTTGTCCTTGGTGGTGTTCTCCCGGGGGCAACCCCGAAAACTCGCGGTTCTAACTGCTGATTATACGGCACTTGTGGGACTGTCCCAGAGTACGTCAGGACGTGTTCGACCGCGTCACAGTCACCTCATCGACTCTACCTCAAAACATGTTCCGCAAGAAACCTGAAAGCGATTGGGCAAAGAAGCAGGTTACCAAGTAGAATAACAGCTTGCCTTTCAGAATCGCGTTTGGTGATTTGTCGCACCAAAATACTGCATCGTCGAGAGAATGGAAACCATCCAAAACAAACTAGAAGGGCCTGTCACCGATGAGCTAACCCTGGTGCGGGCGGCCAAGCAGGGCGACGACTCGGCCTTCGAAGAGTTGGTACGCAGGTACGACCGGAACGTTTTTCGGATTGCGCAACACATCACGCAAAACCGCGAGGACGCGGAAGATGTGGTGCAGGAGGCGTTTCTTAAGGCGTACGGGAATCTGCAGAAGTTCCAGGAGCAATCGAAGTTTTATACCTGGCTGGTGCGGATCGCGGTCAACGAAGCGTTGATGAAGTTGCGCCGGAAGAAGCCGGAGCGCACGGTTTCGCTGGACGAAGACATTAAGACGGAAGATGATTCTCTTCCGCGAGAAATTGCGGATTGGAGTCCCAATCCGGAGCAGCAATATACGCAGGCTGAACTGCGGGAGATTTTGAGTAAAACGATCCAGGGCCTGCCCGCAGGGTTTCGGACCGTGTTTGTGCTGAGGGACGTGGAAGGACTTTCGACCGAGGAGACGGCGGCGGCTCTGGAATTGAGCGTGCCGGCGGTAAAGTCGAGGTTGCTGCGGGCGCGATTACAGCTACGCGAGCGGTTGGGACGTTACTTTCAGAAACGCGAGAGTGGAGATGGCGACCAGTGAAATGCTCTGAATTTTTGCACGAGCTGACGAACTATTTGGACGGCGTAATCGACGAAAACACCAAAGTGGAGTTGGAGAACCATCTTTCCTGGTGCCATAACTGCTATGTGGTTTGTGACACAACCAAGAAGACGATCGAAATCTATCGCGATTCGCAATTGTACGAGCTGCCCGAAGATCTGCGTACGCGTCTGCGATCGGCTATTATGGTTAAGTGCCAGCAGTACAAGAAACGGGGCCCGGAAAGCGTGTAGGGGTTTCGCGTTTTATCTTTAATTGCCAGCAACCATTCAATCCCTGGGCTCCATCGCATATAATAAGCGTCACGCCCGGGGTGTTGCATGCGACCTTCACGTCGTAGTCCTCTTCTCGCTTCCCTGATTCTTTTCGCGGCTTCCGCGTCTTTCTGCCAATCGAATGATGCGGGACAATCCCAGATTCCTCCGCCTGGTTCACCGCCTAAGCAGACGGCCGGTGCTCCAGCGGAGCCGGCCTCTGCGCCGATTTCTGCCAACGCCCCTCACATTTCCAAGCAAACCCGCTTAGAGATTATTCGTGTGTTCGAAACTCAATTGGTCTATGCGCGGACGGCTTTCCCCATGGGAACCAAGGGACTTCAACTGAAGCAGGGGGTGATCACACCTAACGGCGTGGACTTGGAGCAGGCGCTGAATCTCTGGGGGCCGGCGGTGAAGCCGGGCGATCCGGCGCACATCTCGTTTGTGCAAATCAAGAACGATCACATCCGTTTCGAGATTAACGGGGGACCGATACTGAGGAAAAAGTGGTACCAACACGTACAGGTTTATGGGGCCAATGGCCCGGTAGCGCAGACGGACGCGATGCCGCAAACCAATGCACATGGCTCCTGCGTGGACCTCTATTTCGATAAGTACGTCCCTGAGATGACGGCCGGGCAGGTGCGCGATCTGTTATTTCCGGTGCTTGATTTTAAGGCGCGAAGCAAGGAGCAAGCCTACCTCGACAGCGTGCCTCCAAAGGTGAAGTCGGCCATTCAAGCGCATCACGTACTGGTGGGGATGAATCAGGAGATGGTGCTGCATGCCAAAGGTAAGCCTCCGAAGAAAGTTCGCGAAAGGGACGGGGAAACGCAATATGAAGAGTGGATCTATGGCGACGCCCCGGCGGATGTCGATTTCGTTCGCTTTATAGGCGACGAAGTAGTCCGAGTTGAGACCATGAAAGTGGATGGCGAAAAAATAGTTCGCACGCAGAAGGAAGTCATCCTGGAGCACCCGGCGGATAAAGAAGCTCAGAGAGAGCCGCAGGAACGTCCAGCGACGGCACCCAGCCTGAAGCGTCCCGGGGAAGATTCGCAACCAGGAACGGGGGCGGACGACGGTTCTAATCCTCGTCCAATCGTTCCTCTGCCGCCGGATTTGCCGCCACCGGCGAATGGGCCAGGAGAGATGGCCTCCGGGCGATAAAACGGGCGATAAACGAGAGAGCAGAATTTATTTCTCCGCTACCTCAACCAAGACTCCCATCCTTGGCCGTTCAGTATTGGCGCACTATCATCTAGAATCTGTCAGTGGCCGTTGCCATCCAATGTCGCGATTTGCGCAAGACTTACGACGGTAAGGTTGAGGCTGTGCGCGGGCTTAACCTGCAGATTGAAGCCGGGGAATGTTTTGGGCTACTCGGCCCGAACGGGGCAGGGAAGACGACAACCATTGAAATCCTGGAGGGATTGCTCGAGCCGACTTCCGGTGAAGTATTGATTTTTGGCCACACCTGGCGCGAGGATGCGCGCGAGATGCGGGAGTGGCTGGGGATTTCGCTGCAGGAGACGCGGCTATCGGAAAAGCTTTCGGTGCGCGAAACGGTGGAATTGTTTGCCAGTTTTTATCGCGAACCGCGCTCCTCCGATGAGGTGCTGGAGCAATTGCAGCTTACGGAGAAGGCGGACGCCTGGGTAGGAAAACTTTCCGGCGGGCAGAGACAGCGGCTGGCGGTAGCAACGGCGCTGGTGTGCAATCCGAAAATTCTTTTTTTAGATGAGCCGACCACGGGTCTCGATCCGCAGAGCCGGCGGCAGCTTTGGGATATTATTCGCGAGTTTCAACGCCATGGCGGCACCGTTTTGCTGACCACGCATTATATGGATGAAGCGGAACGGTTGTGCGACCGGCTGGCTATCGTCGATCACGGGCAGATCATCGCTGAGGGATCGCCCACGAGTTTGATCGAACGCCTGGGCGGCCATCACGTGGTGGAGTTTGCCGTCGGTCATAGGATCAGCGAAAATTCCGACGGAGCGGGGCTCGAGATCTGGCAAGCTCTGCCCAGCGTGGAGTCCGTCCGCGAGGATGATGGCATGATCGCTCTCAGCGTGAAGGAACCTCATCTGGCGATTCCGGCTCTGCTGGATGCGATTGGAAAGCAGGGGAGCAAACTGGAGCATCTGACCACGCGTCAGGCCAGCCTGGAAGATGTGTTTGTCCGGCTGACGGGTCGACATTTGCGGGAAGAGTAAAGCGTTCGGCGAGGAAACCAATATGGCGCTAGCACAGCAAACGCCGGATACAAAATTGCCGGCCCCGGGCCGTAAGCCGCCGAAGCGGAACGGACGCTGGTCGGGATATCTGCATCTTCTAGGCGCGCGCATGCTGGAGTTGAAGCGCGAGCCTGAGGTGGTGTTCTGGGTATTCGTGTTTCCGCTATTGCTGGCGGTGGGACTGGGAATTGCCTTCCGCAATAAGCCAGCCGATGCGTCTTCGGTTGCGATTGTGACGGGGGCGGAGCAGGCGGAGGCACTGTTGCAGCGGTCTCCGCAACATGCGTCGTTCAAGATCGACGTGCAAAACGAACAGGCTGCCAGAAAGGGATTCCGGCTGGGGAAATACGATCTGGTGATCGAGCCTGATGGTAGTGGAGGGCTGCAATATCGCTACGACCCGGCGCGGCCAGAGAGTGTGCTCGCTAAGTCCGAAGCCGACGATGCCCTGCAGGCGGCTGCGGGCCGCAAAGACGTAGTGACGACAAGTGTGGTCACTTCGTCCGAGCCCGGATCGCGCTATATCGACTTCCTGATTCCTGGATTGCTGGGAATGAATTTGATGAACTCAGGAATGTGGGGCGTGGGATTTGCGCTGGTCGACATGCGGCAGCGCAAACTACTGAAGCGTTTTGTAGGCACGCCTATGCGCCGGGGAGATTTTTTGCTGGCTCTAATGTCCAGCCGGCTGGTGCTGATGGTTATCGAAATCGGATTGCTCCTGACACTCGGCGTTCTCGTCTTCCACATGAAAGTACTGGGGTCGATTTTCACGATCCTGCTGGTCGGAACGGTGGGAGCTCTCGCGTTTGGTGGAGTGGGATTGCTGACCGCGAGCCGGGCGCAGAAAATTGAGAGTGTTAGCGGCCTCATGAACCTTGTCATGATGCCGATGTGGATTTTTTCCGGAGTGTTCTTTTCCTACGAACGGTTTCCCGCCGTGATTCAGCCGTTGATCAAAGCGCTGCCCCTCACCGCTTTGAATGATGCGTTACGCGCCTGCATACTGGAGGGTACTCCGCTGATCCGCCAGTGGCCGCGGTTGCTCATCATGATTGTTTGGGGTGGAGTTTCTTTCGCGCTGGCGCTGAGATGGTTCCGGTGGACTTAGTCGAAGGTAAGAAGAAATTCGGTAAAGGATTCTGAGGTCTTACTTTCCGATGCATGCTTTCCGAAGCTTAGGCCTCGTCCGCGATGGGTTACGAACGAGGCCGGCTGCGGCGCTTGCGAAAGCATTGCTCTACTTATGACTTCGCTACCTTGGCGGCGGCCTTTCGGACCTTCGCCCAGCGGAGCCTTTGTGCTTCGGCAATTCGGCGACGGGCATCCTTGCTCAAGGTACGGCCGGTCAACTTGAGCCTCTTCCCATTCGAATGGCCGAGGGCGTCCAGTGCTTTCCCTACTTGTCCCATTTCTTTTTCAAGACGGGAGTACTCCTTCTGTAGGGAAGCTACTACCTTGTTCATCATCATCAACACCCCCTTGCAGGTAAGGCTAACACGACAATACAAATCGCAGAATATATTAGAGTGACTTCAGGTTAGAGGGGTCCCGAGCCGCTCAGGGTTGTAATACCGTCTGAGATATAGGCTCCAGTTACTGGCCGGTCCCGATTGTAGGCAAGAAGCGCGGAGCCTGACGTGCTTTAGTGGCTTGTTCGAAGGCGTAAGCAAGCCGAATCAGGGTAGGTTCACTCCAGGCACGTCCGAAGAAAGAGATTCCCACCGGAAGACCGGAAATAAAGCCGGCGGTGACATTTATGTTAGGGTAGCCCGCGACAGCGGCGGCGTTCGAGCTTCCCCCGGCCACGTGATCGCCGTTGACCAGGTCGGTAAGCCAAGCCGGGCCACCGGTGGGCGCGACAATGGCATCGAGATGATACTTGTCCATGGTAGCGTCGATGCCTTCGGTGCGGGCGAGTTGGTGATTGTTCTCGAGAGCATCAAGATATGCCTTTTCCGTCAGTGGACCTTTAGCCTCGGCTTTCAAAAATAAATCCTGGCCGAAGTAAGGCATCTCTTTCTGCCGATTGCGCTCGTTGAAATCGATAATGTCTTTTAAGGTCTTTACCGGAGCGTCGGGTCCCAAGGCTGCAAGGTAGCTATTCAGGTCGGCTTTAAGTTCATACATGAACACCAACAGTTCGCTCTTATCGAACTTACCCAAAGTCTCGATATCTGCTGGGTCAATCACAGTGGCGCCCTGCTTTTTCATGACATCGAGGGATTGCTCCATGAGAGCGTCGACGGCGTCATTGAATCCGAAGTACTTTCTGGCAACTCCAACGCGGGCGCCTTTCAGGCCGTTGGCATCGCAGAAGTGCGCGTAGTCCGTCAGCGATTTGCCTTGGCTAGCTGCGGTGGCTGAATCGCGCGGATCGACTCCTGTGAGCACACCCAGCATGATCGCGGCATCGCGCAGGGTACGGCACATTGGACCCGCGCCATCCTGACTGTGGGAAATAGGGATGATGCCGGCACGGCTGACCAGGCCGACGGTAGGCTTGATTCCGGCGATTCCATTCGAGGACGAAGGACAGACGATGGACCCATCGGTTTCGGTACCGATGGCAGCGGCACACAGGTTCGCCGACACTCCCGCGCCTGAACCGGAACTTGAGCCACACGGATTGCGGTCAAGAGCGTAGGGATTCTTGGTGAGGCCGCCGCGGCCGCTCCATCCGCTGGTGGAGTGGCTGGAGCGAATATTGGCCCACTCACTGAGATTTGTTTTACCCAGAATGACGGCGCCGGCGGCACGCAGTTGTTGGGCGACGAAAGAATCTTTCGCGGGCCTGGAGCCGACTAAGGCGAGCGAACCGGCAGTGGTCATCATTTTGTCGGCGGTATCAATGTTGTCTTTGATCAGGACCGGCACACCGTGCAACGGTCCGCGTGGGCCTTTTGCTTGGCGCTCCTGATCGAGGGCTTCGGCGATGGAGAAAGCGTCGGGATTGAGTTCGATAACACTGTTGATGGCAGGACCATGCTTGTCGATTTCGTCGATACGGCTGGAGTATTTTTCCACCAGGGAGCGGGCGGTGAACCTGCCGGATTTCATTCCCGCCTGAAGATCAGCAATGGTCAATTCATCCAGCTCGAAGGGCTTGATATCGGAAGCGGGGGAGTCAGGCGCAAGCTCACGCGCTGCGGCCAGCGCGGGATGGGGCGGAGCCAGCGTAGCGGCAGCGCCTCCGACTATGCCAGCCTTGAGGAAGGTGCGGCGGCTGGCGGCGAGTTTAGCATCGCTCTTCTTTCCGGACATAGGT
>DASRWO010000281.1:0-6035 GCA_035654555.1 Candidatus Deferrimicrobiaceae bacterium | reverse complement strand
CAGAGCACGATACCAGAAGCCGGTGAGCATCAGCGAATCAGGCGCCTGGCGTTGGGGATAGTCGGATTCGGGCATGGAAGAGGATGACGATTTCTGATTGCTGATTGAAAACATATGCTAGCATTCGCAGGACTTTCCGGGCGGTACCGAGTTGCGCGAAGGGATTTCGATGGAGTTCTTCGGACATTTCCGCCGCCTCACGCCTCTACAGCGGAACACTTTTACGGCCTGCTTCCTGGGCTGGTCGTTGGATGCTTTCGATTTTTTTATCCTGACCTTCTGCGTCAGCGCGATTGCAACGCAGTTCCAGACCAAAGTTTCAGAGGTCGCGGAAGCGATTTTCCTTACTCTGGCATTTCGTCCGCTGGGCGCATTTCTTTTCGGACTGATGGCCGACAAATTCGGACGGCGCCCGACCCTGATGGTGGATATCATCGCGTACTCTGTGTTCGAACTCGCATCGGCTTTCGCTCCTTCACTAAAGGTTTTTCTAATCACGCGGGCGTTATTCGGAATCGCCATGGGCGGAGAATGGGGCGTGGGCGCGGCGCTTGCCTTCGAGACTCTTCCCGCGGAGGGTCGCGGATTTTTCTCCGGATTGTTGCAGGAAGGTTACTCCGTAGGCTTTCTGATTGCGGCTTTGGTTTTCGGTACGGCATTTCGCTTTGTGGGCTGGCGCGGAATGTTTGTGATCGGTGCGCTGCCGGCGTTTCTGGTGATCTACATTCGTTCGCAGGTAGACGAATCGCCGGCATGGCTGCAGGGGCAGGTTTCGAAGACAGCGAAGAGAGGTTTGGGGAAGGACGTCCTGACTTATCTCGGCACTTTTGTTCTGCTGATCGTGCTGATGTTTGCCTTCAACTCCTTTAGCCACGGGACGCAAGACCTGTATCCGACCTTCCTGACCAAAGGGCATCATCTTGATCCGAAGACAGTGATGTTCATCACAGTGGTGGCGAATATCGGCGCGCTGCTGGGTGGGGTTTTGTTTGGAACCTGGTCGGAACAAATCGGGCGGCGGAAGGCGATTGTGATTGCCGCGCTGCTGGCGATTCCAGTGATTCCGTTGTGGGCTTATTCGCACACTGTTCCCATGCTTGCGCTCGGGGGATTCCTGATGCAGTTCATGGTGCAGGGCGCATGGGGAGTAATTCCGGCGCATTTGAATGAACTCTCTCCACCTGAGGTGCGGGGGACGTTCCCGGGGCTCGCCTATCAACTGGGGAATCTGCTTTCCTCGCGCAACGTAGTAATCCAGGCGAAGTTGGCGGAGAACCGTTATCGTGGTATGTATCCGCCAGTTTTGGCTTGGACCGTGGTGATCGTTGCAACGCTGGTGGCGGTAGTCGCCTGGAACGGCCGGGAACGCAGAGGAACGGACATGACCAATACTACTTAGGTCAAATTAGGAGTTTCCAGCATCGCCCACCCCGATATCAAAGGGAGGAGTAGTGGCACGAGAGTTCCATTGTCACGGGGAAACCTGTGTGGTACGGTAGGGAAAATTTCACGCCTTCTTATTACTTCCAGGGGTTTTTTGTAAAGTTTTTTGCGCGAACGCGTGTGCAGGAGCAGCGCTACTATGAAAGAGACTATGGATCCGATTCCGGCCAAGCCATTAGCCGACGACGAGAATTTTGCCAATCGCAAGCTGATCCGTCCGGCTTTGCCACGCGTGGATCACAACCACGGCAACCATAACCCGAACCATAACTCCAATCACACACAGATGGCGGAACGCCGGGACCGGCACGAGCGTCCAGAGCGTGGATCGGATCGCGGACACGATCGTGGCGAGCGGGCTGGTGGGGCCAGCGGTGGACGGAAGACAGCTCCTCCGGAACAGACCAACGCGGAGAATTTTTATTATCAGAAGCAGATGCAGTCGCGGACTCCGATGGTGATTGTGCTGCGCGACGGCGAGGAAGTGCATGGCATCATCGAGTGGTACGACAAGACCTGCATCAAGGTGATCCGCGAAGATGGCGCACCGAATTTAATGATTTACAAGCCCGCGATTAAGTACATGTTCAAAGAAGAAGAGCGCGGGAGATAGGTCTGCGGAAAGCTCAGACCGCTGCGGGAAATCAGAAATAGACGGTTAGGAAATTACTCATTCTTTTTTCCTTCCTCCGTTTACGGGAGAGGTGCTCCCGTTGACAATCTCCGTTATCTCCCATAGCATCAATCACTTGAGGCATGATTTTCACACCGCCCCCGGGAGCCTTGCGTGATTAAGCTCGACATCATAAACGAAGTGGTGGCCAGAACCGGTATTACCAAAACCAAGGCTGAGCTGGCGGTGGAAACCGTCTTCGAGAGCATGAAGAATTCTCTGGCTCGCGGCAATCGCATTGAGCTGCGCGGATTTGGCGTGTTTAACGTGCGCCCGCGCAAGACTGGTATCGGCCGCAATCCCCGCACCGGCGCGGAGGTGTCGATTCCTCCCGGCAAAGCCGTGCGTTTCAAACCGGGCAAAGAGCTGCAATCGATAGATTAATCAGTGCGGCTTCCAGCTGCTGGTTTCTTGCCCTTCCTCTGGCGGCATAAATCTCCGTAAGAGCTTTCTCTAATTTTCGCTAGAGAAAAACGTCTCTCGCATTTCCGCGCGAAATTTTGCCACGAGTAGTAGCATCTAAAAGAAAGGCCTCGATGAAACCGCGAGGCTGACAATCGCATGTCCGAATCAACTCCTTCCCCGGTCTCTTCCACTCTCGAGTATTACCGGCCGCTGCCGAAGTGGTCTCCGAGCCGGCCGAAGCAACGATATTGGCTGCATATACTTCTATTGCTGGCTACGTGTTTCACCACGCTAGTGATGGGAGCGCGGATGCAGTACAATTTCCAGCACAACCGTCCAGCGCTCTCGTTCAGCGACGCCCCTATCGTCGATCGGGCAGGACGCAGTGAGGCGGTTCCTTTCTTTCCAGCCGGATGGCTGCGATCGCATCCGGCGCGTCTACTGGGCGGCGTGCCGTTCATGGCCACGTTGATGTTGTTCTTTCTGGCCCATGAGATGGGTCACTACTTATACTGCCGTCGTTATGGCGTGTACGCGACGCTGCCGTTTTTCATTCCGATGCCCACGCCCATTGGGACGATGGGGGCGGTCATTCTCATCCGCTCGCGTATACGCTCTCGCACCGCATTATTTGATATAGGAATTGCCGGGCCCATCGCGGGCTTCATCGTGGCTTTAGCAGTACTTTTAGTTTCACTCGCTTGGTCAAAGCCGATCCATCCCGGACTTGGACAGCTGGATTATGAACTTGGATATCCGCTGATTTTTACGCTCGTGCACTATTTGCTGGCTTCCATCGGACTGATCCACGGAGCGGCGGCGCTGCCCTTAAGCCACATACTGCTGCACCCTACTGCAATTGCCGCCTGGGTCGGGATGCTGGCCACCTCGCTCAACCTGCTGCCTGGCGGGCAACTCGATGGCGGACATATTATTTTTTCGATTGCACCGCGAACCCACAAATTAGTGTCGCGGATGACGATTCTAATTCTGCTGCCCATGGCGTATTACCTGTGGACCGGCTGGTTCGTGTGGGCCATCCTGCTGTGGCTGAGCAGCTTTCGTCATCCGCAAGTGGCGGAGTGGCCGCGAGTTTCAGGCGCGCGATTATGGCTGGCGGCATTTGCGTTGTTCATGCTCGCGGTCACTCTCACCCCAGCGCCGCTGGCGCACTCTTCTCTGCTGGAAATGGTGCGGCAGATGCGGGGGCAATAGGCCGCTCGATTTCTTGGCGGCTTCCCAGTTCGCCTGCTGACCAGCAAAGAAAAACCTGGCTGCAATACAATTATTAAGGATGTTTTCGATTATTTCCCCTATACTCCTTTATTCAATCGTTTCAATACCTAGCCGGAGGCGAACTTACATTGAAAAGGATTATGGCGTGTCTTGCGCTTCTACTGGGATGCTTCTCTCTCGCGAACATGGTCGCGGCACAACTCATCGAGATTGATACGTCTCACCCGACAAATCATTTCGTACCGAAGGAAACTCTGGGGGCGGGCGTTGACCGCATCAGCGTAGAAGCAATCGACAAAGATCTACTGCAGCCAACACTCGAGCAGACTTTGGCTTCAGGCTGGCAGCCAGTCACTTACCGCCAGAACACAGAGCTGGCCATCGAGGCCTGGCATTGGAATCCGCAAGGGACATGGAGTGATGGCAGCGCTGCCCACGGCAAAGGATATTTCACCGGCTCATCGACTCCGACGGGAATGATCCGTTACTCGTACGGCTACGCGCTGCCGCGCCGCGGCACCACGCGCAATGACGGCACCGACAACGTGGGATTCTCACGGCTGGACGATGGCGATCTGAACACTTTCTGGAAGAGCAATCCATATCTCACCGAACGATTCACCGGAGAGAGCGATACTCTGCATCCGCAGTGGGTGGTGATGGACCTGGCGCAAATTCAGCAGGTCGACAGCATTCGCATCGCCTGGGGAGAACCCTACGCCCGACATTATGTCGTGCAGTACTGGACGGGCGAGGACCCCATCAAAGCCGTTACGCGCGGCGTCTGGCAGAGCTTTCCGCAAGGGACGGTTACAGATGGAAACGGCAAGACCGAGACAATTCGATTGAGCCTCGTTCCCATGCCCGTTCGATTCTTGCGGATCTGGATGACTGAATCGTCGAACACTTGCGATGCAGACGGTCCCGCCGACCCTCGTAATTGCGTGGGTTACGCCATTCGCGAACTCTATCTCGGCACCAGCACGGATGATGGCGCGTTTCACGACATTCTGCGGCACACTCCGGACCAGGAACAGACAACGACCTACAGTTCGTCTGTCGACCCCTGGCATCAGCCGTCAGATCTGGGATCCACGAAACAGGCGCAGATGGGATTTGATCTTTTTTTTACCAGCGGCGTTACGCGCGGGCTGCCCGCGATGATGCCGATCGCGATGCTGTATGACACTCCCGACAACGCAGCAGCGGAAATTGCGTATTTAGAGAAGCGCGGTTATCCGATTTCTTACATCGAAATGGGTGAAGAAGCCGATGGGCAGTATATGTTGCCGGAGGATTACGCCGCACTTTATCTGCAGTGGGCGACGGCGCTGCATCGCGTGGATCCGAAGCTTAAGTTGGGCGGACCGTCGTTTCAGGGAGTGAACAAGGATATCGAAGTTTGGCCGGATGCGAATGGAAAAGTTTCGTGGACGGCGCGGTTCATAGACTATCTGAAGCAGCACGGGCGCATGGACGATCTTGCATTCTTTTCTTTCGAGCACTATCCGCTTGATCCGTGCAGAATTCCGTGGGGTAGCTTGTATGACGAGCCCGAGTTGGTGAGCCACATTATGGATGTATGGCATGAGGATGGAATTCCGGCCGACATGCCCATGTTCATCACGGAGGGAAATCTTTCTTCCGCCGCCAGCGAAACTTACCAGGATATTTTTGCCGCAGTCTGGCTGGCGGATTATATCGGATCATTTTTGAATTCCGGCGGAAACGCCGTTTATTTCTTTCATTATTTGCCGCTGCAGATGGAACCGGGATGCAACAGCTCTCCCGGAACCTTCGGAATCTTTACCGTCGATGCCAATTATCAGATTCAACAGCCGCTGGCTCAATTCTTTGTAGCACAGCTAATCAATCTGGATTGGGTGCAGGCGGCTGGCGGTGAGCATCAGGTCTTCTCGGCAAAGAGCGATGTGCAAGATGGCGCCGATCATGAATTAGTGACGGCGTATGCGGTGAAGCGTCCGGATGCAACATGGGCGCTGATGGTGGTCAATCGAGACCAGCAGAACGCACACCGCGTGCGGATTTCATTTAACGGCCCGCGGGACAAAAGCGTTAGCTTCGCCGGGCCAGTGGAGGTCTCAACTTTCGGAAGCGCACAGTATCAGTGGCATCCGGCGCAAACGCGCTTCATGGCGCACGCGGAAGCCGGCGCGGAACGTACCATTGTGGCGACTAGCAAAGGGTGGGCTGATCCCGACGGGCCGATCGTTCACACGAAGCTTAATGCGGAGAAGGATACGATGTACGATCTGCC
>DASRWO010000280.1:0-12162 GCA_035654555.1 Candidatus Deferrimicrobiaceae bacterium | reverse complement strand
CGCCGACCAACTTCAACTTCGAGGTCCAGCCTGACATGCGCTTCATCATGTGTGCGCCCACTTCCGTGGAGTGTTCCAGCAGGTTTTCTTTTTCAATCACGTCAAGTGTAGCCAGCGCCGCCGCAATGCACACGGGGTTTCCGCCAAAAGTCGAAGCGTGTGAACCTGGCACCCAGTCCATGATGTCAGAACGCGTGAGTGTAATGCCCAGCGGCATGCCGGACGCAATGCCTTTGGCAATGCATATCATGTCCGGCTCAACTCCGGTGTGCTCAACTGCCCACCATTTCCCAGTGCGTCCCATGCCACTCTGCACTTCGTCCAGCACCAGAAGGATGCCGTGACGATCGCAAATCCGGCGCAGCTCCTGCATAAAAATCGTCGGCGCAACCACGTACCCGCCCTCGCCCTGCACCGGCTCGACAAAGATCGCCGCCACTTCCTCGGGAGGCAGTGTGGTCTTGAACAGTTTCTCTTCGATGAAGCGTGCGCAACTCAGAGCGAAAGCGTCGGGATCCTGCGTGGCATCTTTGCGTCCCCTGTATAGGTCGGGGTATTGAATGTGCGTCACGCCCGGTACCAGCGGCGCAAAGCGGCGCCGCTGCTGCGGTTTCGAGGCAGTCAGTGACAACGCTCCCATGGTCCGCCCGTGAAACGCACCAAAGAACGCGATGATGTTCTGCCGCTTGGTGTGATACCGCGCCAACTTGAGGGCGCACTCAATCGCTTCCGCACCCGAATTGCCGTAGTAGATTTTGTGCGGCCCCGGCATGGGCGCGACCTTGGATAAGCGCTCCGCCAGTTCAACCATGTTCTCGTAATAAAAATCCGTACCTGACATGTGGATCAGCTCACCCGCCTGCTTCTGCACAGCGGAAACCACATGCGGATGGCAGTGGCCAGTCGAGGTCACGGCTATGCCCGCGGAAAAATCATAAAACTCATTGCCATCGACATCCGTAATTACGATGCCCCGGCCACTCTTGGCCACCAGAGGATACGAACGCGTATACGACGGTGAAATATATTTCTCATCGTTGGCCAACACGCGCTTGGCGTTCGGCCCTGGCAGTGCGGTCATGATCTTTGGGCCGGCAGTTGCGGTCGTCGCAGGCATGGTCTTGGTGGTCATTGGATCCTCCGTGAGCAGCTGTCAGTTGTGAGCCGCCTTGTTTTGAATCGGAAAGAAAACCGGCAGGGCCCGGGCATATGTCGGGCCGAGACGAATCAGGCAGGAAGGTTTACTAGTCGCTACCGAACAGGCTGGGACGAAGCCGGGAAGGCAAATTCGCACGATAGCGCCGCGGACACACGAGGCAGCGCAGCCAGCACTCGGGCAAATGCGAATTGGGGTTCTTGCGTAGCATCGGTAAACATTGTCTTCTCAAGTATTATACGTGGCGGACGGCCACGGTGTAACCCCCTTAAGTACCTTTTGGTAATAGCGCAAAGAACGGCCGCAGGAGCAGAGATGCCGGCCTTGGTCTGATATCTTTTAGTCTTCCTGTCTTCATCGATTCCCATGTCCACGACAGAACGGCCAAGCCGGTTTGCGGTGATTCTTGCCTTCGGGCTGGTGTATCTGTTGTGGGGCTCAACATATCTGGCGATCGATATTGCGGTGCAAAGAATTCCTCCGGCGCTGATGTGCGCCGTGCGTTTTTCAATCGCCGGAGTGGTAATGCTGGCGGTATGCGCGCTAACGGGCCGCAGGATTTGGTACTCCGCCCGGCAAATTGCTCTTGCGGCCGTGGTGGGTATATTGCTGCTCATGGGCGGGAATTTAACACTCGCATGGGCGGAGTTATCTGTTCCATCAGGTTTAGCAGCTCTGATTATTGCCATCACCCCGCTGTGGTTTCTGGTGCTGGATTCGTTGCTGCTAGGTCACCATCGCATTTCGTGGCGAGGCAAAGCTGGGTTGGCATTGGGGATTGTGGGTTTATTCGTCTTGTTCTGGCCGCAGCTGCATTCAACCTCGTCTCTGGGACGCCGCGAACTCGTGTCCTGCGTGGCGCTGCTCGGTGGATCCTTTTCCTGGGCGCTGGGATCGGTGTTGTCGAAGCGCTGGCAATCAGGCATGGATAGTTTTAGCGCTACCGCATGGCAGATAACGGCCGCAGGGCTGGGGAGCTTCTTGTTGGCATCGCTGGTAGGAGATTTCTCCCGCGCTTCATGGACGGCTCGAGGCGTGGCAGCGGTAACGTATCTGGTGGTCTGCGGATCGTGGATCGGCTACACGGCTTACATTTACTTACTGGAGCATGTGCCCACTTCGAAAGTGTCGACGTATGCGTACGTGAATCCGGTGATCGCGGTGTTTTTGGGATGGCTGATTCTACACGAACGCGTAGACCGGTTCATAGTAGCGGGAAGCGCAATCGTAGTTTTGTCCGTCATTCTGGTTACGAGCGCGAAAGTGAAGGAGAGTACCGTCGCGCAGGAACCCCCAGCAGTCGAGGCGACGGGGGATTAGCAGGCGTCGTCTATCAAATTGACTGGTTCGAATCAAATGGTTCGAACACAGGAAAGGTTCTCTCTACTTGGCGGCTTCTTCGTCGTCGTCTTGTTCATCGGCTACCAAATCCACGGTGTGGGCGCGGATCGCGAAGGTCTGCTTGGGAACTCCTGTCGGCTCAAACGTAACGCGCGCGGGAGCACGCTGCCAGCCAGGGACGGGGCAGGCGCTGTCCGGCTCGGAGTCCTTTGTTCCGATGTTGACGCTCACTCCGGCAAGAAGCTTCTTCAGGACTGCCTTGCGTCGGCTGATTTGTGCGACAACCGCATAAACCTTTTTGTCATCATCGGAGACGCCGCAGTAAGCCGCGTAGTCACGGTACCAGCTAGCGGCCGAGTAGAATGCGTTGAACTCGGGAAGGTTGATGGGCGAAACATGACCCGAGACGCGGTCAACCAGCAGCCATCCGCCGCGTTGCCACTGCCAGTGCGGCGAAGCAGTGGATTCCTGCGGCAGGCTATCGTTCACCCGGAAGGCACGCCTAATGACGAAGAGGCGATCCGTTACGTCGTGCGGGGTCCCGAGAGTAAATTCCTTGACGCGGGCGTCAATCAACAGCGGGCGAACCTTGAGAGCAACCGGCTTCTCGTCAGTTGCGCCCAGGCCGGGTAGCCATTGAACCGTGTTCCATTTTCCAAGTGTAATCACGTGCGGCTTGGTGGTGGGAAGGGCAAAGCTCGTCAAGCTGAGGATTAAAATCGGCAGGGCCATCTGCTCTCGCAATCGGCAAAGCCACGTCATGACCCGAGATTAAGCATCAAACACTATAGAGACAAGTAAAGAAGTCACAAGTTCTGAAGATGAGTTCCGAAGTGGGATAACGTTAAACTGCAACTAGAGATTGCGTCGCAGAGACTATGCATAAACACCAGCATTGACATTGCGGTAGACTTACTGTTTGTAGATACTGACTCTTATGAGCTTTCCCCGTGACCCTCGTCTGGCCTTGAGCAGCAGTTTGGGGAAAACTTCCGGAGGCGATCTGACTTCCGCCCCAAATGTTATCGACAACTGGACGCGGCGGCACATCCCGCGGATTCTGGTGGTGGACGATAACCCCGGCATCGCGGCACTGATGAGCCAATTGCTAAGCATGCGCGGGTACGACGTAGTGACGGCGGCCGACGCGCAACAGGCGGAAGTAGAAGTACGGCGGCAGGCGCCCGATCTGATTCTCTCGGATGTGAGAATGCCGGGAAAGTCGGGATACGAACTTTGCCGCGATCTCAAGGAAAATCCTGCCACGCGACTGATTCCATTTGTGTTGATTACTGGATTGAGCGACAGTACCGATAAATTACGCGGAATTGAGGCCGGGGCGGACGATTTTCTGAATAAACCGGTCTTGGCCGAGGAGTTGACGGCGCGCGTGAAGTCGTTGCTGCGGGTTAAGGAATTTACGGATGAGTTGGAGACGGCGGATTCGGTGTTGTGTACTTTGGGCCTGATCGTGGAAGGACGCGATCCCTACACCGAAGGCCACTGCGAACGGTTGGCTTCGGCCGCCTCGGATTTAGGTCGGCATCTGGGATTGGACGAAGATTCTATTGTGGCGTTGCGGCGTGGTGGATATCTCCACGATTTGGGCAAGATAGCCGTGCCCGACGAAATCTTGAAGAAAGGCAGCGACCTTACACCGGAAGAATGGAAGATCATGAAGTTGCACCCGGTGACCGGAGAAAACATCTGCCGGCCTCTGAAATCGTTGCGGCTGGTGTTGCCCATCATCCGGCACCATCATGAGCATCCGGATGGGTCGGGTTATCCGGACGGATTGCGGGAGGGTGAAATCCCGGTGCTGCCGCGGATTTTGCAGGTTGTGGACGTATACGACGCTCTGCGCACGGCGCGGCCCTACAAGCCGGCGATTGGACACGAGCAGTCCGCACAGACGATGCGCGACAAGGCCCGCCAGGGTTTGCTGGATGGGGATCTGGTAAACGAGTTCTTCAGCATGTTGCTGGAGCAGCGGAACGTAGCGTAAACAGGCCCGGCGAGCAGCATTCGATTAGTTTTTTTACGCTTGCTAAACTTGTTAAGAAAAGCAACAGATGAGTGGAAAGGGACATCTTAAGCATTCCGGTACAGCCGGACTTATATGATCCCATTCGACGACATGACCTACAGCATCGTTATTCCGGCTTATAACGAAGGCCAGCGCTTGGGCGAAACCTTGGAGAAGGTGCTGGCGTACGTCCGGCAGCAGGGATGGGACGCGGAAGTGATCGTGGTAAACGATGGTTCGTGCGACAATACGGCGCAGATCGTGCATACGTTTGCAGAGAAGAATCCGAATCTGCGCCTGGTCGAAAATCCCGGCAACCGCGGCAAAGGTTACAGCGTCCGCAATGGAATTCTGAATTCTCGTGGCGACATCGTCGTTTTCAGTGACGCGGACTTGTCTTCGCCGATCGAGGAAATGCCTAAACTTCTGCAAGCTTTAGCCGCCGGAGCGGACATCGCCATCGGCTCGCGCTGGTTGCGAGCCGAATTGCAGACGCAGCGGCAGTCGCTGCACCGTCAGCTTTTTGGCAGGGTGTTCAACGCCTTGAACCGAATTATTTTGGGGCTGCAATTTAAGGATACGCAGTGCGGGTTCAAAGCTTTCACGCGCCGCGCAGCGCAAACTATATTGCCGTTGCAGCGCATTGAGCGCTGGGGATTCGATCCCGAAATTCTTTTTCTGGCGCGAAAATTCGGCTTCCGTGTTGAGGAAGTGCCTGTGCGATGGGGACACGTAGGCGGCACCAGAATCAATCCCTTGATGGATGGAGCACGGATGTTTGAGGAAATGCTGCGGATCCGGTGGTACGACCTAACCGGAAAGTACGACGGCCGAACCCCAGCAGCGGCGCCACAACCCGTGAAAACTCTGCCCGGAGGACCCGCAACCAGACTTTGAGATGACTTTGAAATTCCGACTCTTAAGCTGATCTTTTTTCCCTGTTCGAGGTCTTCACTGCTCCGACTACCCTGCTCCCCATCTCGGACGTTGTAACCGAATCCTGTCCAGCATGCAGCAGATCTGCCGTGCGATAACCCTCATTCAGAACTGCGCTGACCGCATTCTCGATGCATTCAGCTTCGCGTTCCAATTGAAAAGAATGCCGCAGCAGCAACGCAGTAGAAAGAATCGCGCCCAGAGGATTTGCGATTCCCTTCCCAGCTATGTCGGGAGCGGAGCCGTGAACGGGCTCGTACAAGCCGACCGGGCCCCCAATACTTGCCGAAGCCAGCAGCCCCAGCGAACCCACCACTCCGCCCGCCTGGTCGGAAAGAATGTCGCCAAACATATTTTCGGTGAGCAATACGTCGAAATCTTTAGGGCGCTGCACCAAGGACATCGCAGCGGAATCCACATACATGTGAGAAAGGTGCACGTCCGAATAATCCTTCGCGCAGCGGATGACGACTTCGCGCCATAAGCGGGAACACTCCAGAACGTTGGCTTTGTCGACGGATAAAACTTTTCGCCGGCGCTTCATGGCTAGATCAAAAGCGACGCGCGCGATGCGTTCTATTGCCGCCTCATCGTAAGTCATAGTATTCGTGGCTAAGCGGGATCCGGGCGTGCCCGCGATCGAACGCGGCTCTCCGAAGTAAAGGCCGCCCAGCAACTCGCGCACAATCATCAGGTCGGTCCCGCGGACAAACTCTGCGCGCAGCGGAGAAGAATCTTCCAGCGCAGGAAAACAAATCGCAGGACGCAAGTTAGCGTACGCGCCCAGCTCGCGCCGCAGTCGCAATAATCCAGCCTCGGGACGAAGGTGATTGGGGTAATGATCGTACGCTGGATTTCCGACCGCACCCATCAGCACAGCAGAGGACGTCAGGCAGGCCTGCACGGTATCCGCGGGCAGAGGGTCTTCTACCGCTGCCAGCGCCGCGCCGCCGATGCTCTTATGCTGGAGTTGCAACTGGTGTCCGAATCGCTCAGCGACCGCGCGAAGAACGAGGATAGCTTGCTCAGTGACTTCCGGGCCGATCCCGTCGCCGGGGAGAATGGTGAGATTTAGAAGCATGCGGAAATTAGTTTAGCGGAAAATGCGCTGCAGCCACCAACCGAGGAATGAGTGCGACACCGGTGAAACACGTTGCACGCGGCGGACACCTGAGGGCGGCTGTGCCCCCCATAAGACTGGCCACCTACACGCCCCAGAGATAGTCTTCCTGATCGTGGTGCTGATCGCCTGCAATAGGAATGGGAGCACCGAATGCATTAGTTTGCGGAACCATCGGAAATGGACGCTGCGCTTCATGTGCCGACACACTAGTGGCTGCCGCGACAGAAAGCGGCTCGAACAGTGGCGTGGCCGATGAAGACGGCTTGTGGGTATCGCGAATCAATTCCAACAGGTGATGATCCTCCACGTGCTTGATCTTATCGGCCAATCGGACGAAGCGGCGGTAAATATCATCCAGCGCGCGTCGGTCGAACTGATAGCCGAGCTGTTCACAGCGAATGTTGAGAGCGTGACGGCCGGAATGCTTGCCCAGCACCAACTTTGAATCGGGCACGCCGACGGATTGCGGCGTCATAATCTCGTAAGTCAACGGGTTTTTAAGCACGCCGTCTTGATGGATTCCCGCCTCATGCGCAAAAGCATTGCGTCCCGTAACAGCTTTATTAGGCTGCACGGGAACGCCCGTAATCTCACTCAGCAACTGGCTGGCGGCGAAGAGTTGTTCAGCGGCAATGCTTGTCTCGAAGGGGTAGCAATCGCGACGCACTCGCAGAGCCATGATAATTTCTTCCAGTGCGGCGTTACCGGCGCGTTCGCCAATCCCATTAATCGTGCATTCCACTTGCCGGGCCCCAGCCGCAATGGCCGCGATGCTATTCGCTACCGCCATGCCGAGATCGTTGTGACAATGCGCTGAAATAGTGACGTTCTCGATTCCCTTCACGCGGCGGCGAATTGTTGCGATCAGCTCGCCGAATTCAGAAGGCACGGTATAGCCAACCGTGTCCGGGATGTTGAGCGTAGTGGCGCCCGCCTCCACTACCGCTTCGAGCACTTTGCACAGAAAATCAGTGTCGGTACGCGTGGCATCCTCGGGTGAAAATTCCACATCATCGCAAAGCGATTTAGCGAATCGCACAGCATCCCGAGCCTGCGCCAGACATTGATCGCGAGTGATGCGCAGTTTGTATTGCAAATGAATGTCGGAGGTCGCAAGGAAGACGTGAATGCGCGGACGGGCAGCATCTTTCAGGGCTTCCCACGCCCGCTCGATATCAGGACGGCAAGCGCGAGCTAGTCCCGCAACGATGGGCCGGCGAATCACTTCAGAAACGGCCTTCACCGCTTCGAAATCACCGTCCGAAGCGATGGGAAACCCGGCTTCAATCACGTCGACGCCGAGGCGGTCAAGCTGGTGCGCCAGACGCAACTTCTCCTGATGGTTCATGCTGCAACCAGGCGACTGTTCTCCGTCGCGCAGCGTTGTGTCGAAAACAGTGACGCGCATTGGCTCAGCCATGAGTCTTCCTTCTTGAGAAAAAGAACTGTATCGGTCCATCCTACCGGGCAACGCTCTTGAAGCAACACTTATAATTTTATGGTAATCATTAGAAATACTTCTATAATAAGTTTTGCTAATGATTACTGTAGTTTTATTAAGGCTGAACCAATGGAGCTTTCACAACTTGAAGTTTTCGTGAGCGTCGCGCGAGAGCGCCGGTTTTCTCGGGCCGCAGAAAAGCTTTACCGCACCCAGTCTGCCGTGAGCCAAACCATTCGAAAGTTGGAAGACGAGTTGGGCGAAAGTCTTTTTGACCGTTCCTCCCGCGAGGGTACGCTCACCGATGCCGGACAGGTGCTATACGAATACGCTGAGACGCTCTTGAACCTGCGGCGCGATGCGCATGAATCGCTCGTCGAACTGCGAGAGTTGCAAAAGGGCAAGCTGGTCATTGCAGCCAATGAATTCACGGCGCTTTGTCTGCTGCCGGTGCTGGCGGAATTTCGACGGCTGCACCCCATGATCAAAATCACCGTGCAGCGGGCACTGGGCAGTCGCATTCCCGATGACGTATTGCAGCACAGCGCCGAAATGGGTGTGCTGTCGTACAAACCCGACGAGCCCCAACTGCACTCGATCGTGACCTATCTCGATGGATTGGTGCTGGTGGTTCCTCCCGGGCATCCGCTAGCCGCGGAGCGAGAGGTCAGCATCCGTCAACTTGGAGCGGAGTCGTTTGTAGCACACATCGTTTCCTCGCCCTATCGCGACAAAGTTCTGCAGACATTTGAGAAATACAAAACGCCCTTACACATGGACCTCGAGTTGCCCACATTGCAAGCCATCAAGCAATTCGTTGCCCTGGGTAGCGGCGTAGCGTTGATGCCCGAGATCAGCGTGGAAACAGAAGTGGCGCGGGGCGAATTGGTGAGAATTCCCGTGCGTGAGTTGCACGTGCAACGCAAGCTGCGACTAATCTACCGTAAAGAAGCAGGCCTATCCCATGCCGCACGGGCATTTTTGAAGGTGGCTGAGGCAGTAGCGACGGAGCGAGGCGGCCGCTATCGCTTCCAGCGAGAAAGCTAGATAACGCGCAACGCAGACCATACGACACGACTCGGGATTATGGGCCCCAGTGGATTCACCAGCCGGCGCAGACTTCCTTCGACTGGAACGATTCCAAGGCTTGGTTCAAGTCAGGATGGATCTCGAAAAATGACTCAAGATGGGTCAGGTAGAACAGGTCGCGCACGAACGGACTGGGGCTGGCATACTTCAGCTCCGCGTGTTTCGCTTGAGCCCAGGTGTGGACAAGCACGAGTTCGCCAATGCCCGCGCTATCGATGGAACGGACCCCACTGAGATCGAGAACCACCTTACCGCTGCTCTGCAGAATTTCCCCCACAAGGTTCGAAAGTGCGGTAGCCTCATCGCGATAGACAATGCGCCCCTGGCAATGAACCACCACCACATCACCACGATGTCGAGTTTCTAAGCTAAGTTTCAACTTCGACTCCTTTGGTTGAATTCCGAGAGCGGCCAATTCAAGCGCCAGCCATGCTTTCCAAGTGCTGTTGGTGAATTTCATCCTATTAGATAGACGCAAGCAGAAGGGTTTCGGAATCATAAAAAGAGCGTAAATTTTAGTAGTTTGTGCCAGACTTGCACCTGCACAATTTTGGAACGCGGGCATCTTGAGCGTCGGGTACACTGCATCTAACGGATTTCACACAATCAGGTAGAATTTGCTGCTGGCACAAATTGCCGGAGGAGGAATCATTTTCGTGTCAAAAATCGCAGCCGTGGTGCTGGCGTTCCTGAGCTTGATGCTGTTCGCGACCCCATCGAGAGCGCAACTGCTCCCGAGTGGAAATGTATATGTCGGAGTTGCCTACGGCGATCTCGTCGATGTGATCGCTACCAACCGCTATACCTTTCGCGGATGGAACGCCTCCGTTGAAGACTTTCCCCTCACCCGGCATCCCTACTTTGGGGTAGTGTTGGATGGAAGCGGCTTCTACCGGGTCGGCATCCAGCAATACAACGTTTTTATCGGGCCCAGGCTCTCGAAGAATTATGGAAAGTGGCGGCCATTCATACAGGTGATGGGCGGAGCCCAACGGATGTTGTCGGACAACGTAAGTCACTACCCTATCGCCGAAGACGTCGGCGGCGGCGTGGATCGCAAGTTCCAGTTTCTCTTTATGCACCATTTTTCCTGGCGCGTGCAGTTCGACTACATGCATACTCACCTTCTCGCGGCAACCCAGAACGATATTCGGGGATCGACCGGATTGGTTTGGCGGTTCTAAGAAAACTTCTACGACTTCCTGATTAGATACGAGCCGGCGAAAAGTCGAGTACTGTCTACGAGAATGCAGGCCGAATTCCGGCCGACCGCGCTCGGCACCCTGCTTCGCCAAATCTGGAACGAAGGTTGTCACCCCATCCTTTTTCAGGGCATCTAAAACCTGAATAAGTTTCACTCCGCCGAAACTACCCCCATTCCAGAAAGGCAGGCTCGTATCGTTATGCAAAAAATCGGACTCATTTCCTTTGTCATGTTCTTGTTGGTGGGGCTGGCAAACGCCCAGATCCCCACCAGCGGCAACCTCTTTTTCGGCTATTCGTATCTCCACAGCGATCTGAGTTCTGGCGGCAATCTGAACGGCTGGGAGGCTTCAATCGAGGGCAAGATCATTCCTTTTCTCGGAATTGTCGCCGATTTCGACGGCCATTACGGCTCGCAGAGCTTTTCAGCTTGCGCCAACGTACCGGTCGGAATTGTTTGTTCCAGCTTTAACCCCGGCGTCACCGAGCATAATTATCTATTTGGACCTCGAGCGTCATTGTCGTTAGGCAAGTTTCGTCCGTTCGCGGAAGCCCTGGTCGGAGTTGGGCACGTAAATGCGGGACTAGCCGGGTCGGACACGTCATTTGCCACTGGAATCGGCGGAGGACTTGACTACAAAATCATTAAGCTGATCGCATGGCGCATTCAGGGAGACTACGTGCAAACGCGTTTCTTCAGCGGAACGCAGAATAACGCAAGATTCTCAACCGGAATTGTCGTGCATTTCTGACACCGCGTACTGCCCTGATTTTGTTCTTAACGCAAGACAGGATCCAGAGAATTTCTGGATCCTGCCTCGTCGTGGCCGACAAGAAAACAGATTCCAAGATCGGACAGGCTGACTTCGTAACCTACGCCTGCCAATATTTGTGGTCGCGCAAAAAGTAGTTCTGGTTCCAGTAGTTCATCGCGGTCTTCAGAAATAGCCAACCCACGCGCAGATGCCCCATTCTTTTAAAGCGGCGGTTGGTGGTGTAAACTCCGCCGCGGACAATCGCAAATCGTTTCCGCTCCACTTGCTGGGTGAGCAAGTAATCTTCGGCGAAGGCAACTTGCTCGTGAAATCCGCGAAGTTTTCGGAACTGTTTCAAGTCAAACAGCATGAACATTCCCGTTGCAAAGGGATGGTGCAGACGCGACAGGTACTGAAAGATATCGTTGCCCACATAAATTAGCTTGTCCATCCAGCTTCCATCGCGGCACAGGATATTGGTAGTGACGCAGTGCAGTTGTTTCCGTTGGGCCAGTTCCACGGCACGTCGAATTACCGACGGGTGCGCCAGTTCAATATCCGCGTCGAGAAATAGAACGTAAGTACTCTCTGCGTGCGCGGCTCCCAAGTTGCGTCCCACCGAAGGCATTCCTCCGCGAATCACGCTTATATTCAGGCGGTCTCGAAAGCTAAGCACAACTTCGCGAGTTCCATCCGTCGAGTTGGCATCAGCCACCAACACTTTCGTACTCGACATCTTCGAGTAGTCCTGATTCATCAGCGAAGTCAGCAAACCCGGAATCAGCTTGGCCTCGTTCTTGGCCGGAATCACGATCGTCAGCTCGCTCGCGGGATTCGTGCTCGTTGTGTTCATGGTTGTTGTATTCATGGATGCGCACTCCTTCTTCATCAACCGTCAGATAAGTCAGCCGTGAATCGACCCAACCGCCCGAGTTGTAGTAATGAATTCCGTTCTCTTCGATGTGGACAGCCTGATGCGTATGTCCGCAGAAAATCCGGTGGGCATCCTGTTGCCGTGCGTGCTGCAAAGCACCCGCCGAGACTTTTGGCGACATGCGCAACCAGCGCGTGTTCAGCCGGTCAATGAGCCTC
>DASRWO010000279.1:0-2995 GCA_035654555.1 Candidatus Deferrimicrobiaceae bacterium | reverse complement strand
CATGGGCACGAAAGGAATACCGTCTCCCAATGGCCGGCACTTGGCGGTTGCGGGCTGGACAACCGATAGCAACGCCTGGATGGTCGAGAACTTTTAAGAACAGACAGAGTTGGCGGCAGGACTTGCGACTGCGGACTTTCTCGCTTGCGGACAGTGGTCGCAAGCTAGAACATTGTGGATGCCTTGAAGTTTCCCCGTAGTATGGTGGCTGGACAATCCGGTCTGGGGACGACGGAGCTGCCCAATGACGACTCTCCCTTTATGCTCATGATACGAACCGCCCAGGAGGACCTATGCCCTGTAGTTGCATCTCCCGTGAACCTTTTTGTTGGCGGTTGGTCGGCAATACGGACACTGGCCAGAAACGCTAGTGCTGTATCGGATGCGCCCGTAGTGGGTGGCAGGAAGATTTTGGGAGGCGTGCGGGGCGCGTCCGATACAGCTGTTTGAAGGAAGCCGCCGGTGAGAGAGCGTTTATGCAAATTCAATGGTGTTGTCGGGATGACAAAGAGTTGGGGAATCGGTGGTGGAGCGAATCGGAGTGCAGGCGGGAATGGTTGGATTGTAGTTTGCGTGCGGAAGTTTCAAGCCAGGAGATCGGTTGTGGGGCGACGAGGGCATACCTCGGCTGTAGGTGATGGGAAGCACCGAGTGAGAGAGATCGTATTGGGAGTTTCATGCCGCGGCTCCAGTGAGAAAGGGCGGCGGAGAACGGAGTTGGAGCTGGGCAGCGGTCAGTCTCTCGATGACCACCATGGGGCCGCCACATTGGGGACAGCGCCAAAGTGGGTTCGGCTGCTTAGCCAGCGGGGCTTCTGGTTCGGATCGCGAGGGCTGTTCCGCGTTGAGTAGTCGATAGCAAAGCGGCAGGAGAGCGGCACGCCGGCGGTTGGCGAGGAAGCCGAAGTGGCGAATGCGGACGAAGCCTTTGGGCAGCAGGTGCAACAGGAAGCGGCGCAGGAACTCATCGAGCGCTAGGGTCATCAACTTGTGTTCATTGTTGTGAGCGGAATCGCGCCAGCGAAAGGTGACTTGGTCATCGGTCAAGGAGACGAGTCGGTGGTTGGAGATGGCCACGCGATGGGTGTAGTGGCCTAAATAACAGAGCGCTTGCTCGGTGCCTCCGAAGGGGCGTTTGGAGTAGACGTGCCAGTCGTTTCGGAACAGGGTTCTTATCCAGGCGGAAAAGGCTTTGGGGTGAGCGAGGGGTTTCAGGTTGCCATGGAAGCCCAACTTGCCCTGCCGGAAGTTGCGTTTGAGAGCGGCCACACACTTACCGCGAAAGACGCGGCTGAGCACCTTGACGGGAAGGAAGAAAGGATAGCGCGGGTGGATCCAATGGGTGCGATCCAGCGACAATCCGCCGGCGGGCACGACACAATGCACGTGCGGGTGATGTTCGAGTTTTTGATTCCAGGTGTGCAGCACACTGAAGAAGCCGATCTCGGCGCCGAGATGTTTAGGATCGCGAGCGACTTCGAGGAGGGTTGCGGCACTGGTCTGCAGCAAGAGATGGTACAGAATCTTCTTGTTCTGCAGGGCGAGCGGCGCCAGTTCATGAGGCAGGGTAAAGACAACATGGACGTAGCGCGTGGGGAGAAGTTCCTGACGGCGCGCTTGGAGCCAACGGTGGCGGGCGTTGGCTTGACACTTCGGGCAGTGCCGGTTGCGGCAGCTGTTGTAAGAGATGGCCGGACGGTACCCACAGTCGATGCACTCATCGAGATGCCCGCCCAAAGCAGCGGTGCGACAGCGCGCGATGGCTCGCAGTACGGTGAGGTGTTGCCAGGTGATCCACCGGCGGCTGCGTTCGATGAAGGCGTGTCCCGCGGCGCGAACCAGATCGGCCACCTCAAGCGGCGGCCGGTTCATCTACGGGTTCTGCGGTGACTTATCTTTCAGCTGGAGCGAGTCCAGCGGGCTGGCGGTGGCGTGGAGATGCCGTCGCGAGAGATGGAGATAGATCGTGGTCTCTTTCAGATCGTGATGTCCCAGGAGCAGTTGAATGGTGCGGAGGTCAGCTCCGTTTTCCAGTAAGTGAGTCGCGAAACAGTGGCGCAGCGTGTGGGGATGAACCCGGTTCTGCAGCCCCGCCCGCTGCGCGGCACGTTGGCACGCATACCACACGGCTCGGGGAGTGATGGGACGGTTGGAGGTGTGCCGGGATCCGCCCGGGAATAACCATTCCGTGGGTTTGCGCTTCAGCCCACGCCAGTAGTCGCGCAAGCCTTCCAGCAGCGTGGGACTGAGCATGACATCTCGGTCCTGACGCCCTTTCCCACCGCGGATGTGGATCACCATGCGTCGGCTGTCGATATCGAAAATTTGCAAGCGAGCCAACTCGGCGCGCCGTACTCCCGTGCCATAGAGCGTCATCAATACCATGCGATGAAACCGAGTCTGGGAGGAGTCGATGAGGTGGGCCACTTCTTCCGGGCTCAGGATGCTGGGCAGGGGTCGCGTCTTCTTCGGATAAGGTGTCGCGGCCACGCTCCAGGCTTTCTTGATCGTCTGCGTGTAGAAGAACCGAAGAGCCGCGAGCCGCTGCGTCACGGTGGATGCAGCTAGCTTTCTCTCGCGGAACAGATACGCTTGGTACTCGCGGATGTGCTCAGGAGTGAGCTGATCCGGAGGGCGCCGAAAGTGATGCGCAAAATCCTCGATCGTTTGGATGTAGCAGTCTATGGTAGTCTGAGCGTAATTACGACGCTCGAGTTCTTCGAGCATCATTTTGCGAAGGTGGGTCATAGGTGATCTCCTTATGACCCAACCTTATCCCCTCACAGGCACACCGCTGATACCGAGCACGCGAAAGCGTCTGCCGCTAAGGCTTCGTTCAAACGGCGTTAGGTGATCTGCCCCGCCGTGCTATGAACCCTGCAGACGCGAATCCCGCAACCGTGAATGAATCATTACAAGTGGTCTGAACGCTTCCGTTTCGTGAAGAATGGTGCTAGTTTCACCATCGACGGCTACGTATGGGCAAAAGGCTCTC
>DASRWO010000278.1:0-3144 GCA_035654555.1 Candidatus Deferrimicrobiaceae bacterium | reverse complement strand
CCTGCAGCGCTGCAGGAAAAGATTGTTGAGAAGGCCAAGGCGGCGCGCGGCGAGGTGAAGGAAGAGGAAGAGTAGAAGCTGCAAGGGCGCTGAAGGAAGGCGACGTTTGGGGCCGCGATATTTTGGTTAAGTAGGCGTTACGAAATTTTCAATCCCGCAGCTTTCGCTAACTTCGCCTGCCGGTCATCGAAGGTCCAAAAGCGATCTGCGTTTAATTCCAGTGCGCAGGCGACATGCAGGCTATCCAAGGCGCGCATTCCGATCTTCGGGCCGTAACGTAGGGCGAGTTCGGAGCAACGGTCAAAGAGGTGAAGGAAGAGGCAAAGTAGCTGGAGAAGTCGGTCCTCTTATTACCGCACAACGGTCCTAGCCCGCATTGACGTACGGCTCCACTTGACACAACCGTGTATAGTCGTGGCTGCGAGTTTGGGCGTCTCTCCGCTCTCCAACCTCAAGGAAGACTGGCCCGAAGGGAGATTTGCATGTCCATCGTCCCTGTGCCGGAACTCCCAGGTGCCTCGGCAAACGTCTCCACTTTTTCTTTCGGCGGCTACGCGACCGAACCTCTAATGCCTTTGGGCGTACCTTTCTGGCCCAGAGCAGGGGCACGCCTCATCGATTATGTTCTACATTACTGCGTGGGCTATGCAGCCGCAGCCCTGTTCAGCATCTTCGTGCTCGCAAGCTCAAGCGGACATATGCCGATGTGGGTGCTTGCAAGATTCAGGCATCCAGGCTTGATCGGGATTCTATCCGGCGCAACGGGCTTCTTAGTCTATAACGTGGCGTGCTTGAGTCTCCACGGCAGCACGTTAGGCAAGAGGCTGCTCTCTGTCGTCGTGGTTCAGGAAGATGGCACGCGCTGCCGGATGTGGCCGGCCGTCATTCGCGAACTCGGCTACTTTATCGACTCGCTCTTCTTCGGTCTCGTCGCTTATTTTGCGATGCAAAAGGATGTTATGGAGCAGCGCTACGGAGATCAATGGGCGGGAACCTTCGTGTGTAAAAGGTCTATCGTGATTCCCGAACAGTTGCAGCCCGACAGCCGCTTTATTTTAGCCTTGATGCTGGCGGTTTTCGCCGATGCGGGCATGCGCATGATTGGACTTCTAATTCTTATCCGCATGTAGAAAACGGCTAGGGCGCAGCGTCGATGTGACGCAAGAGCAGAGCGTGACTTCGCATTTCGTTCTACCAGTGTTGTACCTGGCTAGCTCGTTTTCAATCCCGCAGCTTTCGCCAGCTTCGCCTGCCGGTCATCGAAGGTCCAGAATCGCTCCGCTTTCAACTCCAGGGCGCAGGCGACATGCAGCGTGTCGAGCGTTTTCATTCCCAGCTTTGGCCCATAGCGGCGCGCCAGTTCCGCGCACAGCTCAAATGCGTTTTCCGGCATCGGCACTAAGACCCATCGACCCGCCGACACGTGCTCTTCCATCCGAGCGTTCATGCGTTGGGCTTCCGACGGTGAGAGTTCCTTGCGAAATATGTGCTGGCCTATAGAGTGCGCCCACTCAGCGCTATGGAGGGGGCTGAGCCACAAGGGCGGAGCTGACTGGATACGGTGCCGGGCTTCTGGCGAGTGCCGGTCACTCAGGTACAACGAAACCAGAAAGCTCGTATCCAGGTAAATACTCAATAGCGTCCGCGTTCCGCGACCACGAGGTCGGCCCCAGAAAGAACACGGTCGCCGATGATCTCTTTGGCGAGAGCTTCGAAGTCAGGCCAGTTGCCTTGGGCCGCCGGAGCATTCTGCGGAACGATACGCGCAATTACTCGATCCCGCTCTTTAAGCTCGACGGTCTTTCCAGCCCGCAGCCAGCTTTTCAGCCGCCGGGTGTCGCGAAGCTGGCGCATGTTGACGGATGGCATAGATACAATGTGACACACTATGTGTCACATTGTCAAGATCGCTTGCGTGTCTGAAGTGCAAGGTCGGACCGTCGAGGTCCTGCCCTGAGCTGTCGCAGGGGCGGGTGTCCCACATGGTCCGTGGTAATATCCGGCCAGTGGCCACTGCCAAGAATAATCCCAACCTGAATTACAACCCGGAGCGGCTCGTCTCGGCCGCGGCGGTGGAGGACGATTCTTCCTTTGAGCTGAAGCTGCGCCCGCAGCGGCTGGGAGAATTTATTGGGCAGGCGAAGGTTAAAGAGAATCTGGCGGTGGCGATTGAGGCGGCGCGCTCGCGCGGCGAGGCCATGGATCATGTGTTGCTTTACGGGCCTCCTGGATTGGGCAAGACGACACTGGCTAACATTATTGCGAATGAGTTGGGGGTGCACTTTCAGCCGACGGCTGCGCCGCTGCTGCAGATCAAGGGCGATCTGACGGCGATCATCACCAACATGCAAGAGAAGCAAGTGCTGTTCATCGATGAGATTCACCGGCTGCAGCCGGTGCTCGAAGAGTTGCTCTATTCCGCGCTCGAAGATTACAAGCTCGATATTATTATTGGCCAAGGGCCATCGGCGCGCACGCACACGCTGGAAGTGAAGCCGTTTACGTTTGTGGGCGCGACCACACGGGCTGGGTTGATTTCGGCGCCCTTGCGTTCGCGTTTCGGCATCGTGCTTCGGCTGGAGTTTTATACGCCGGAAGATTTGCGCGTGATCGTGGAGCGCTCGGCGGAGATTCTGGGAGTGCAAATCGACGACGCGGGGGCCACCGAGATTGCCAGCCGTTCTCGCGGTACGCCGCGCATCGCGAACCGTTTACTGCGTCGAGTGCGCGACTATGCACAGGTGCGCGGAGGCGGCAAGATCGACTTGCCGACGGCGCAAGCGTCGCTGCAGATGCTGGAAGTGGATAAGTACGGCTTCGATGAGGTCGACCGCAAGTTGCTGCTGACGATTATCGAAAAATATCAAGGCGGTCCGGTCGGCTTGAACACGTTGGCCGCCGTTTTGGCGGAAGAGCCGGACGCAATCGAAGAAATCTATGAACCTTTCCTGATGCAGATTGGGTTTCTGAACCGCACCCCGCGTGGGCGAGTGGCGACCCAGCTGGCGTACGAACATTTTGGTATTACTCCGAGTCGAAGGCAGAGCTCGTTGTTCTAAGTTTTGCGAAGTCGTGAGGGTGGAGTATTCCCCAAAGTTGTTGGAGTCAGGAACGGCCCGCTTTCGGCGTTCGTAACAAACGTTT
>DASRWO010000277.1:0-6474 GCA_035654555.1 Candidatus Deferrimicrobiaceae bacterium | reverse complement strand
AATCGACAGGACAGGCAATACCACTGAGGTCAGGTGGGACGATCCAGTCTGACTGCGGAGCTGAGGATGTTGTTGTCACGGCAAGCCGCAAAAGAGTCTCCCAAGGCAGGCGCGCTTCCTGATGCTGAAGCAATCCGGACGCAGTTGAATCTCGTCCTGGCGCATCCGCTCTTCATGAACAGCAAGCGTTACCCGGTTCTGCTGGCTTACACGGTTGAGCAGACGCTTCTGGGCAATGCCGCGGACCTGAAGGAGCGAACCATCGGCATGGAGGCCTTCGGGCGCAGTCCCGATTACGACGTCAATCTCGACCCCGTTGTCCGCACCTCAGCCGCAGAGGTGCGCAGGCGACTCATCCAGTACTATTACGACCCGGCCCACGCCGGCGAATTGATCATCGAGCTGTCTGCCGGCTCTTATGTGCCTGTGTTCCGTTCACCGGAGCCGTCTCCGGTGAATGTGCCGGACGCGAACCGGGAACCGGAGAATGATGAACCCGGGGAGGCTCGCGGTTTTAATCCTTCGAGCGTAGAGAATTCGGAGATTTCGGCTTCGTCCGGGTCTTCGCTGCTTTCGCGAGTCCGGCGCGGGCTTCCCATCGCGCTCTCTATTCTTCTGGCACTCGCTTCAGGCATCGGCATCGGGCACTATCGCCGTCCTCCCGCTCCATCCAACCTGCAGCGCTTCTGGCGACCGATCAACTCCAGCCACGACCCGATCACCTATTGTCTGGGCGAACCGGAGGATTCCATTGATCGACGAGACAGGATGCCGAATGGCGGGGGCCTGGACGCGCGTGACGTCCTCACTCTGGCACATACCATCGTGCCACTGGTTCCCCGTCACGGGTCTTTCCGCGTGCTCTCTGCCTCGGATGCGAACTTTGCGCAGATGCGCGAGGGCCCCATTGTGTTGATCGGCGCGTTCGACAATGCCTGGACCATGCTCATTCAGCAGAACCTCCCTTTCGGGTTTGACGACCCGGATGGCGTCGGGAAGCTGGTCGACCGCGAAAACCCCCAGAAGTCCTGGACGCCGCAACCGGACGTGCCGGGCCGAAGCGAGGCTACTGACTACGCGATCGTGGCGCGCATTCACGACAACGTGACCGGTGAGCCTGTGATTATTGCGGCCGGCATTTCAGGCGAGGGAACGGAAGCAGCCAGCGAGGTCCTGTATAACCCGACGTATCTGGACGCGATGCTCGCCAGGGCGCCGAAAGACTGGGAAGGGAAGAATCTGGAAGCTGTGATCGATACCCATGTGATCGAGGGGAACCCCGGGCCTCCGGAAATCCTCGCCGTGAAAAGCTGGTAAAAACCATCCACCAACTGCGGCGATAGAGTGTGGCTGTTCCGCGTCTCCGGGCTGTTCCGGGCTGTTTTGTCCGGGGTTTGAACCCATCCTTATCGGCTGTCCGGCTCTTCAGACGGCAAAGCTACGTATGATACGTGCCCTGAAACAGGGCACTCATGCTCCGGCAACCCCCGTAATAGCAATTCTTTAGCCTGTAGCAGTCCGATTTGCTACACGATGGAGCTTTTTTCGTGCCAACCGTTTGTCTAAATTGAGACTATCCCGACTTGTCTTTGAAGTGAGTTGCAAAGACGCGGGTAATCCGGTTCCAGAAGACTACTAACTAAAAGGAGAACATTCCATGAAACGATTCGGCGTTGGTTTACTAGCTCTTGCGATTCCATTTGCTGCATATGCAGCCAAAAATTCACAGACGGTCGATTTCGGCCAATCGGTGCAGGTCGGCTCAGCAACAGTGCCAGCGGGCCCGGTGAGGGTGACCTGGACCGGAACGGGATCGGACGCGAAGCTCACCTTCGCGGCCCACGGAAAGGATCCGATCACGGTGCCGGCGAAAATCGTTAACCAAAAGAATCCTGACAGCGCCATCTCGACGATCAAGGTGGACGGCGTTGACTATCTGCAGAACATTGAATTGAACAACATGACGCTCGTTGTCCGGGGCGCTCCAACACCCGCAGCTCGAGCCGGAAACTGATGCGGCTGGTGGGTTGAAGAGTTCCAGACGGAGTTTGCACTTGCCCGGTATGGCGGTATATTCGTACCCCATATCGAGCGGCCACCCTGCCCCTTTGTCTTACCGACAAAGGGGTTCTTTTTCGTGGGCATGCATCCCTCTTCTTTGCGTTGGGCTGAGATTTCGCGATTTTCCGAGCAATCAGGAATACAACTAAGTGCGGCACCTGGAGTCGAAGGAGAGCCGACTCCATCAGGACGTCGGCTCTCCTTCAGGCCTGCACGGATGCGTCATTCTTCAGGCTCTTGTACCGAATGCGTGCGCTGTTTCAGGCATTCGTCCCGCCATCAATCGTCAGATTAGCTCCGGTGATGTACGAGGCCTCGGGACCGGCGACGAACGACACCAGCGCCGCCACCTCATCCACATGCCCGTAGCGCTTGAGCGCAGTGTTCGCCAGTTGAGGTTCGGCCCAATCGCCCGCGGCTGGATTCAGATCCGTATCGATCGGGCCCGGCTGGACATTGTTGACCGTGATGCCCCGCCCTCCGACTTCTCTCGCCAGCCCCTGGGTGAACATCTTGACGGCGCCCTTGGTGGCCGAGTACGCCACCAGTCCGGGCGTCATCATGCGCTCGCCCACGCATGAGCCGATCGAAATGATGCGTCCCCCACTCTTCATGTGCTTCAGCGCTGCCTGCGTTGCGATCAGTACGCCACGGAAGTTGAGATCAATCATGTGATCGAACTCTTCCAGCGTGCTCTGTTCAAATGCCTTCGGAATAGCCGTGCCGGCATTGTTCACCAGCACGTCAAGTCCGCCGAATGCCGCGACGGTTTTTTCGACCGCGCCCTTGACTGCGCCTGCATCGGCGGCATCGGCCTGAACCGCGATCGCCTTTCCGCCTGCCTTTTCAATCTCCTTGACGACCGATGCTGCTGCGTCTGCACCTTTCGTGTACGTGATGGCTACGCTTGCTCCATCGGCGGCCAAGCGTTTTGCAATCGCTGCTCCAATGCCACGGGAGCCGCCAGTAACCAGTGCCACTTTCTTCGCTAACTTAGACATAGATCTCCCATGAATAGTTGTCTACTCATGCTGTGGTTGCGGCCTGTTTTCAGGAGGCCAGGACGAAGTTGGGGAAGTCCTCGAAGACCCAGTTGTTTTTGAGGGTGTGGTAGATGACTCCCAGGAATTTGCGCGCCAGTGCGATGTTGGCTTTGCCTCCGCCGCGACGACGCTGGATGCGCTGGTAGAACTGCTGCAGGAACGAGCTGTAGCGTTTGGCGATCAGTGCGCACTGCACCAGCGCCGTCCGGGCCAGCTTGTTGCCTTGTTTGGTTATTCGCCCGGAGCGCTGGGTTTCGTTGGAGTTCTGCACCCTTGGCACCAGTCCGAAATAAGCAGCCAGCTTGCCGGGATCGTCGAAGTCCGCGATGTTGCCGATGGCGCTCAGCAGCACGGCGGCCGAGACCGGGCCGATGCCCTTGATGCTCATCAGGTTTTCGTGGCCGGCCAGCTTCGGCCCTTCTTCTTCGATCAGCTCCTCCAGCTCGGCGATGCTGCCGGTGAGCGAGCGGATCTGCGCCACCAGCACCCGCAGCTCGGCACGCATGAGGGGTGAGAGCGGCACGGCCAGCACTCGGTCCAGGGCCTTGTTGCTGGACAGCGCTTCCTTCTTCAGGTTGATCCCCTCGGCCGAGAGCAGGTTGTTGATCTTGGCCTTCAGCGCCGATCGCTGCTTGACCAGCAGATCGCGCGTCTGGGCCAGATGCGCCATATTTCTTTGCTTCGCTTCTTTCATCCGTACCTCCGGCAACAGGTCTTTCGACAGATACAGCGCCAGCAGCTCGGCATCGTTCCGGTCGGTCTTCTTGACCGACTGGCTGATCACCTTGAACTGGCCCGGGTTCACCACCGCCACCCGCGCCACATGCTCCACCACCGCGTCATAGAACAGCCGCGTGTTGCCCGTCGACTCCACCGCCAGCTCGTCTTCCTTCCTCAGTTGCGCGGCAAACAGCTTCAGCTCGCGCATCGGCCACTGCCGCAGATAGGTCCGTCCATTTTCCAATCGCGTGCATACGGTCAACTGCGTCCGATGCAGGTCCACTCCCAGGTAACGCTTCATCCCGTCTCTCCTCGCGCTGTGGAGTAGACGCGCTCTGCGGCGATCACCACTCTCCCATCCAAGGTCCTTGCGGCCTTACGGTGACGCTTCGGTTGCAGGTCTGACTAATCTCCTTTACGAGGTCCAGTGGCCTCAGAAAACAATGCAGCCCGCACCCTGCCTGCTCCACAGCTCTGCCGTGAAGCCTACCGCCTCAGAAATCCGCTGTCCTATTCATGCCATCTCCTTTGCTTTCCGGTGAACGCTTCCACCCCTCCACTTAATCTAACTGACTGCGACTTTGCTCGGGTTCTGAACCGTTTGGTTCTATGTGATGATGGAGGTGCAGCGAAGTTGCAGAGATATTGAGCTATTTGGTTCTTTATCGAATAGCATCAAAGCTGGTCTCGTATCTCCAGCGCGTGGCTAGTGCTGGATCGTATAGCCGTTTCTGGACAATTTGCTCCCATCGATTACTTGGGCGGCCGCCCCATTCCATGTGATCCGGTATGTGGCATGCGGGTCCACGCCAGAGAATCTCACTGTCAAGGTGTGCAATGCGGGAGCAGTATCCAAATCGAATGAAATGGAATGATGGTCGACCCTCACATGACGCAGCGAGCAGGCATTGAAGCCTACGCCCTGACCGGTCGAAAGGTTGATGAACGCGTCTCCAAGGGCTGGAGACATCATTTCAATGGAGGTCATGCCGCTGCCTGCGCCCCAGTGAAATCCCGTAAGCGCACCCGGCTCGTCGATGTATCCGGTGTGCGCCCAGTTTTCCCATGGCGCGACGGCAAATGTGGAGCGTGCAGCCGCCACCGCGCGTTCCAGGTATTCGCGGTCTCCGGTTGCGTTGTAATAGTCCCACAGGAACACGGCCGCGTAGGCCTCGCGTGCGTCGCTCCATTCGGCATCTGTGTTTTGGGTGGTAAATCCGCCGACAACTTTCGGGGAGAAGGCAGGGTTGTTCCACACCTGCTGAGTGAGAAGGAGGTAGTCGAGCACTTGCGTCCCAAGGTCGAGATACTTACGATCCTTTGTGACCTGAAAGAGTTCAAGATAGGCCTTCGCGGCCTGGATTTGGGAGAGATTGTTTTGCGGGTATTGCGCGGTCCATGGATCGTAGAACCCGAATGGCTTTCGCGCGCAGGAAAGAAAAGTTTCAAAATCGAACCATCGCTGCCTGGGCAGCACTTCGCGCCCGATGAATTCGGCTGCTCTTTTCGCGGCTTCCAGATATGTGCGATCTCCGGTTTCCTCAGCCAGCGAAGCAAGCAGCAGAGCTGAGGCAGCC
Organism: Candidatus Deferrimicrobiaceae bacterium; assembly: GCA_035654555.1. Lineage (GTDB taxonomy): Bacteria > Acidobacteriota > Terriglobia > Terriglobales > Acidobacteriaceae > Sulfotelmatobacter. Next base: position 1,073 of record DASRWO010000277.1, on the reverse strand, counting down.
GTTTCCGCATTGAAGTCGCGGAACTCCTGCCTTGGCTTCAGATCATGACCGTACCAAGAAGGGATTACGCCTGTATCCAACTGCTGTTTGACCAGGAAGTCGCCATAGGGGCGTACAAATGCCAGAATCTCCTTCTTTCTGTCCGGCGTGAGATCTTGCGCCCATTTCAACATCCAGTAGGCGGTCCAGGACATATCGAACGCGTGATAGTCATCTCCGAAGCCGGCCCAGCCATCGGAAGGAAGCCAGCGATTCTCATTGACCAGATAAATGGTAGAAAATGCGCCACCCTCCCGCGGACTTGTCAGAGCCAGGTTCAGAACGCTTTCAGCTTTGTCCTCGATGTCTTTCTTTCCCGTGCGCTGACCATAGAGATACCAGCCATAGGCGGTACGCAGTGTCTGAAACCAAGCATTGAACCAGGCGTCCGGAGCAGGTTGGTCCCAATGGCCCGAGGGATTCCGGTTACTTACCAATGTGCCACAGCGCCGACTGCCACAATCAAACCCGCGATATACCTCATTCGCATAGCGGCCCCAGGTGTCGGAACGCCACTCATCGAACGTCACGAGTTCGGGCCGTGTGACATTTTGCTGAAGATCATTCGAACGGAGAAGTTCTTTGCGGCCAGTATCAGCCCACAGAAGCCGCACGATCCGGCGATAGCCAAGCTTATCGGGCTGTGACGATGCAACGATCGAGTATTGGTAATCGATCGTGCCTCCGAGAATTTCCGGGCTTCCGTTGGGGGAGCGCCGGAAATAGCTGTGACCATAAGGCTGGGATGGGATAGCGCCATACGACAGCCAGGGAAGCGCATCCGATGTCACATCGAGGTCGAGGGCCAATGGCTCGCGACGCCGGTCGCTCAACTTTGGCATCAGCGCCGTGAAGACCCTTCCCTGCTGCAGCATGACGGCTGGAGATTTGAAGGCCCACATGGGAACAATGCCGTCGGCTTCATTCTTGATGTTCTGGCTCCATACAAAATCGACAGGGCCGGACAATGGCGTGTCCAAGCTGCGCCGGCCGGGCGCGAAATCATAGCGATCCTCTACCGAGCGAATCTTAAT
>DASRWO010000276.1:0-26522 GCA_035654555.1 Candidatus Deferrimicrobiaceae bacterium | reverse complement strand
GCTGCAAATCGACCACCGACATGCGCTGTATCGACAAATTGACGGCGATTGGATCGGCCCGAAGGTACGACCAGTGCTGCAACCCTACTTTGCCGCTGATTAATGCCCTGCCTTGATGGGCACTGATAAGCGAGGCATTCTGCAATGAGATGCCGGAAGAATCTGCTTCGACGGCGAATTTCGCACTGCTCCACGCGCTGCCTTGCACCTGCAGATTCTGCGCACTGAACCGTCCCGAGAATTCCGGGTTTTGCAAAGATCCTCGGACACTCGCATCTAGCGAACCTGCGCCCGCAATCTCCAGCATTTGCGGAGGACTTCCGCGTGCGGCGGAAATCAACATAGCAAGCTGATGCAGATCGGCAGTATTGGCTTGAATCTGTAAGTTTGAGCGATTGCCGACTTTACCTTGCATGGCAATCGTGGTCGAGGGGAAGCTCAGCGAAGTTTGTTGAAGGGTTAAGATGTTTTTCGGGCCATCGTAAGTGGCGTGAATCGATCCATCCAGCGGGATCGCGGTAGAGGTCGCGCCAGTATCTCGCGCTGAAGCCGCTCTCAGCGCTAAGTCTGCGCGGGAGCGGACATTGCTGAAGCTACCCGTCCACGAAGCGTCCACGGCACCATCGAGGGTACTTAGCAGATGTACACGTTTCACTTCCGCCGTGCGAAGAATGTGCTGTGCGTCCTGCAGCGAGATGCCTCGCAGCGACGCTTGAACTCGAGTTTCAGGTAGCGTGCCATCGAGATTTTTTATCTCGGCATCCGCGGTGATTCGTCCGCCAAGCGTCTCGAAGTTAACGCCGCGCGCCTGGAGCGTGCTGTTTAGCAGCTTGTAATATCCCTGAAGCCGATGCAAATTCAGGCGTCCTTCAGGCGATGACGCCGTCAACTGCTCGCTGTACATCTGGCCATCCATGGAAAGCCCCCGCAAAAAAGGCTGGCCGTCGACACTTTGGTAGTGCACTGTTCCGGATAGCGACACATAACCGACGGAAGTCGCAGGACGCAGCATAGTGGAAAAGTCATGGGTATCAATGCGGACATCGTAGCGGCCATCCATGGTCGGATTGCTGTAATTGATAATGTCACCGCGCAGCGAAAGCGAGGAAGACCCAACCTTCAGCAAAGCCGATTCCAGTGAAAATCGAGCGGGAGTCGTGTTGAAGCTGGCATCGAGACTGTGCGGGAAAACTGGTTCAGTTCCGTAGCGAATACGACCGCTATCGTAAGACAGCGTCCCACGATATTTTGTCTCAAGCGGCTCAAAATGAATTTCGGTTTTCAGATCGTACAGATCTGCATCGAGGGGAACGGACGCATCGTTGTAATTGATCTGGCCGCCGGTTAGCAGCACACGCCCTGCTGCCAGGTCGAACACATTCATGTTGTTGCTGCTGCTTTGCTTTTGCGGAGGTTGCGGTAGGTTGCTTTTTCCTTCGCGATTGATACGGACATAGGCAACCGGATGTTTAATGAAAAGTTCACTCAGACTGACTTTGCGGCGAAGCATAGATTGGATCTTCAGTCCAACTGTCAGTTCGTCAACGTGCAGCAACGGGGGTTGGCCAGCGGCCTCGCTCCCGTGAACCGTGATGTCATAAAGGCGCGCGGTGAGGGTTGAAAGTTCGAAGTCGAAACGGCGAATGTCCGTGCGGCTGCCCGTCGCTTGGTTCACATCTTTCACGATCTCGGTAATGGCGAGCTTTTGAAAACTGGCGGTGCGCAGAAACAAGAGTCCCCCGATCACCCCGACCAAGATCAACGCGCCTAAAACTGCCAGCGTCCGACCGATAATCCGTCGCCATCGCATAATTGTCTTCTAGAACGCCTGTCCTAAAGTGATGAAATACTGTGTGGGGTTGATGCCCGGCACGGGGTTCAGGTTGTGACCCAGATCGATCCGAATGGGGCCGATCGGTGTTGTATAGCGCAGGCCAATCCCGATTGTATTGGTATAGTTGCTCACAAAATTATTGAAGTTAATGGCGCTGTAGACGTTGCCGCCGTCATAGAAAACAACCCCTCCCAGATTTTTCATGATTCGAAGCGGAAATCTCACTTCCGAATTCAAAATGAACAACTGCGTGCCCCCCAACGGCACGGTGACTTTCACACATCCAGACTGATTCTGCAGCACATTGCAAAAAGGCACTAAGCTTTGCGGGCCAGCTTCATCGATGGGGAATCCGCGCAGAGAGGTACCGCCGCCAGAGAAAAAGAGCTGGCTGGTCGGAACAAAACTTCCCGCCAAAGCCTTCGCTAACCCCAGACGGATGCTATTTGCGAATACCACGGAATGGAAAGGCTTGTAGAAAGCATACTGCCCGAAGAGCCTCGCAAAAGTCGCGCTCGAACCAAACGGCCCCGGCGTAATGCTCACATTCAAATTCTCGAGAACACCACGATGGGCATCTAGCGGCTTGTCCCGTGTGTCTCGTATAAGCGTGCTCGAGAGCGTTGAAAGATGAATATTCCGGTCTTGCGGCAGCACAAGTTCAGGAACCAGCAAGTGCGACAAAACAGTTTTGTTGAAATCGTAACGGAGCTGGAGACGCGTATTCGTTTTTCGGCTGATAAGCTTCTCCACTTGAAATGACAGATCGCCAAGGGTGGCCGCGAAGAGTGGATTTTCAGTGGTCCGTTCAACCGAAAAACTGGTCAAAGAATTCCAGCTCGAACCCAGAAAGTGGGGTTGCAGATAACTGGTAATTGCACGTTGGTCCAGTCGCGAGAGCAGAATCGAGCCGCTCAGCGTCTCCCCCAGCCCCCGCATATTCCGGCGGGTTAATTCGATCGAGCCCATTGGACTAGCGTAAGTGGCCTGACTAGGAGCGATCTGGTTGTTCCCTATACCGATTGTGGGAAGACCGGGAACCGCCACCGTGCCCGTGGGGATGTTTCCGCCGCGATGGGATACTTCGAATCCAAAACCGTAGGTGATTTCGTTGCGCTGGGTTTCATGCACTTCGACCAGCGCGTCTTCCTCGCTCTGGTCTGTAATTGGCTTTCGCGGGCCTACGCTCGACCAGTCGAAGATGTTCAAGTCGTAGAGCCGGGTTTCCGCCGCCAGCATCTTATCTTTTCGCATTGTAGTCTCGGCAGGCAGGTTCGTCGACTTCTCGAGCAGCGACAGGCGCGTGCGCTGCTGGCCCAAGTAAATCACCTTGTTCACCCGCACCATCTGGTGCTCGGCAATTGCATAGGTTACATCTACCCGGTGTGCGTTATTCCCGAGACGACGGATGGCGGTCTTTACTTCCGCATTAGGATATCCCCGGTTCAAGTAAGTCGCCGATATGCGATTGCGGTCGTCGAACAACTGCCGGGACGAAAATGGAGCGCCCGATTTTAGCTCGAAGCCTTTGGGAGCGGTTAGCTGGTCTTCCGGAATGCTATGGTTTCCGGCCACTTCGACCCGATCGACGATTGTCTGCTCGCCTTCCACAATGTCGAAGACGATATCGATCTTCGAACCGCGCTGGCTAACCTGCGGTGTAACTTTGGCGTCTTCGTATCCCTTGTCGCGGTAGTAGGCGATAACATTATCGGAGCTCTGTTTGATTATCTTCTGGCTGATGCTGCCGTGTGTCCACGGATGAGATCGTTTGACCTGGACCAGAGGCGAAAGATTCCTGGCTTCAATCCGGTGGTTCCCCGAGAAGGATATTCGACTCACCTTGTACTTGATACCACGATCAATTTTATAAACGAGGATGACGCGATCTGATTGCTGCTGCAGATCGGAAGTCACGTTGGCGAAAAAAAAGCCCTTTTTCTGGAAGTAATCTGTGAGATTCTGTTGGCCCTCTTGCACCAGATCCGCATCGATTGCGCCTTCGGAAAAAATGGGGATGAGTTTCTTCATTTGCCGCGCCGACATGAAAGGGAGCGCGGACAACCGTGCGCCCGTCGTGCGCACCATCACTATGGGGCCCGGTTCTACCTTGAACGAAACGTCCACGCGGTTCGTATCTGAATGATATTTCGGCGGATTCTCTTCGACCTTGCTGGCCAAGCGGTGCTGATGTGCCAAATATTTTTTCATGAGCGAAGTCGCCGCTTTAATCCGTTCTGGGGTGTATGGCTTACCTGTTTTCAGTAATGCTCTGGTAAACCGAGCCCGTAGTGATCGCATTTTGTGGAGCAACCAGGTTTGCTCCGGTCTGTCGGGGCCGTTCAATTCCACACTCCCAATGCGGGCTTGTTTGCCAGTTTGAACAACGAAAGTAATGTTCACTAACTGATTCGTGTCGTCGATTTGCACTTCCGAGTGAACTTGCTCCTGAAAGTATCCATTGTGTTGAAGAAACTCGGATATAGCTGCTTCCGCGACCGGGATGCGTGCCTTGTCATAAGGATCCTGGGTTTGAAGATTTGTGACCTGCAACAGACGCGTATAGGAAAACAATTTTGCGAGTCGCTGAAAATCGATTAGCCCCAGGTAGTAAGCGGGCTCGAGAATAAAGTTGAGCCGCAAACCGCCAATGTCTGGAATTACATTGACGGTGACCTTTTCGAAACCGCCTGCCCGCTGGAGCGCCGAGATGCTGGCTTGCACGGCCGCCTGGGAGTAGGACTGCCCCACCTTTTGTGATACAGCGGCGCGGAAAGGTTCCACGTCGCGATGTGGATTGGCAATCAGGTCAACCGCCGTTACGGTTTGGCCCTCATAAAAGGCTTCGGGCCCAGTGGATGAAACCTGAGCCGCGGCATTGACGAGCGAAATAAGGAATAAAAAAAATAATGCTGGCAAACGCATAAGGCGCCGGTTGAAATAGTTCTCAGCGGCCCCCGCCTCGCAACCCTTGCCCTAACCCGCGAGATGCGTTCGGCTTTCGGGAGCAGCCCACTCTGCAAGCGATGCTATGGGATGCGGCCCCATGAGGAGAAGTTGGTAGTACCGACTCTGAACTGGGAAACGTCCCAACCCGCCAGGATCTCTGTGGTTAAATCAAAGCATGTTCGCGCGCAAGATTCGTGTCGAGTATGAAGACGAGAAACAATACAGGCGCCCTTGCCCACTGAAGTGGCTCGACAGCTTCTCCATGCGGAATTTTACCAACGCCAGCGTGTTTGACGACACCCTGCCCACCGCTGACGGAGAGATGGAAATTGGTACAGGCGTTCCTCTCGATAAACTTCGGGAAGCCCTGGAAGACTGGTTTCGGCGGAAGAGCTACCTGCCCAAGGATTCAAGATTAGCCCTGAAGGAGGAAATCTAATCGATACTTGCCGTCATTCGGTATGGAGAATATATCTCCCATCTTTGCCAGTTTTGTGCAATTTGGAAGGCGGCGAAAACCTCTCAGGATTTAGTTGCATCCATATACGCCGTTACTGGTGTTCCTGGAATGGCAGCAGAGGTGCGTTAGAGTACTTCTGAGGTGCGGATGATGAGTAACAGAGCTCTTCCCCCAATATCCGGCCCTTACCAATCGGGCATAACTGTGCCGGCGAATGAACGACGATGGACAGCATCTCTGAAAAGTTGGCAGCTCGTGAGCTTCTCTGCGCCGCGGTCAGCTTATGGTTCTGGCGTGACCGGCACAGTTGGCCAACTTCAATGGATTAGGCTTGCAGGCCTTGCTTTAGCGGCCGCGATTAGCATAGGTGGTTGGTTCGGCATTGCCTTGCTGGTTGGCTATCTTTGGAAATAACGGCATTCGAATCGCTAGTCCTAAGCGCTATCAACCTAGGCAGCTCATTTTTCGTAATGCAATAACGACATCACGTTGTAGCCCTGGAGTTTCTCTCGCCCGCGGAGGAAATCCAGTTCCACGACAAATCCGAGTCCGGCAATCTCCGCCCCCAGCAAAGAAGCCAGCTTCGCCGTGGCCTCAGCGGTGCCGCCAGTGGCCAACAGATCATCCACGATTAGTACGCGCTGACCTTTCTGGATCGCATCCTTGTGCATTTCTAGCGAGTTGGTGCCATATTCGAGAGCGTAATCGAACTTCACAGTTGCCGCGGGAAGTTTTCCCACCTTGCGCACGGGAACGAATCCAGCATTCAGGCGGTAAGCCAGCGCGGGGGCGAAAATGAATCCACGAGCTTCCATGCCGAGGACGAGATCGATGTTCTGGTCGAGATAGTGCTCCGAGAGCCGATCGACGAGCGTGGCGAAGCCGACCTTGTCTTTCAGGAGCGTTGTAATGTCGTAAAAGAGGATCCCCTGCTTGGGGAAGTCCGGCACTTCGCGGATCAGTTGCTTCAATTGATCTGTATTGAGGTTCGAGTTGGCGGACAATCTACCACGCTCCTTCAATGCGAAATGAATTCAGTCCTGTAACCGGGCGGGCTTCCGATTCTTCCACGCCATCCACGCGTGCGGCGCGCGGCCCTTCGCGTAGTCGCGAATGCAATGCGGAGAGTTGATCGCGGGTTCCCTGGGCGAACACTTCCACGCTGCCATCACTGTTATTGCGTACCCAACCAGCAATGCCCAGGGTGTGCGCCTCACGCTCGACAAACCAGCGGAAACCGACTCCCTGTACGCGTCCGCGAATCACGAAGCGGCGAGCCTCGACCGGTTTTTCACTGGAGGTCATACCCAATAACCGTTGATTGCTGATTCCTTGATTGTTGATTTAGAGCTGGAGCATTTTAGCGAAGCAGGGTCAATCAGCACTCAGAAATCGATAATCAACGATGGCACTATGCCCGCGACAAATAGACGCCTTCGGCGGTGTCGACCTTGATTTTCTCACCTTCATTGATGAACGGGGGTACCTGCACTACCAGGCCAGTCTCGGTCTTCGCGGCCTTGGTTACACTGGAGGCGGTCGCGCTCTTCAATCCAGGTTCGGTCTCGACTACTGTCAGTTCCACCGTCTGTGGCAGTTCAATGCCTACAGCTTTCCCGTCAAAAAATTCCACTTTGATCTCCAGGTTGGCGATCAGATAGTCGACAGCGTCACCGAGAACCTCTTTGGTCAGGTGAGTTTGCTCGTAGTTCGAGGTGTCCATGAAGTAGTAGCTGTCACCGTCAGCGTAGAGAAACTGCATGTCGACTTCATCTACGTTGACCTTTTCGATGGGATCCGGCGAGCGGAAGCGGTGCTCGAACATGGCCCCGGTGCGGAGATTTCGCAGTTTGGCCTGGATGAAGGCCCGCAGGTTGCCGGGCGTCCGGTGTTCGACGCTGAAAACGGAGTGCAGATCATTATTGTGCTTAATGATCATGCCGGGGCGCAGTTGTGTGGCAGGGATCGACATCGCTGGAAACTATCTCCTTCAAAATAAGTGCGGTTTGCAGAGCTGACGGAAGGCGGGCAGGCCACATTTTCCGCCGCACACGAGGACCGAATACATGATTCTACACTTCGCCCGCGAGAAAGGAAACCTTTCGCCCGGCCAATTCATCCCATGAACCCGTGTTCATTCGAACGTTTCGTTTCGCAGATTCTGCGGGGCTAGAATCGCTACTGGCCCTATTCAGGGCCCGCATGGTCTTCGGCAAGTTGAAACTTGAAATGAGGTCAAATCATGAGTTCCGGACGTTATGAATCTTCTGAAGGCACGAGTGTAGGAACCGCTATCACCTTTTTGCTGATCGGAATTGGAGCGGGAGCACTCGCGGCTCTGGTCCTGGCGCCAAAAACCGGCAAGCAGTTTCGTCGCGACCTGAAGCGCGGTTATGAGGACGCCAAGGAGACGGTGCAGGACTGGACCGAAGAAGCGAAAGATCGGGTCCGCGATGCGAAAGAGCGCGTGCGCGACGTGGCCGAACGTGGCGCCAGCTTCGCCGAGGACTTGCGCGAGAAAGCCGAGCCGTTGCGGCGCACCATGAATCGCCGGTAGTTTGTGCGTAATCTGCTCAGGCCATGTCAGCTGAAGATCGCCACGAACATGCCTTTGAGTCGCCGCAGGAACCGGCGAGGAGCCGAGTAGGGTTGGCTTGAACCCTGGGGCGCGGCGGGCGGCGGCTGAATTTGTATTTCGAGCCGGGTCTGCTGCGCAGTGGGTCCTATGACAGGGAGCGTCGCAGCCTCGTCCACCGCTGCAGCGGACGCCGAGCGGGTTTTTGCCTGAAAGATAAGAGGCGCGTCCACTTGAACGTGAACGTCGTTGGGACGAGAAGTCGGCACCGGCCGAGTCTCGGAGCCGGTGGAAAATGTTTGCTCTCCTGTGCTCGCGGACTTAGCTTGTCCACCGCCGCTCGACTCGCCAGCAGCTTTCGATGATTGTTGGCCCGGCGTGAGTGGCGCATTCTTCGGCACCTCGGAGCTTGCCGGACTTGTTGCTTCAGTTCGCATTACCGGCGTCGGTGGCGGACAACCACATTCTACCGGGACGTTGCGATCCACCTTGTCAATCTGTCCGGCGCGAAAAACTGCCTGTTCAGCAGGCTTGACCTGGTAGGTGCGGTCTCCCAGCAACTCCGCAACTGTCGCCGAAGATGCGTTCCCGGCTAGGCCTCTTACGCAGGTATTACCATGCGAATCCGTACTGATGGCGAAGTCAAATTCCCCTGGCCCCGCGAACAGGATGCGGAAGTCCGGAGTAAGTACCGTGTCCGCTGAAGCTTGGATCTTGTAGTGCGTTTCCAGAGCTCCGCTACTCATACCCAGCATCAAATCGTTCGCGTTTTTCGAAGGTGTTACCGAGACGGTCGTGCGCGGGCATATGCGGACTTCGCCTCCTCGCGACAAGCGCAGCACCGTGGTATCGGGGCCAGTGGTCAAGGACGATCCAGCAGCGATCTGACTTCCTTCGACGGTAATGTCGCCGGCACCTTCGCTAGCCGGCACTATCTCCGGGTTTTTCCCGCGCAGAGTAAGCGTTGTGGGCAATTGACGTGGCGTTGCCTTCTTCGCCGCATTCTCTTCCGCGGCCCTCAGTCGGACCATTAACCGGTTCCCGGCCTCATCCCAGGTGTAGCTGTACGGCGCAAGAAGATCGAGCACGATTCTGGCGATGGGAGGATTTTCTTGAAATTGTTCAGCGCGGATCGCGAGAATGTTTTTCTGCTGGACATCCTGCATTAGATCGCCTCGCTTGTGCGGCAAGCCTAACTGCGCATGCAGCAGGTCGACGACGAGACGCGGCGGCGACTTCAGGAACTGGATCGACGGCACGGCGGGCTGGGTGGAGAGAATTTCAAGCGCAGGAACGCCGCGCTCGATGACTACGCGCACACTGGTGACGGTGGTGATCTCGGGCTTTACAGAACTTGTTTTTTGCCCCACCGCTGGCTGGGAACGATTTTGCGGCCAAGCGCGAGGTGAAACAGTTGTTGCCAGGAGCGGAATAGCGATCAGGTGAAGGCGTGGTCGCAACAAAGAAAATCCCCTCGAATCTGCCTAAGGGGAACATTATCATTTGCTGCGATAGCGGTGAAGTGGCGCATCAGGTATGGCCGGCGTGAAATTTCCCGCAATCGCGAAAACGGCCGTCGCGTCAACTTTCAGGAATGAATTCGTATTCCTCAATGACCGCGGCCACGGCCATCTTGCCATTGTTCGTTGCATCGATACGTACGACACGCCCTACACACTGCACTCGGATGCTCTCCGTCAGCGTAATTTCGGGCGGGAGGGTCAGGGTAAAGCCGATGGGCGACCCCTGCTCGACGGGCGAATCGAGATAGAGACAAATGCCGCGAGCGCTTACGTCCCGCAGTTGAGCGGGTTCGCTTTGATCCAACTTTCCCTTTCGGACGACGGATACCGGAATCCGAAGCGCGAAGCGTCGTGCGGAGCGTTTCTCTTGCTGGGTTTCTGCCATTCATGACTCCAACAAAGCGGCGATTAATTATTCCCCCGAGAATGACGGTTAGGGTACCCCGCGTCAATACCACCATCAGGCGGGCCGATGGCACGTTCTGGTAGCTTGACGCTATTCAACCATCCTCCATTAAACTCAAGTCCGGCTTCGCGGCGGTCAGTGGTAAGCTGAAATTCGGACACGCCGGTGGTCTTCGTTCTCGACAACTACGATTCTTTTACCTATAACCTTGTTCAGTATCTCGGTGAACTCGGCGCCCAAGTCGAAGTTCGGCGAAACGATCAAATTACCGTTTCCGAGATCGAGGCAATGCAACCGGAGCGCGTCCTCATCTCCCCTGGTCCATGCACTCCGCAGGATGCCGGAATCAGCGTCGATCTTATTCGCCACTTCGCCGGGAGAGTACCCATTCTGGGTGTGTGCCTGGGACATCAAGCCATTGGCGAAGCTTTTGGCGGACACGTCGTACGCGCTCCTCACTTGATGCACGGCAAAACCAGCGCCGTGACGCACGATAACAAGACTATCTTTCGCGGCTTGCCAATGCCCATGACGGCCACCCGGTACCATTCACTCATCGTGGAAGAAAAGGATTTACCGGCCGAGTTGGAAGTCAGCGCCTGGACGAAGGAAAAAGATGGAACTCGCACTATCATGGGGCTGCGCCACAAGAAGTTTGCCGTTGAGGGAGTGCAGTTCCACCCTGAAAGCGTGCTGACCGACGCGGGGAAAAAACTGGTGGAGAATTTCCTAAGTTTGTAAGAATTGCGTCGCGGCCGTTTCTGACGACACCCCTTGGAGGTGTTCCATCGACCCCTTAGCTTCTTCTGAACGCGATCGCAATTTCAGGCCTATCCCTTTCTGGCCATCTCCACTGCCCGAAGGAGAGCTTGCGCCTTATTCATGCTTTCCTGAAACTCGCTGACCGGGTCGGAGTCCGCGACAATACCCGCTCCCGCCTGCAAGTAAGCGCGTTTGCCTTGCATGAGCATGGTTCGAATGCCGATGCATGAATCCAGATTTCCAGCAAAATCGGCGTAGAGGACCGATCCGCCATAAATGCCACGACGTACTGGTTCCAGTTCTTCGATAATCTGCATGGCACGGACTTTGGGCGCGCCGCTCAGCGTTCCCGCGGGAAAGCAAGCGGCGAATGCGTCGAGCGCACCCAGATCTTTACGCAGACTGCCTTCCAGGGCGGACACCAGGTGCATGACGTGGGAGTACCGCTCCACGTACATGAGGTCTTTCACTTTTACCGAACCATATTCGCTCACGCGGCCAAGGTCGTTGCGGCCGAGATCGACCAGCATCACATGCTCGGCGCGTTCTTTTTCATCCGCGCGCATCTTTTCTTCTAGACGCAGATCTTCAGCCTCGTCGCGGCCGCGTGGATGCGTTCCCGCGATGGGGCGGTACTCCAGCTTGCGTCCGGTCACGCGCACCAGCATCTCGGGTGAAGAGCCGAGAATCTGGGTCTCGCCCATCTGCAAAAAATAAAGATACGGCGAGGGATTCACCTGTCGGAGCGCGCGGTAAAGGTCGAAGGGTTCAACTTCAGGGATGAAATCGAGGCGTTGCGAAAGCACAACTTGAAAAATGTCTCCGGCGGCGATGTATTCTTTGCAGCGTTCCACACCGCGCAGAAATTTCGCACGCGTAGTTCCGGAGTGGATCTTCAGCTTTCCCGGCTTGGCTCTTTTAGCTTTGCGCCACATCGCCGGACGCAACCCTGCAACCAGTCTCTTTTCCAGCGCGGCAATATCGCGCACCGCCCGCTCGTAAGCCCGCCGCGGGCTCGCCCGGGTAACGTCCGCCGTGGCCACGATGTGTATCTGGTGTCGCAAATGGTCGAATGCCAGCAAGCGGTCGAAGAACATCAGCTCGCAATGCGGCAGGTGCAGGTCATCCTTGGCGTGTTCGCCAATGTTTTCCAGTTGCCTCACCACATCATAAGAAAAGTAGCCAACGGCGCCGGCTGTAAATGGCGGCAGTCCAGGTATGGTCGCCGGTCGATGCTCGCCGAGCAGTTGCTTCACCACCTGAAACACATTGCCTTCGCGTTGCTCGTGCCGCCGGCCGCGTTCAATGTCTATGGCAGAACCCCGCGCACGGAGTCGCATGTAAGGTCGCACGCCAAGAAACGTGTAACGGCCAATTTGTTCACCACGCTCGGCGGACTCCAGAAGAAAGGCGTGCGGCTCTTTTTCTGCAATGGCGAGGAATGCGGAGACCGGAGTGAGCAGATCAGCGCTCACCGTCTTCACTACCGGCACCACCGTTGCTGACCGCGCCAGACGCGAGAATGCTTTGAACTCGGGGTTAATCATGCAAAAGATGAGACCGCCAGACTTCAGCGCCTCGCGGTTCATTATAGGGGACAGATTCTGATGTCGGTTCGGCCGTCCTTGCATTCTGATCGAAATACCTGGGTTGCGAACCAACCCGGCAATTGACGAACGGATTCTCTCGTCAGAAGATACAGGATGTTACCTCAGCAATCGGGCCCTCGTGCGGTTACGAACTTATGCGCATCAAGTTCTGGGGCGTGCGCGGTTCCACGCCAACCCCACAATCCGAGAACATGCGCTATGGGGGCAATACCTCCTGCGTCGAAGTGCGCTTCGGCGATCAGATCTATATCTTCGACTGCGGCACCGGGTTCCGCGTGCTCGGCCAGCAATTGCAAAACGAATTTGGTGACCGTCCTTTTTCTGCCCATGTCTTCGTCTCGCACTTTCATTGGGATCACATTCAGGGCATGCCGTTCTTCCGGCCGTTGTATATGAACGCGGAAAGCCGCTTTCTGTTCCAATGCTCGAGTCGAACCCGCAGCCTCAAACAAGTCCTGGCCGATCAGATGGCAGCGCCATACTTTCCGGTCGACATTGGCCAGATGAAAGCCCGCCGCGATTTTTATGAGATCGAGAGCGGTCGCGTCACACTGGAAGAAGGCGTGCAATTGCAGACAGCATGGCTCAATCATCCCCAGGGATGCATGGGCTTCCGCCTCGAAAGTAAAGATGGGGTTCTGGTCTATGCCACCGACAACGAACCCGGAGATGCAGCCTTCGATAAGGCCGTCCGCAAACTGGCCGAAGGCGCAGACGTGCTCATTTACGACGCGCAATATCTGCCCGAGGAATATGAGGCGCACCGCCGCGGTTGGGGACACAGTCACTGGCGCGAAGCCGTAAACGTTGTGATGGAGAGTGGCGCAAAAGAGCTTGTGCTCTTTCACCACGACCCCGATCACACCGATGTCATTATCGACAAGGTCGTACACGAGGCTCGCAACTACTATCCTAAGGTTCGCGCGGCCGCCGAGGGGATGGAGATCAAACTCTAGGACAACGCGTTCGTTGTTCTGTCGGCATCGCGTTCACTTGCGTGCGCGGAAGACAAGATCAAACCAAGGCTTCCAGGTTTTGCCACCATCCGTCGAGAAAGCGGCTGTCTCGCGAACCCCGGCGCCTTCTGGTTTCCATATCCCACGAACTCGTCTTTCTCGTCCCTCAGCGGTGCGATCTGCGCCAGTAAGAATCATCTCTCCATCTCTAAATCCACCTTCAATCGTCAGCAATTCTCCGCGATTCGTGACCCAAGTCTGATGCCAGACTTTGCGGGACGCATCATAGATGCTCAAGCTCTCGCCTTTGTGACCATCGGAGCCTTTGTACTGCTCCCGCAAAACGCAGCCGTCGAGCAAGCGATCCACTTTCAAACGCGCAACCGCAACTGTGCTGCCGACATCGAACGCATCCCAATCGCCCACCCAGAAGTCGAATTGTCTATATTCAGGCGCTTGGCATGCTGCGGCCTTCGGGGAGTCGCTTACCGACACTGCGCCTTTCGCCGCTGCGAATCTCACCGCGACAAATACCAGGACACAAGTGAAGATGAGCTTCGAGTTCAAGGTGATGAGATTCATTGGTTTTTCTTTCTCTCCTCCACCAGGTTCAGATTGAATGGACCTGCCTCTCGATCCGTATTTGGTCTCAATAACCAAACCTCCTCAGATCCTCCATAGCCGCGAGCATAAGCTCCATTCGAGACAGAATAAGTTTTCAGATCGCTCCAGCTCCATCGGCTGCGAACCGGCGGCCGTCGGCAGGAACAAAACAACTGATATTCCTCGGAAGATTCGGTCATAAAAGACACGAGATACGAACCATTTTGATACGGACTAAAACCGATCAAGTATCGAGTGGAACATTCCGGGCATTCTACGCAGTGACGCAGGCGGTCGGGCATAAAGAGTATCGGGTAGAAGGTGCGATGTATGACGCAGCATTCAAGACCTGGCCGTGACGGAGGGCAGGAATTTCCCTGCCCTCGTCTTTATCGCCGGCCGGTTAATTTCTCGCGGGGAGGACAGCACCTAGTCGCCGCAGAAGCTGCTGGCGGATGGCTTCAGGCACGATAAAGTTCCGCAAATTCCCATCCCTCTGCGTTTGCGTGCCCTTACTCGAGCTTCCACGTCCGCTGAGCACCGGGACCGCCAGGAAAGCGACAGTCGAGCCGTTGCTGGAATCCACCGCAAAGCCCACAACCTCGCCCCGATCGTTGATGTCATTTGCCAGGACCAAGTTCAGAGAGGAGTCGGATTGAATCAGAGTATTGAGATCGGTCGATACGCCGTTTTGCCAGAGGAAGGCGCGGCAGTTGCTCAGAGTGCTATCCACACATGAATCGCCCACAACTTGCTCCTGCTCGTTGATTCCCCAAGCGATATTGTTGGCGTCCTCCCCTACGGGGTGGATTTTTTGTAGGTGGTGTTCTTTGGTCCATAGGAAAGCGATGGGGTTGAAGTCTCCGCTCCGGGTATCGGCCTGGTTACCAAATCCGACAATTTGGCCAAGGTTATTCAGGGCTGTGGGCGTGTTCCAGGCCATGCCTCCATCAAAGTTGCCTAGGTTCACTGGGACGCCGTTTTCCCAGAGAACCGCATGCTTAGCGCTGGCGCCGCCGACCGCGTTCGAGCAGAGGCCGGAGATTCCGACCACCTGACCTTTGTCATTGATTGCGGTAGCGGCCGAATCTGGATCAGGCGGGAGTGGATGAAGCTGGCCCAGTTGGCCCAAATTCGGGCCCCATACGACTGCCTCAAATTGGAGAACTTGAGGAATATTGCAGGTGGGATCATGAACACCGTCTTCCGCCCAGCCCGCCACCTGCCCTCGGTTGTTCACGGCGGCCGCATAGCTGTCTAGTCCACCGGGCAAAGGAGGAAGCGGGGACATGACGCCATCCTGCCACGCGAAGCCAAGACACACTTGATTGGTGATCGTGGGGAAATTCGCCAAGGCACAACTCCAGTATTCCTTCAACGGATTCGCTTCTCCGGTTTCAGCGATACCCGCGATTTCGCCGTTGACGTTCTTGTTCGGCCACGCCACCGCACTGTTGGATCCGCCGAGGGTGCCAAGGTCGAAAGGAGATCCAACCCACAGTTCGGCGTGCTCTGTGGCATTCCCGGTCTGAGAGGCGCTACCCGCGGTCCAACCACTGTTGTTGATGCTGGCGGCCATGGCGATTGTGCCGCCGCCGGGTGCGCCCAGATTGAACACATAATAATTGGCAGGCTGGCTGTCTTTCGCCTGATCTTGTGCGGCGAGCTGAAAACTTACAGCACAGAAAAGACACGCGGCGATGTAAGTGAGAATCCGGGACTCCATGTTGACTCCTCCTTGGAAAATAGCCAGGAGCGCTCGAGCTCCCAGTTCAGGCAAGATAGATTGACTTTGGGAGCCAGGTTGGACGTTTACGGACTCTGCTCGCAGGTCACTGGACATTTGCGGACTTCGCTGCCGCCAGGCGATTCCCCATTGCATTGCCAATTCTTATCGCCACAGCAACCTTTATGAACATGGTCCGAAAACGTCCACTGAACGATGCCGAAAAAGCTATGATGAGTGCGACATATGACGCTCGATTGGCAAATATGTTCCCGAGCCAGGCTGTCGCGCGATCCGCGATTCGATGGCAAATTTTTCATCGGCGTCGTGGGCAGCGGTGTTTACTGCCGGTCAATTTGTCCTGCTCCCACTGCGAAAGAAAAAAATGTTCGCTACTTCCCGACTGCAGCCGCAGCTGCGGAAGAGGGATTTCGTCCTTGCCTGCGCTGCCGACCCGAATGCTCACCGGGAACTCCAGCGTGGCTGGGAACTTCCAATACGGTTTCGCGAGCCTTGCGGCTGATCGGTGAAAGTGGCTTGGAGGATGGCGGAGTCGAAGTTCTTGCGGCGCGTCTAGGAGTGGGCTCGCGTCACCTCCGTCGCTTGTTTCTGAAACACCTCGGGGCAACTCCCACGTCGGTGGCTCACACGCGGCGGCTACACTTCGCCAAGAAACTCATCGACGAGACGAGCTTGCCCATGACGCAGATTGCGCTGGCTTCGGGCTTTGGATGCGTGCGCAGATTTAACGCGGGAATTCGTGACGTCTATCATCGAACTCCGACGCAAATACGAAGGCTCGCTCGCCACACTCAGGTGCAGCCGGAAAATCAATATCTATTCCGCCTCCGCTTCCGGCCGCCTTATGACTGGAAGGGTATGTTGTCCTTCCTTGCAGCTCGCGCCACGCCGGGTGTAGAAGCGGTCGAGAATGGCTGCTATCGCCGTTCTATTTCTGTAAATGACGCTCACGGCTATTTTGAGATTTCGCTCGACGAAGCGAATCATGCGCTGGCCGCGCGAGTGCAGTTCGCCGACCCTCGATCGCTGTTTTTCATCACCGAGCGTATTCGCTCTATGTTTGATCTGAACGCAGACTGGGCTGCCATTGCGCAAACTCTGAAGGCCGATCCAGTATTAGCCGCCCGCATTAAGGCAGAGCCAGGGTTGCGTGTGCCCGGGTGCTGGAATGGCTTTGAGCTTGCCGTGCGGGCAATCCTCGGGCAGCAGGTGAGCGTCAAAGGCGCAACCACGCTGGCCGGGCGGCTGGTGAAGACCTTCGGACAGGAGTTTATTGCCGCCACAGGCCTCACTCATATTTTCCCGCAACCCCGCGTACTTGCCGACGCTAACTTCGCCGGCATTGGCCTGCCTGGAGCGCGGTCAGAAACAATCCGGTCTCTGGCCCGGGCCGTTTGTGATGGGCGCATAAGGTTCGACGGTGTCACCGATTCGGGCGAATTTCTCTCGCGCCTGTGCGCAATCCCTGGCATCGGCAAGTGGACGGCACAATACGTTGCCATGCGCGCTCTGGGCGAGCCTGACGCTTTTCCCTCGACTGACCTCGGACTGATGCGGGCAATGCGTCTACAGAGCGCGCGTGACTTGGAACGACTTGCCGAGGCCTGGCGGCCTTGGCGATCATACGCCGCCGTTCACCTTTGGAATATAGCGAGCGCTCCGCAGGCTGCCCGCAAACGGACACGCTCCGGCTCGTCGCTGTCTGGCTTTGCGGCGCTCGCAACACCCGCGTGACGCAAACGCGACCGGAGGTGCAGCAACGTTCTGAAGGAGTGCTCGGTCTCGCTAAGTACCTTTTAAGACAGCAAGTTCCCGTTCTAGACCTTGCTTCTACACCCTCCACGCTCATATACTCTGAACGTTTGCCCGCTTATTCTCGGAACTCGCCCGACCTCGGCCGGCATATCGATTTGCAATCATTCGGAGACCGAATTTATGACTACGATGACTACTCCTCCGCAGGTCGACAAAGAAAGCAATCCGTGGGAGTCGCAAAGGGCGCGCTTTGACCTGGCCGCTCAGAAACTCAATCTTGACGATGGACTGTGGCGGGTTTTGCGCTATCCCAACCGTGAGCTCACGGTTTACATCCCGGTCCAGATGGATGACGGCCACCTGGAGGTCTTCACGGGATTTCGCGTTCAGCACTCGATTGCGCGCGGCCCCGCCAAGGGCGGAATCCGTTACGCTCCTGATGTGACGCTTGATGAAGTGCGTGCACTCGCCAGTTGGATGACCTGGAAATGCGCCGTGGTCAATATTCCTTTCGGAGGCGCGAAGGGCGGCGTGATTTGCGATCCGCACAAGATGTCGATGGGCGAGATCGAGCGCATGACCCGGCGTTATACCTCTGAGCTGATCGAATTCATCGGACCCGAAAAAGACGTTCCCGCTCCTGACGTCAATACCAACGAACAAATCATGGCATGGATGATGGACACGTATTCCATGCACATGCGCCAGACAGTTACCGCGGTCGTGACCGGCAAACCCATCAACATCGGCGGATCGCGCGGACGCCGCGAAGCGACAGGCCGCGGCGTAATGGTGGTGTGCGACGAGGCTATCAAGAAGCTCGGCCTCGCGCGCGAGAGCAGCCGAGTGATCGTGCAGGGCTTCGGGAACGTCGGCTCCAACGCCGCGCAGCTCATGTATCAAGCCGGATATAAAGTTGTCGGCATCGCCGAAGTTGGCGGGGGCCTTTATAACAAGAACGGAATCGATTTGAACTCACTGGTTGAATTTCGTCAGAAAAATGGAACCGTACACGGCTTTCCGGGTGCGGAAGCTTACGATGCCGCCGACTTGCTTACTACCGATTGCGAAATCCTGATCCCCGCCGCGACGGAAAACGTAATCACCTCGCGCAACGTGGATCGCGTGAAGTGCCGCATTCTGGCGGAAGGAGCCAACGGCCCCACCACATCGGCAGCCGACGATATCTTGACCGACAAGGGAGTTTTTGTGATCCCAGACATTCTGGCCAATGCCGGCGGCGTCACTACTTCTTATTTCGAGTGGGTGCAGGATCGCCAGGGATATTTCTGGAAGGAATCCGTAGTCAATGAGCAACTGGAAGAGATTATGGTCTCCTCGTTCGGAGATGTCGTCCGCTATGCCGAGACCCACAAGGTCAACAATCGAATCGCCGCCTACATGCTGGCCATTGATCGCGTGGCTTATACCATTCGCCAGCGCGGAATTTACGCCTGAGGAGATTTTATGAACTCCGTGACCAGAAAGCTGCTTGCGCGCGCTCTGCCCCTGCTGCTTGCTTTTTTCTTGTTGCAGGGGGCCGGCCTGCTTTCTTCCTCTGCCAATGCCGCGGCGACGCCACAAATGGCGGCTGGCGACAAACTCGACATCAATACGGCCACCGCGGATCAACTCAAGGCTCTGCCCGGCATTGGTGACGCTTACTCCCAGAAAATTATCGCTGCTCGCCCCTATCGAACCAAGCTCGATCTGGTACACAAAAAAATTATTCCCCAGGCCACTTACGACAAGATCAAAGACCAGATTATCGCCAAGCAGCCAAAAGCCGGTGCGATGACTCCGTCTACGTCAAAATAGATTTGCAGGAACCCTCCGTTGAACAGTGCCGAAAAGATCCGTGACCCGGGAGTACATTCTCTCCCGATTGCGTTCCCTCGCACCGTGGAGCATAATCAATTTGAGTTCCGGCGCCCTTCCGGAAACCTCCCGAACCGCAGTGAACCTGCCGAATTCCATCACGCTAGTCCGCATCGGCAGCATTCCTTTGCTGATCTGGATTCTGTCTTCGAACCATTTCAGCAGTGCGCACGGGACCAAAGAATTGCTCGCTTCGGCGATATTCATTGCCGCTTCCATGACGGACGGCATTGACGGATATCTCGCCCGCAAGCGCGGACAGATCACCACCATGGGCATCCTGCTTGATCCCATGGCAGACAAGCTTCTAATTGCTGCAGCGTTCGTTACACTGGTGCAGTTCAATCCCAGCCTGGTCCCTGCCTGGATCGCCGTTATCATCATCGGCCGCGAGTTTTTGGTGAGCGGCCTGCGCTCGATTGCGGCCTCCGGTGGTTTCACCATCGAGGCCAGCGAACTGGGCAAGTTCAAGATGGTGGTGCAAATCGTCTCCGTAGTTGCAGTGATTCTCGACCATCACTGGAAAGAGTGGCCGGTTTATGGGAACTTCATTTTCCCGGTGCACTGGATCGCTTATGCCGCAATCTGGTTTGTGGTTTGCGTTTCCCTGATTTCCGCGGTCGATTATTTCGCCGCGTTCTGGTCGAAAATTGACCGCCGCGTCTCCAAGCGCCGGCGCCGCGCTTTCGTTCTTAGCCGCCGCCGCAAGCCGCAGCCGGCCACCGATGCCGATGTCGCTCCCACTACATAACTCGCAGTCGGCGGTTACTTCACCGGAAGCTTCCGGGCAGGAATTCTCTTCAGAAGAACGCGCTTTATTACTATGCCTCGCGCATGATTCGATTCTTTCTACGTTGGAGGGCCGGACATTCTCTATGCATCCTCCGACTCCGCATCTGTCTGAATTGAGAGGAACTTTCGCTTCCCTTTATCTGCGCGGCGAATTGCGTGGCTGCGTCGGGTATGTGGTCCCGACCTCGCCGCTCTACCGCACGGTCGCGGAAATCGCTCGCGCCGCAGCATTCGAGGACAACCGTTTTCCGCCAGTGACAAAAAGCGAAGCGCCGCACCTCGAAATCGAGCTCAGCATTCTCTCGCCGCTGGAATCAATCCACGCCGATGCCATTGAAATCGGACGGCACGGCCTTCTCATCAGTCAGCACGGCCGCCGCGGCCTGCTACTGCCCCAGGTCGCGGTTGAGCATCAATGGGACCGGAATACATTCCTGGAACAAACTTGCCGCAAAGCTCATCTATCCCCGGACGCCTGGCAAAAGGGAGCGACACTTCAAGCCTTCACTGCAGAAATTTTCGGTGATAAGATCTTTTGACCCAGCGTCTCCCGAACCAGGGAATCCAACCGTTCCGTTCCTCTGTTACTCCTGTCACTTTAAGTCAAGGGACTGATCCCTCCAGTGCCTGCTCGTTCCTGCCGATAACCCGTTTGGACGCGCAAATCGCCTCGGAGGTCGAATGTCTGCTTTCTTCATCACTCCTGCACATCGTCGTGTATTTTCGTCTCTGCTGCTAAGAATTTTATTAATTCTGCTTTTTTTCGAATCAGCCGTCATTGCCCAAATCGCCTCCGAACCTCCACTGTTTACGCAGCCTCCGTTTGCCGAAGCCAAGGACCGGATCACCCGCTTTGTCGACGATGATCAACGTGTGTCCCTGCCCGGGAACCGTCATCTTTTGGCGGATGCGCAATACGACGCGGGCGCTGTCTCGCCTGACTTTCGCATGGACCGGATGATAATCACTCTGCTTCCCGATGCTGCGCAGGAAGATGCGCTTATCCAATTGATCGATGAGCAACACAATCCCGAATCTCCTTACTACCATCAATGGCTCACTCCCCAACAATATGGAGATCTTTTCGGTGTCTCCGAATCCGACGCAGCTCAGGTGACTGCATGGTTGCAGGCACACGGAATGGAAGTAGAGGAACTTACGACAGGACGCCGTTCGATCATCTTCAGTGGAATCGCGGCCCAGGTTGAGTCGGCTTTCCACACCGCGATTCATACCTACAAGATTGGCACAGAAGTTCATCACGCCAACGCCAGCGATCCTGAAATTCCCAAAGCGTTTTCAGGTGTCGTAGGAGGAATTGTTTCGCTGCATGATTTTCGTAGTGAACCGATGCACACTGGATCCCGCATCCCAACATCCGAGTTCACGAGCGGCGGTTCGTACTATCTTGCTCCATCGGATTTCGCCACCATCTACGACGTGGCCCCGCTTTATCAGCAGGCCATCAGCGGCAGCGGCGAGTCGGTGGCAATCGTTGCGCGGTCGAACA
This sequence comes from Candidatus Deferrimicrobiaceae bacterium, assembly GCA_035654555.1. GTDB lineage: Bacteria > Acidobacteriota > Terriglobia > Terriglobales > Acidobacteriaceae > Sulfotelmatobacter. Next base: position 5,162 of record DASRWO010000276.1, on the reverse strand, counting down.
TCAATATCGCAGACGTGCGCCAGTTCCGCACAGCTTTCGGTTTGCCGGCGAACGATCCGCAGATCATTGTCACCGGTGCGGATCCTGGAATTCTCAGCTCAGGCGAGGAAACAGAAACGGATCTGGATGTGGAATGGTCGGGCGCGGTGGCAAAGAACTCTACCATCAAGGTTGTCGTCTCGAAGTCCTCGAATTCCAGCGACGGCAGTTATCTTTCCGCACAATACATCGTGAACCACAATCTTGCGCCAGTCATGAGCATGAGCTTTGGGCTGTGCGAAGCGGCGCTCGGCTCTTCGGCAAACAGCTTCATCAATAGCTTGTGGCAGCAGGCGGCAGCGCAGGGTATTACCGTTTTTGTGTCGTCAGGAGACAGCGGCGCAGCGGGATGCGATTCCGCATCGCGCTCGCGCGCCATGCAAGGACGAGGCGTCAATGGGCTGTGCTCTTCCCCTTACAGCGTTTGCGTAGGGGGTTCTGAATTCAACGATACCTCTCACCCATCGCTTTACTGGTCGACCTCGAACGCCCCCGGCACCCAGTCCTCGGCGCTGAGTTACATCCCGGAAGCCGCCTGGAACGAAAGTGGCACGGGAGGGTTGTGGGCCACGGGTGGAGGCATGAGTGCAATTTATGCCAAGCCTTCCTGGCAGACCGGGACGGGCGTCCCGGCCGACGGCAAGCGTGACGTCCCTGACGTTTCACTCACCGGGGCGGGGCATGATGGCTATCTTATTTATCAGAACGGCGGACTTTACATAGTCGGGGGCACGTCGGCGGCAGCGCCTTCATTTGCCGGAGTGATGGCATTGGTTGTGCAAAATACAGGAGCACGACAAGGCAGCGCCAACCCCGTGCTGTATTCCTTAGCCAGTAAGCAGCGGGCGGGCGGAGCGGCCGTCTTTCACGACATCACAAGCGGCAGCAACAGCGTTCCCGGGCAAACCGGTTTCAACGCCACAGCGGGATTCGACGAAACCACCGGACTTGGCTCCATCGATGGCCTCATCTTGATCAGCCACTGGCGCGATGCAACCGCCACTCCGGCATTTCACGTGTCGACTTCAGCGAGTTCGCTGGCGGTAACTGCTGGATCGAACGGTAGTATCACACTCACGGTTGCCGTGAGCGGCGGCTTCGATGCTGCTGTCTCCTTTTCCGTGACGGGATTGCCCAGCGGAATCTCGGCCAGTTTATCGCGCACAGTCTTGCCGGCACCCGGTTCAGGCGCCAGCGTTCTTAAATTGAGCGCGCTCAACAGTGTCAAAGCCGGCACTTATTCTGCAACTTTGACGGCAACTAGCGGCGCCACAAAGCAACAAATACCGCTGCCAATTACTTGCAGCGCTCACCATTGAAAATTAAAAGTCGATTGAATCGGAGCGAAGAAAATTTTCAAGCGGGAACGGGCGATTGCATCGCGGAGACCGCAGCTTCCAGATGATCTAAAGTTTCCGCGACTGTGAGTGAGTACATCTCGCGGCCTAAACCTTCGCCAGCCTGCAAAGCAGATTGCAGATAGTGACCAGCAATTTCGATGGCCAGAGAATCCGTGATGGCTTTGCCGGTGCGCTTCTTGTACTCAACCCAAGCGGGATGAGGCAGCGCGACCCAGACAGGCTTTCCATCCACCAAGAACTTTATGTCGACAGCGTCGGCGTGGCGCGTGGCAATAGCAACAATCAGCGCCTGGTAGACGCAGTGAACTTGCCTCTTGGTCCAGCGATCAGTGGCGGTAAAATCTCCAAACATGCTAGAAAAACTATAGCTTACAGGAACGATAGCATCAACCCTGGGCGGCGAATGCGGGCTAGCCGCCGGCAATGGCTCCAATAATGAGAAATGGCTCGCTGCCGTCAGAAATGGCCTTTGGCAGCGGCGCATCAGGAGGCTCGTGAGACAGATCCTCTTCGCAGGCAAAAAAGCGCAGAAAGGGACGGCGTTGCTGAGTGACCTGGTCGCGGATGGTGCCGCGAAGCATGGGATAGCGGAGTTCGAGCGCATCGAGAACGGAACGCTGAGTAGCTGGAGATTCGATCTCGATCTGCACCTCATTCCCAACGCCGGCGAGGCTTCGTAGATGTTGCGGAAGGATGATTCGGATTAAATTCACCGTCATTTCCTTAGTCTTTGGATAGCCTTCTCCGATCTAGAGCGCCATCCCCCGGACTTCTCTTCTACGGGAAGCTCCCTAGTGATTTTCAGCGATTATCCCGATACAAGCAAATGCTGTTCTCAGTAATGTTAGTCGTTTGGAGCTGTCAACATAATAGTTTTAGAAAAATCATAAAGGTCGGATTAGTAAATTGTGCCCTCATCAATGTTTCACTTAGCGCCAGCATCCGCGCCACGAATCTCACACCTATGGAGAAATAATGGCAACCGCCAGTCCTGAACAAACCTCGAAAAAAATGGATGCGCAGGCTGACACCCGAGTCAGCAGCGGGTGCATCGGCCTGGACAAAATCCTTAACGGGGGATTCCCCCGAGGCCGCCTTTATCTTATTGAGGGCGACCCCGGAGCAGGGAAAACCACGATAGCCATGCAATTTACGCGCGAAGGCGTGAGTAAGGGAGAGCGCGTCCTTTACATTACGCTCTCGGAATCGCGAGCTGACTTGAGCCATGCGGCTCAGTCGCATGGTCTCTCCATTGAAAACGTCGAGATCGTCGAACTGCTGCCAAATGAAGGCGACCTGCTGCCTGAACAGCAGTACACCGTTTTTCACCCGGCTGAAGTGGAACTCAATGATCGCATGCAGCGCATCGTCAAAGAAATTCAACGCGTGCGGCCGGATCGCCTGGTGATTGACGCGCTCAGTGAATTGCGCATGTTGGCCAAAGATCCTTTGCGCTACCGGCGTCAGATTTTGTCGCTGAAAGACTTTATGGCTGGTCAGGAATGCACCGTCCTTTTACTGGACGACCGAAGTTCCCGCGAGCCTGACCTTCAACTGCATAGCGTGGTGCACGGCGTTATCAGCATGGACAAAGTACCGCGCGAGTACGGAAAGACTCGGCGGCAGATCGAGGTCGTGAAGCTGCGCGGAACCGCCTATAGCGAAGGATTTCACGATTATGCGATTGTGACCGGCGGCGTAGTCGTGTTTCCTCGCCTGGTTGCCGCCGACTCGCGGTCGGAACAGCCACCAGAGCCGGTTCCCAGCGGCATCGCTGAACTCGACGCTCTGACCGGGGGCGGCCTCGATCGCGGCACCAGCACGCTCTTGATTGGTCCGGCGGGCTGTGGCAAGACGAGCCTGGCGGTGCAGTGGGCGGTAACCGCAGCCAAGCGGGGCGAATCCTGTGCGCTGTTCTGTTTCGAAGAAGCGCCAAGCACTATGATGATGCGAGCCGCTGGTCTGGGTATCGATCTTCGTCCACACGTGGCCAGCGGCAAAATCGCGATCGAACGAGTCGATCCCGCGGAAATGTCCCCGGGCGAACTGGTCGCGAACGTTCAGCGGTACGTAGAAAACGAAAATGTCCGCCTCGTGGTGCTGGATAGCTTGAATGGATATTTGCAGTCGATGCCGGGAGAGCAGTTTCTTGCCGTACACCTCCATGAACTTCTGGCTTACCTGGGCAATCGCGGCGTGCTCACGCTGATGGTACTAGCGCAGGCCGGCACGATCGGTTGGCCGCTGCAGAGTGCGGTCGACGTTAGCTATCTCGCAGACAATATTTTGCTTCTCCGTTATTTCGAAAATAAAGGTGAGGTTTGTCAGGCTATCTCCACGATTAAGCGGCGCAGCGGCAGCCATGAACATACCATCCGGGAACTAAAGCTGGGGCCGGATCGGATTCGCATTGGCCGTCCTCTGCACGACTTTCAGGGGGTGCTTACGGGCACCCCGACGTTTCTTGGCGGTGCGAAGGAGACCTAAGAAAAGGTGATGGCCACTTCCCTCCACGGCGATTACCGCGTACTGGTGCTTGCGCCTTTTGGCAAGGACGCCGTACTCGTGCGGGAAGTGTTGGAGCGCTCGGGGATCCCTGTCGGAGTCGTCGCAGATGTGGCGGCCATTGCCCGTTGCGTAGGCGGAGGCGCGGGAGCGGCCATTGTGGCCGAGGAGTCGCTCAACGAAGAAAGCATCGAGCTCTTGGGCCGCAGCGTCAGCGTCCAACCTACATGGTCGGATTTCCCGATTATCGTTCTCACCGGCGGCGGCGCTACCACGCCTTATACCGAGATGATGGTTCGCTCCCGGACTCCGATGGGCAACATCAATTTGATTGAACGGCCGCTCCGACCCGCCACGCTGATCAGCAGTGTGCGCACCGCGATACGCTCCCGGCTGCGGCAGTATGAAATTCGCGATCACCTCGAGGAGCGGGAACAAGTTGAAGAAGAGTTGCGCCGCGCACACGATGAACTGGAATCTTTGATAGAAAAGCGGACCCTAGCTTTGCGGAAGCTTTCGGCCAGGTTGATGCGCGTGCAGGACGAGGAACGCAGGCGCATCGCCCGCGAACTTCATGATGGGTTGGGCCAGTGGCTGGCGGCAGCTCAGATCAATCTCGACATGGTGCTGCTCCGCGAGGGGGGAAGATCATCTCCCATGCTGCAAGAGACGCGGAAGCTGATTGATCACGCCGTCTCCAGTATTCGAACCATGTCTTATCTGCTGCATCCGCCGTTGCTGGACGAGGCGGGCTTTGAAGCCGCGGCTCATTGGTTCATCGATGGCTTCGCCAAGCGTACGGCCATGGCAATCAAAACGAATTTTTTCCATCCTGACGACATGCCGGTAGGACTTTCGAAAACGCCTCGCATGCCGGAGGTCGTCGAACTGGCATTATTTCGCGCGCTCCAGGAGGGGCTCACGAACGCGCATCGCCACTCTGCAAGTCCGAATGTGGAGGTAAAATTTCAGCGGCTTCCGGACCGCGCCATTCTTGAAGTCCAGGACTTTGGCCGAGGCTTGCCGCAAGCGGTGATGGATCGTTTCCACCGTACGGGAGCGGGATCGGGCGTCGGACTCGCCGGCATCCGCGAACGAGTGAAGGAACTGGGCGGTGAATTCACCATCGATTCTGCCGCCACTGGAACAACTCTCCGCTCTATCGTACCCCTCTGCGCCGGGGAGGGCCCGACTGAGGCCGACTCCCCACAACCCGCAGCTACCAAAACGCGGCGCGGCGGCCTTATCGCAAACGTT
>DASRWO010000275.1:0-3289 GCA_035654555.1 Candidatus Deferrimicrobiaceae bacterium | reverse complement strand
GTCTGGCTACTCTCAGACCAACCTGGTTTCGAATGTTACCGGCATCGCCAACACTACTGATTCTCAGTTATTGAACCCGTGGGGGATCTCGGTCCTTCCTGGGCAAGACTTTTGGATCGCCGACAATAACAGTGGCGTCTCAACGCTCTACGATCAGAACGGCAATAAAGACACCGGGTTGATCGTTACCATACCCGGGGCCAGCAGCAACCCAAATGGCAACTGCAGTCCTGGTTGTCCGACGGGAACTGTGGCTAACGGTAACGGCTCCTACTTCTCTGGCGGATCGTTCATTTTCGACACCGAAGACGGTCTGGTTGTCTACTGGAACGGTTCCAGCAATACCGGAATTGTCGGTAAGGATAATTCTGCTAGCGGCGCCGTTTACAAAGGCTTGGCCCTGCTCGGAACCAATCTTCTTGCGGCCAACTTCAACAGCGGCAAAGTAGATGTTTATGATTCGAACTTTACCCTGACTTCCTTGGGTGGATCGTTTACGGACCCAAATCTTCCTGCGGGTCTAGCTCCTCACGGCATCCACGTGATCGGGAACCAAGTCTATGTTGCCTACGCGATGCAGGATCCTCCCAAGCACGATGCCGTACCGGGCGCAGGGGCTGGGCAAGTGGATATTTTCGACAGCAACGGCAACTTCGTGAGCACGTTCGTCGCCGCAGGGGCCAATAATAACCTTAACGCGCCGTGGGGCGTGGTGGAAGCCCCGGCCACCTTCGGCACGTTTGGCGGCGATTTCCTAGTTGGAAATTTCGGAGACGGCACAATCAGCGCATTTGATGCGACGGGGAAGTTTATCGGGCAGCTCACTAACTCTGCGGGCACCGTGCTAGTGAATCCCGGATTGTGGGATATGGTGTTTGGCGGAGGCGGCGGTGCCAGCAACAATCCAGGCACTGTTGGAACTCTATACATCACCGCAGGAGGCAGTGCCGGACAGCCGAATTTTCCGACCGGTGGCAGCGCAACCGCTGTGTTCGCCAGTATTGCAGCCGCGGCTGCGGCCGGCGCTCCAGGATTCTCTCTGAATCTCTCTGCGCCCAGCGCAACTGTCGCGCCTGGGGGGTCCGCTAACCTAACCATCAGCGCTGCTGCAGTTGGAGGATTCAATAGTCAAATTGCGCTTACTTGCTCCGCGCCCGCTGGATTGACCTGTGCATTAAACCCTTCCACGATCTCACCGGGATCCAGCGCTGCGTCCTCCACCTTGACTATCTCTGTTGCTTCGACCGCTCCGACTGGCGGCTATGGCTTTCTGGTTCTAGCACCTGGCTTGGGACTATTCGGAACCTTACTTACCGGTGGGAAACGGAAATTGCTTACCCGCAAGAGTATTCGGTGGTTGAGCTTATTCGGTTTGACACTTGTCCTCTCGTTCGTCGCTCTGGGATGCAGTAGCAGCAATTCAAATAAGTCAACAACGCCCGCATCTCAGCAAGCCACCGTCATGGTGACGGGCACATCCGGCAGTCTGACGCACTCCAGCGCTGTAACGGTCACCATCAACTAAAGTACGCACGCTTGGCAAGGACGCACTTCGGTGCGTCCTTGCCAAGGGCTGAAGCTGACGGCGTGTCTTCGTTTGTTGAAGTAAGCGTAACCTCCCTGCCAGAGTCCGATATTTCGCTCAATAGGGAGGGACCAGAAACGGATAGGAGGCAGTATGAGCGTTTATCAAAGCAGGCTAATAGGTCGAACCGAAGTTGCTGAGGACACTATGGCTTTCCAGTTCGAAAAGCCAAAGGCCTTTGTATTCAAGGCCGGCCAATTCATTGACCTGACCATATCGCGTTCCCAAGGGCCGTCCCAAGGACTGACTCATACATTATCTATCGCAAGCTCCCCCTGCGAGGAAGACCTCGTTGTCACAACCCGCATGCGAAACACCGTCTTCAAGCAGGCTCTATCCACCATGCCGATCGGCAGCGAAGTGCAGATCGAAGGGCCAATGGGTTCCTTTAGCCTTCACAACAACACAGCCAAGCCGGCTGTGTTCCTGGCGGGCGGAATCGGGATCGCGCCTTTTCTCAGCATAGTCACCTATGCAACTGGGGAACAGCTTCGCCACACCATTTTTTTGTTCTACGCAAACCGTCGCACGAAGGATGCCGCGTTTATTGACAATCTCTGGAAGTTGGAAGGTATAAATCCGAGTTTCCACTTTATTCCCACCTTCACCCGCATGGCGAATGGCAACGGGCATCGGAAGGCGAGGACTGGACACATCAGTTCGGAAATGCTGCTCGCGGAAATACGAACCACGCGAGGGCCCATCTATTACGTAGCTGGTCCACCAACGATGGTTGCGGGGGCACGCCGAACGCTCGGAGAAGTGGGTTTAGACGAAGATGATATTCGGACGGAGGAATTTGCCGGCTATTGAAAGTCAGAAATCTGAGGTGGAGTGGATATCCGTGTCATCTTTCCTTTCAGGAAATGGCTTTCTGGGTACGGGCGCTACGTTTGTAGCAGACCTCAATCTCGTCGTGCAGCTTGTCATGGGAGCAGCGTTGATCGCAGGAGTTCGACTCGCGAAACAAAAACGCTACAAAGCCCACGGTATTTGCCAGACGACCGTGCTCTTGCTGAACTTGTTGATGATCGGACTGGTGATGTGGCCCTCCTTCCAGCAACAAGTAAAGCCCGCGGTGTTGAAGGGCCTTCACAGGTGGTACTACGAGGTGGCGATATTACACGCGGGTCTGGGAATAACGGCTGAGTGTCTGGGACTTTACATCGTCGCGGTCGCTGGCACGAACCTTCTTCCACAGTGGTTGCAGTTCAAGCATTGGAAGTGGTGGATGCGCATGGAGTTGGTGCTTTGGGCGATTGTTTTACTCAGCGGCATAGGAACTTATTGCACATGGTACATAGCGCCGTTCCGGTAGTACTGGACGAAAGCCGATGTCGGCATCTATCGGTTCGGGTTACATGGAAAAGGAGCGCAAAACAAAATGCGGGGGAGCGTAACAATGCTGGAATTAGTTTCTTGCGGACTTACGGGGCTTGCCGCACTCGTAGTCATGGCCTTTTGTTTTATATGCGACGATACGGTCGCGGCGCTCCTGGAGAAGCCGTTTGGTCTAGTCGGGAACCCATACTCGAACGCTTCGCCATTGATCAAGCCCAGAAAGGCTGACCCGCGGTTCCAGGGAAGATCTGGTCGGCAAGAGCAAACGGTGCAGGACACACTGCTCTCGACAGCATCACTCTTTGACAAGAAAGACCGCCACGCAGCCGGTAGCGTTGCCATTAGAAACCATAATGCGCCAGC
>DASRWO010000274.1:0-4430 GCA_035654555.1 Candidatus Deferrimicrobiaceae bacterium | reverse complement strand
AATGCGGCAATTGCGGCAAACTCATCACCACCATCGAGGAGGGGAGGGTCGAGTGGCTCGTCACCCTGGATAATCAGGGGGAAACCAAAGTAAGAGGTTTGAGGCTTGTCCACAATCTGTGCCGCTACGATGAGCGTGGCGAGTTCCGGAAGAACGAGAGTCTCGTCGAGGGTCTGCCCCTCGAGAGATTCGTGGGACCCGATGGGCTCATGCTGTTGTTGTCGCTGATCGCGCAGGTTGAGATGCCCCGAGCCGAACTCCTGGAACTGGTGAAGAGAGTGCAGATTCCTGGGTATGAGCAGACTCGTGAACTCTTCTACGATGCCATTCACGGAGGGGCGGTGGCGCCGTTGATCGGAGATGGATTCTACACTCAATCGGAAATCCACGAACTGCTGAATTGGGCGCTGACTGCAGTTCCATCCCTTGACGATTGCCATTGAATTGCGCCGCATTACCTCCCACGGTATACGCGGTTTGATTCTCCTTTAAATATCCCCCTGCGAGCACTGGCCATTTCTTCTACTGCTACGGTCTTACAGCCTTTCTCAACCTATAGCTCAGTCGCTGTTAAGAATTCTTTCGGAACTTCCCTTCGTTCTCAAGCCGGATTGTCATGCCTGAACCCGGTCACTAGGATTGTCGTGAAGGCAGCATCTGTCGCTAAAGTCCGGAATCGCAGCCTGGGATTGCTCGCAACCTATGCGAACTGGCGGCCAGTCTTTGGGTCGTGTCGAAAAGAAAGGAGATTTTATGAAACTTCTAACCCGTTTTCTGCTGTTAGTCTTTGTCGCCTTGGCTATAACCACTCTCGCATTCTGTCGCGAAATCATAACCGACTACGACCACCACGTGGACTTTGCGCAATACAAGACTTACTCGTGGGGCAAGATCGAAACTTCGAACCCCCTTTGGAACGACCGCGTCCGGGAGGCGGTAGACAGAGAATTGGCGAAGAAGGGTTGGACTGAGGTCGCTTCGGACGGAGATGTCACCATTATGGCCATCGGCACCACGCGCGAGCGGCCCACACTACGGACCTTCTACGATGGGTTTCCAGGCTGGCGCTGGGGAGGATTCGGTGAGGCGGTAACCTACGTCGGCCACTATGAAATTGGAACGCTGATCGTCGATATGTTCGATAGCCGCAGCAAAAAGCTGATTTGGCGGGGATCGGCAAGCGACACGCTGCCCAACGATCCCAACAAAACAATCAAGGATCTCAATAAATCTCTGGAAAAGATGTTTGAACACTTCCCACCTTCCATGTGAAAACCGAAGAAGATCACGAGTGCCGCCTGCGGGCAACGGCATAGGAAATACGGGCCCGAACATGGGCAAGATTTTTGGCATCGTTCTCGGCACGGCTGACTGAGTGGCGAGCCTGAAGTCATCGCCAGTGAAGAAAGTGGCGCGCAACGCCGTCCGTGGGCCCTGTCTTTGGCTCTAGCCACTCGTGATATAGCGATGGACAAAGGCGACCGCCATGGCGCCTTCGCCCACCGCGGAAGCGAAGCGCTTGATGGAACCATGACGCACGTCGCCGGCCGCAAAGACGCCCGGTATGTTCGTCTCCATGTAATAAGGATCGCGATCGAGTATCCAATTCGGCGGGTGGTTTCCATTCTTCATCAAATCGATGCCTGTCACGAGATACCCGGCCTCATCGCGGACTATCCCTACCGCTCCGGCCCATTCCGTATGTGGTGATCCGCCCAGGCAGAGAAAGAGCCAACTGGTTTCCTCCTTCCATTCTTTCCCCGTCTGTTTGTCTCTGAGCGTGATCGAACGCAAAATGTCATCGCCGTCGAGAGCAACTACTTCCGTGAGCAGAAGAACTTTGATGTGCGGATTAGAAACGATGCGATCGACAAGGTATTGCGAAATGCTTTTCTTGAGCGAGTTGTCGCGAACAACCACTGTTACTTTTGTGGTATAGCGGGCGAAATGCATGGCCGCCTGGGCGCCCGAATTGCCGCCTCCAATTACGAATACCCGATCGTTGGCCTTGCATACCGAGGCCTCGCTCGCGCCGGCACCGTAGAACACGCCAGCTTCGCGAAACTTCTCCTCATTGGGAAGGTTCAGGCGGCGGTACTCCACACCAGTTGCACAGATCGAGGCCCGGGCTATGATTTTCGTCCCATCGGACAGATAGCCGATTCCCTTGCCGGGCGAGAATTCAGCGCGAACTCCTTCGCGAAGCAGAAGAATTTCAGCACCGAAGTGACAAGCCTGTTCCCGAGCTCGAAACGCCAACTCTGCTCCGGCAATTCCCCCGGGAAATCCGAGATAATTCTCGATTTTCGGACTTGTGCCAGCCTGACCGCCTACCGCGAAGCGTTCAACCACAACCGTCCTCAATCCTTCGGAAGCACCGTAAACCGCGGCGCTAAGCCCCGCCGGGCCAGCGCCGTAGATACTCAAGTCATATTCAGAACGGGAGGGGTTACGGAATAAGCCAAGTTTTTCGCTCACCTGCCTTATCGTGGGATGTTCGATCCGTGTACCGTCGGCAAAACTGCAGATGGGTAATCGAGGATCGCTCACTCCAGCCACTTGGACTTCGATCTGCGCTTGCCGGTCGTCGCTTAGCTCGATCCATTCGAAAGGCACGTCGCAGCGGTGTAGAAAATCACGAATGGCATTCGCTTCGGCACATCTGCGCGTTCCGAAGATCCGAACTTTCGAATCAGCTTTATCCATGCGCAAATCTCTGAATTGAGACTTGAGACTCCGGTCAAATCCCTCTTTGAAAATTAACAAAAAGTTTTGCGGATGGCTCTACCGCTTAGGTCGTAGATACTAATCAGTCTGGCCGCGGTGAAACGAGCCCATGTGGGCCCAACGATCGCATCATGCTGCTGGTGATTGTTGTGGGGGGCGCCGCGCCCAACGGATTGCTGGTCATCTCGGTCCAGATCTTCGGGGGACGCGGGCACGAGCGATCGCCGTTGACGACCAGCAAACCATTGACCGACCTTAGGCGGCTTTTTTCGCCTCCGAGGGCTCAGAGGACGTGGTTTTATTTTGATCTGCTTTCGAAGAAGATTGCGACGACTGCGACGATTCCGCGGTCTCTATCGGAATCTGGCGTTCATTTCTTTTTTCCTGCGGAACTGGAACACTGACTTGCAGTATCCCGTCCCTAAATTCCGCACGCGCTTGGTCTGTTTGTGCCCCATCCGGCAAAGGGATCTCCCGATAGAATTGCCCGTACCGCAGCTCCGTTCGATGGATTCCCTCTTCGTTTTCTTCGTGCTCGATTTGCCGCTCGCCTTCAATAACGATGGCGTCGTCCCTGACCGCCACGCTAATGTCCTCGTCCTTAAGTCCCGGCAACTCTGCCGATACCACCAAATTGCCATCGCGATAAGCGACCTCGATGGGTGGCACCCAAACGCCGTTGGAAACGGCTCCGCGGGACGTGAGTCCGGGTTGGCCGAAGGCGCGATTCATCTCCTGCTGCATTCGCCTGAGCAAACTAAACGGGCTGTCGTCGAAAAAGCCTAGCGGGTCCAGCAAGAGGGACGGCACGGAGGGCAGAAAATCTCTCCGCATTAGAGAAGTTTGCCGGCCGCCCGGTTCGGTCCTGGAAATTGACTGTGAAGTTGATGGTTGGTTTCCTTTTTGTGCTGACATCACCTACCTCCATGTGAATTATTTCGATAATCGGCCGCGCAAGCCCTCCGCGCAAGCCGATGTGGAAAGCAAACAGGTGCATCCGGAAAATTACAGAGGCATCAAATATTTTTGCCTGCTATGAATCGGCAAGCTTTCTCAAAATGCCGGGGGTAATGTATGGGAGACCTTGGCTTGTCCACGAAAAAGATCCTAACGACGGAGTCTGCCGAGAACAATTCCTCCTGAGGAGCAGGCTCAAATTCAAAAGAGTGAGTAGAGGTGCATCCCTACCACGTCCTAGATTTTGGTACGACTTCGTTTGTATTGATTTATCTTGCCGAGCATGATTTACACGATATACATTTCGGTCACCTGACACTTCATTCGTGCAGTTTGCAAAGTTTCTCAAGACGATAAATCGACGCTGTGATTTCTACCTTTGACCGCAGCTATTTTTTCAGCAGCAAGGTTTGGGGCCGAACGCCAAGGTCACTTGGCGGAAAAAGGAATTTGAAGAAATAGCTGGTCCATTAACTAACGCTTAAGTATCGACTGCCCCTCCATGACGCGGCCATGTTCTGACGAAGCCGGCATAATGAAGACAAGCACTCTCTGCCCGACGACCCACCCAGCTGAATTCGGCAGGCGGAGCTCTGCGTAGAGTGGCTCTGCTCCGTCGACAGAAACGGTCACCCGCTCCTGATGATCTGGATAAAGGCCAGGCCGAGAAATGTCACTGATATTGCCCACGAGTCTGAGATTGTTTGTGTTCACAAAGGCACCTCCCAATTCTTCGAGAATCAGCC
>DASRWO010000273.1:0-7877 GCA_035654555.1 Candidatus Deferrimicrobiaceae bacterium | reverse complement strand
CTTTGAAACCGCCCTTTGCGCTCCTCACTTTCGGAATGCCATATTTGGGTTTGATCTCGTGGCAGCCATTTTCGCAGAACACTCCGCCCTCTGCTGATTCCGGTGCCGGCATCGGTGAGTTCACCGCAATCTCGCGCTCTCCTTCAATCACACGCTCAACTTCTGAAATCAATTCGGCATTCTCTTTCGGCGTCAGCCACTTTTTTTCTTTCACCAGATGATTCTCGAAGCGCGCGATCGGGTCGCGCTTCTTCCAGAAGTCGAACATCGGCTTCGGTACATAGGCCGCAGCGTCATGAATGGCGTGGCCTTTCATGCGCATCATTTTGGCTTCGATCAGCGTTGGACCTTCGCCGCGGTGCGCGCGTTCGACGGCGTCGCGGGCGGCATCGTAAACCTGGCAGGTGTCGGTGCCATCGACGATCACTCCGGGGATGCCGTACCCGATGGCACGTTCAGCGAGATCTTTCACGCGGTATTGCATTTCCGAAGGCGTGGAGTAAGCCCAGAGATTGCTCTCGACAATAAGTACAAGGCCGAGGTTCTGCACGGCGGCGAAGTTGATGCCTTCGTAGGTGACGCCGGTGGATTGACCGCCGTCGCCGATCCAGGTGAGCGTCGCGATGTTGCGCCCCTGCAAACGCGCGCCCAACGCGACACCAGAGAGCACAGGGATGAGATCACCAAGCATCGAGATGGGCGAGACCATGTTTCGCTTTTCGATATCGCCGAAATGCGAGGTACCGTCGCGGCCTTTGGTGGGCGAATCGGCTTTGGCCATGTACTGCATCATGGTGTCGGAGGCGCGAAAGCCGCGCACCAGCAGCGCGCCCTGATTGCGAATCATGGGCGCGAACCAATCATCCTTGTCGAGCGCGTAGGCTGAGGCGCACGAGCAGGCTTCCTGGCCAAGTCCGAAATAAACTCCGCCAACGACCTTGCCTTGCTTGTAAAGATTCTCGAGACCGACTTCCATTTTGCGGTTCAGCAGCATATAGCGGTAGATCTCGATGCATTGCTGCTTGCTCAAGTATTTCGAGTCGCGAATCGGGGGAACGGGAGCGTCGAGCTCGCCGATAACTTCGTAGCGGACGTGCTCGGTGCCGTCTTTATCTTTCTCCACGCGCTGCTTCACCGAAAGGTCGGGATTTTCAAGCCGGTGATCCGGGATTTCGTAGCTTCGGGCAGATGTGTTCTGCTGGTCAATGGACTTGGACCGGGACCCTCCGTTGCGAGAGCGGTTGCCATTGGAATTTCGCTTAGAATTCTTTTTCTTGATTGACATAGTCTAGGCATTGCTCTGAGCCACAACTCTTAATGCTATCGCAGAGTGCCGGATTGGCGGAAGGGGTTACGCAGAAGACGCATTCTCCAATAAGCGACGGCCAGGACGCCCGCGTCGAACGTGCTACGCCCAGGTCGTTCCGTCTTCTTTGTGAATGTTCCGAAGTTCGTGAGGCACCTTCATCGGTACACCGATTGTACGACCGAGCAGAGCGTCGATCGTTTCAACCCAAAGGATCTGACTTGTAAATACGGTGCCGAAGTTGCGCGAGAGCGATTCGGCGACCACGTTCAGATCAAGCAAATGACCGAGTTGCTGCTGCATCGACGTGACCGGCTTCGAAGTGATACCACAGGGAATGATCAAGTCGAAATAATTCAGGTCCGTATTTACGTTGAGCGCGAATCCGTGCGAAGTGACGAAGCGGGAGATGTGGACGCCGATGGCTGCGAGTTTAGCCTCGGTAGATTCTTGATTCGTCCAAACACCGGTCAGTCCTGGACTCCGTTTCGTCGGGATCGCGAAATCGGCACAGGTACGGATCAAGACTTCTTCGAGTCGGCGAACGAATTCGACAGCGCCGAGAGTTTTGCGTTTGCCATGAGGCGAGGCGAATCCTCGAAGGTCGAAGATCGGGTAGCCGACGATTTGTCCTGGACCGTGGAAAGTAACGTCACCCCCGCGATCGCATTCGAAAAGCTCAATGCCGCGCTGGGCCAGGAGTTCGGGCGATGCAATCACGTTGCCAGCTTTCGCATTGCGCCCGAGAGTAATGACCGGAGAGTGTTCCAGCAGCAGCAACACATCGCCGATCTTCTCCGCTTTGCGCAGTTCAACCAACTGCTGCTGCAAGCGTAGACCGGTGGCGTAATCAATGGTGCCGAGTTGGACGACAGAGATCAATAATTTTTCAACTTCCCGTCTCCGATTGTCGATTTGGCAACCAAGTACACCGCCAATCGACAATGGGCAACCGAAATTATGCGTTGATCGCCATTCCATACACGCTGTTGGATGCATCCAGCATGGCCTCGGCCAGAGTCGGGTGAGCATGGATGGTCCACATCAAATCTTCGACCGTAGCTTCTAGTTCCATGGCAGCGACGGCTTCGGCGATCAGTTCGGTAGCCTGCGGACCGATAATGTGGACGCCGAGAATCTCTCCATAATCTGCATCGGAAATTATTTTGATGAACCCTTCATGCTGACCCACGATCGACGCGCGCGAGTTGGCGGTAAAAGGAAATTTTCCAACTTTGATGTTGTATCCCGCCTCCCGTGCTTTGGTTTCCGTAAGGCCCACGCTGCCAATTTCCGGATGGCAATAAGTAGCCCCCGGTATGTGTTCAGGATTAATCGGCTTGCACGGCTTGCCCGCAATTTTCGCTATCGCTACCAAAGCTTCCATCGCGCCGACATGGGCAAGCTGCGGCATTCCTAGCACGATGTCGCCGACGGCATAAACGCCGGGCTCGGCGGTATGCATCCATGAATCGGTTTGAATGAAGCCACGCTCTGGCTTGATTTTCGTTTTCTCCAGGCCAATATTTTCCGTTCGGGGCTTACGGCCCACGGCGATCAAAATTTTCTCGGCTTCAATTTTCTGTTGCTTGCCATCGACAGTAATAGTGACAGCGATTCCAGCTTTCGTCTTCTCCACCTTATCCACCTTGGCGGCGGTGTGAAAGCTGATGCCGCGCTTGCGGTAAACGCGGGCCAATTCCTTGGAGACTTCTTCATCTTCAACCGGCACGAGCCGCGGCAGCATTTCGACAATAGTGACTTCGCACCCAAAAGATTGATAGATCGATGCGAATTCCACTCCCACTGCTCCGGCGCCGACGATGACCAGCGATTTAGGTATTTCCTTCAGGCTGAGAATCTCAATGTTCGTAAGAACACGATCATCGGCCTCGAGCCCCGGCAGCATGCGCGCCTCGGAGCCGGTCGCCAGCAGCACATTCTTTGTTTTCAGCTGGCTGCTCTTGCCATCGTTGGCTACTTCTACGATGATAATTCCATTCTGCGCCGGCCCAGTGAGTTTGCCGTAACCTTTCACGGTTTCGACTTTGTTTTTCTTCATCAGAAATTCCAGGCCTTTGGCATGCTTGGCGACAATCTTCGACTTTCTTTCCTGGATAGCACTCCAGTTCAGCTTGCGCGCGTCCACGCCCTCAATGCCGAATTCCTTCGCTTCCTTCAGGTGGTCCCAGAGTTCGGCGTTAAATAAAAGCGCCTTCGTGGGAATGCACCCCACGTGCAGACAGGTTCCACCGAGGAATCCATCTTTTTCTATGAGGACAGTTTTGAGTCCATACTGACCGGCACGAATGGCCGCGGTGTACCCGGCGGGGCCGCTACCGATGATGGCGACGTCATAAATGGTTTCAGGCAAAGGAATACTCCTTACAAGTAGGAACAGATGTCAGAAGGCAAACGAACGATTCTAGAACAGCGGCGGGAAAGCTCCAACTGCGAGACCGGTGCAAGACGCCGGCAGCCTAATAGAGTTCTAGTGGGTTTCTCCAGCGGCGGCGCGACGGCTCTGCGTTTCTACAAACGTATCTCTTGACCCCGGCATCGTCGGGCTGGACGGTTGGGCTTTGCGATGATGCTTGCCGTTGCTTCTGAGCGTGAACTGGCCGAAGATGTTTTCCAACTCGATGGCCATCGCCGAGAGCTCGTCGCAGGCTTTGGCAGCCTCCAGCGCCCCGTGAGACGATTCCTGGGCGAGCCGAGCAATCTCTCCAACATTGCTGCTTACCTCCGATGAAGTCGAAGACTGCTCCGCGGTGGTGGCCGCGATCTGATTGATCATGTCGCGGACAAGATCATTCATGCCGATGATTTCTTGCAACGACTGGCCTGTGCGCTCGGTAGTCTTGAGGCCCGCCTCTGCCTGAGCCGTGCCTGCTTCCATGGCTTGAACCACCGTCTTAGTTTCCGTCTGGATAGTTTGAATGCGGCTGGCAATTTCTTTGGTGGCAGTCGTGGTGCGCTCAGCTAGCTTGCGAACCTCGTCCGCCACTACGGCGAAGCCGCGGCCCTGATCGCCGGCCCGGGCCGCTTCGATGGCGGCATTGAGAGCGAGCAGGTTGGTCTGGTCGGCGATGTCTTCGATAACCGCCACGATTTCACCAATCTGATTGGAACTCTTTCCCAGTTCCCGAATTTTGGCCGCCGTGGCGCTGACGGATGCGGCGATGTTTCGCATGTCGCTCGCCGATTGTTCCACCACTTGCGCGCCGGAGTGCGCGGTCTCAGTGGCTTTCTCCGCGGCCTGGGCCGCTTGCCGTGCGGATTCCGAAACCTGGTTTACCGTGGACGACATCTCGTGCATGGCAGTCGCAACCTGCGCCGTCCGGTCGGTCTGGTTACTGGCTGCGCTCGACTGCTGCGACGAAGTCGAAGCCAATTCGTGGCCAGCGCTGGCGATACGTTCTGCGGTAGCGGCAATATTTTCCATCATGGTGTGCAGGTTGTTTTTCATGCTGTTGAGCGCGAGGACCGCCTCGCCCACTTCATCGCCGGAAGTAACTTCAATATCCTCGATGGAAAGGTTGTTGCGCGCGATCTCGCGTGCCAGCCCCGCGGAGGCAGTTACCGGCCGCACCACCAGATGGCGAACCACGAGGAACACCACGCCCACGGCCGCCAGCAGCGTACACAAGCTGACCAACAGAAGAGCCAAGCTGTTGGCCCGCGATGTTTTCGTCAACTCATCCAGCGGAGCCGTTACCACGAATGCTCCCCTGATATCTCCGGCCTTCATGCCCTCTTTGCGATAGCCGAACGGATCCTTGGCTCCTACCGGATCGCCGTGACAGAAGAGACAATCCTCAGTAAGGCGAACCGGCTGAGCATAGCGCATCACCGCTTTTCCATCCGCTGTGTCACGACGGTAATATAATGCCGGATTCCGCACGAAGGCCTGCAGAGCTTCAGCCTCGAACGCATCAGGCATGTTCTTAGGGTTTCGTGGGGCTGAAGAGGGAGTGGAGAACTTCATGCCTTGCGTCTCCGCGTATTCACGGGCCACAGTCCAGGCTACCACTACGGGAACTTGAGAGATCCTTTTGAAGTTGTGTCTGGGAACGTAATTCTCGATGTTCTCGGAAAAAAAGGTCCGAACTTTGGCGGCCATTCCATCGGTCTTTCTCAGCTTATCGACAAACGCTTCTTCCGCTTGCGAGTTCGCCCGATGCTGTGTGAAGAAAAAGCCAACGGCTGAAGTGAACGCGAGCGTAGCCAGGATAATCCCGGCAATCTTGGCCGTCAGCTTAAGCCTGCCTATGCCCGAGAAGGAAGTCGACATATTTTCGCCTCTTAAGGGATCAACATGGACCATCGGCCACTGCGGGCTCAAACATTAAAAGGGGGTTCCAAGAAGGACGCGGAGAGCGGTACTAAGGTGTGCGAAGCGAGATGGGTTTCTGTCGTGGCTGTCCGTGGGAAACAAAAAGGCCGCCTTGCGGCGGCTCACTGAGATTTCCTGAAACTTCGGTCAGTTGCCTTCGTTGCTGGCCCTTTTCCACGAGATCAGCTCGCCGATCGTCGAGCTGGTGCTGGAGACGGGTTGCTTATACGCTTCCACCTCGGAGCGCGAAGCTTCCTCGCCGACCGCACGGATACTGAGACCGACTTTCTTATCCTCAGGACTCATCTTAATAATTTTGAAATCGTGTTCTACCCCTGGTTCAAGATGCAAGGGCTGGCCATTTCCATCGATGGCCTCCGACTTGTGGCACAGGCCTTCCACGCCTTCCGCAATTTCCACGAACGCGCCAAAAGCAGCCACCCGCAGCACTTTGCCATGAACCACATCGCCAACATGATGAGTCTCAAAGAAAGTTTCCCACACGTCGGGCTGAAGCTGTTTGACTCCCAACGATAAACGCCGCTTGTCAGGTTCAATCGCCAGCACAACAGCCTTCACCCGGTCACCCTTTTTCAGAACTTCCGAGGGATGTTTCACCCGCTTAGTCCAGCTCAAATTGCTGACATGGACCAGACCATCGATTCCATCCTCGATCTCGATAAAGGCGCCGAAATCAGTCAGGTTTCGAACTCGGCCTTCCACGGTCATGCCTACAGGATATTTATCGTGCAGCGCATCCCAGGGATTCGTCGCCAGTTGCCGCATGCCCAGCGAGATTCGGCGCTCCGTGGGATTCACGTTGAGAACCACGCACTCGACCTCATCACCAACGTTCACCAGCTTGGAGGGATGTTTCATTCTCTTCGACCAGGTCATTTCGCTGACGTGAACCAGGCCTTCAATTCCCTGCTCCAGTTCAACGAACGCGCCGTAGTCGGTCACGCTGATCACTCGCCCGGAGACGTGCGCGCCCACGGGATAGCGGTGCTCTGCGTCAAGCCACGGATCGGGCGTCAACTGCTTGAACCCCAGCGATACACGCTGTTTCTCTTTGTCGTATTTCAGCACCTTGACCTGAATCTGATCGCCAACATTCACCAGATCGCGCGGGTGCGTCAGACGTCCCCATGACATGTCGGTGATGTGGAGCAGACCGTCCAGCCCACCAAGGTCGACGAACGCTCCGTACTCGGTCAGATTCTTTACTACGCCGGTAAGCACGGAACCTTCTTCCAGATGCTCGAGTGTCTTGTTGCGCTTCTCACTCTGTTCCCCTTCGAGCAGTTCCTTGCGCGAGACCACGATGTTGCCGCGCTTTTTGTTGAGCTTGATGATGGTAACTTCAATCGTCTGGCCCTTCATCCCTTCGAGGTTCCGGATCGGACGCAAGTCCACCTGCGATCCGGGCAGAAAAGCTCTTGCACCCAGAATGTCGACCGTCAGGCCGCCTTTGGTGCGCTCGATCACGGTCGCGTGAATCGGCCGCTTTTCGTTGTGCGCCTTTTCTACTTCGTCCCAGGCGTGAATGCGCGCCGCTTTCTGGTGCGAGAGGTTGATGTAGCCTTCCTCGTTATGCCCCTTTTCGCGCATCACATCAATTTCGTCGCCCGGCTTAACCTTTGGCTTGCCTTCGTGATCCAGCACTTCCGAGAGCGGCAACATGCCTTCCGACTTGGCGCCGACGTCCACTACAACGTGTGTCGAAGTCAGCTTGAGAACCGTGCCTTTGATTACGCGGTCTTCTCCTACGGCTTCTTCCGTCTCCGTGGTGAAGTTCTCGAGAGCCGAAGCAAAGTCCTCGCCGGCGTGTTTATCGTCCGCCGCCGCGTGCGGCGTTTCTGCAGCGGGGCCCGCCGCAGTGGACGAAGTCTGATCAGACTCGGTCTGGCGCTCCTCAGTCTCGTCGGGCTCGGGGTTGTGTTCTTCACTCATTCGATGCTCGGTTAAAATTTGTTCAGATGCCGTGGGTTCTGTTTCGGTCGCAACGGCGCTGTTAGATTCGGGGTTGTGAGCGGTGGTATGGTCGGACAAGGTCATGCCTCTCTGCTGAAGCCTCGCACTCGGTGCGGGGAAGATGCGGGGCCTGCTTGGCGGACTGCTGGAGTGAGTCGTTTGGTTGTGGTGGGCTCACCCTGGCGAGTGAGCTTGGACAATCCCAGCTGCCGGACGTTTTACAGAAACCCGCGTCCAAAGGGAACTCCTCGACTATAGCAA
>DASRWO010000272.1:0-2529 GCA_035654555.1 Candidatus Deferrimicrobiaceae bacterium | reverse complement strand
CCCTGGGGACGCCGGGTGATGGGAACCTATCGAACATTGGGTGTGGATGCGGGCGGAGCCGTTTACGATCTCGACAGCCAGCACACCGTCAATGTCTACGAGGCGGATTCGGATATTGCCAAACCATCTGCCGCAGATCTTCGGGCGGCGGGGAACTCGCTTCCGCAGTCTGTTTCGTCGTACTTACAGCTGCCGCCACTTGATCCCAGAATTCCGCGGCTGGCAGCACAGATTTCCGGTTCGGCTTCCAATAACTACGACAAGGCGGCCGCCCTGGAAATTTATTTGAAAACGCATTACGGATATACCCTGCAGTTGTTGCGCACTCCGGTCGCCGATCCTCTGGCTGATTTTCTTTTTGAGCGCAAGCAAGGGCATTGCGAGTATTTTGCCTCTTCGATGGCTGTGATGTTGCGCACGCTGCACATTCCGTCCCGCGTAGTGAACGGTTTTCGCAGCGATGAATTTAACGATGTCACCAGCAACTATGTGATCCGGGCGAAGAATGCGCACTCCTGGGTGGAAGCTTACTTCCCGGGCTACGGCTGGATTACTTTCGATCCCACCCCGGGCGGCGATGTGGCGACGCCGCAGGGTTGGGACCGAGCCATGCTGTATCTGGATGCGGCGCAATCGTTCTGGCGGGAGTGGGTAATCAGCTACGACTCCTCGCACCAATATATTCTGGGACACGCGGCGCTAAACGGCACGCGC
This sequence comes from Candidatus Deferrimicrobiaceae bacterium, assembly GCA_035654555.1. GTDB lineage: Bacteria > Acidobacteriota > Terriglobia > Terriglobales > Acidobacteriaceae > Sulfotelmatobacter. The sequence continues at coordinate 1,815 of DASRWO010000272.1, read as the reverse complement.
AATTCGTGGGAGAGATCAAGAACGTGGGCCAGGTTGCACTACGCGCGCCTGCTTGACTTAGTGCGGCGCGGCCAGCGGAGCGCGGAGCAGGCCCCTACACGCTGGTTCTGGGGAGTTGGTGGAATCGCATTTCTGGTGCTAGTGCTGGGTAACACCGGACGGATTGCCCGGATGATCCGCACGAGAAGACTGCAGGCGCATCCCGAACGATCGCCGGATGAGGCAGCGGCGATGTGGTACGAACGCATGGCCCGATACCTGGCGCGGCGTGGGGTAAAGAAATCTACGACGCAGACGGCGCAGGAATTCGTTCGTGTGATCGAGGATGAGCGCTTGCGGCTGCGGGTTGGGCGCTTCACGGACGCTTACGAATCGGCGCGGTTCGGAAATTCCTCGAACGACGCCCGGCGCCTGCCGGAACTGTATGAAGAAGTGGAGCTGGCGAGTAAGAAGTGAATGTGACTAGAAATGCCAGGTCATGCCGCCGCCGACAAAATAGTTATGCTGCCGAGTCTTGCCCGTATCGGCCAAGGGCAGGTCGGGAGTTCCGGACCAGAAGTCGCGAACCTCGCCGCGAATCCTGAAGCGCCGCATGCGGTTGCCGAACGGATTCACATCCAGTCCTAATCCGCCCTGTAGAACACCAGAGGTTGTTGAGCCCCCAGGATTGGCGCCGTAATAATTAAGATTACTGCTCTCGCTGAAGTGCCCAAACCCGCCGCCGAAACTCACCCAGGGTGAAACTCTGGTGGAGGGAAACAGATTCAAGCGAATCGCCGGAGTCACAAAAATCTGCTTGTAACCGGAGGGAACAACGTCGCCGCCAGACCCCAAGTCTTCGTCGAGGTTGAAGACGGCTGGCACCTCGGCGGAGATGGAATAAACCTCGGTACCAAGAAGGTGGCGCGCATAGTTGATTTCAAATGTCAGTCCCTTTCCGGATCGAACAAAGGGGTTAATTGTAGGCGCGTTTGGGCCGTGAATACCCTGATCGCTGATGAAGATACGGCCTAGCATGCCGGTCAACTCATTCTTCTCGTCCTGGGCCGCGCCAGAGGCCGCCAGGATGGACACTCCCATGATCAGGATTGCGATTACGGCCTGTTTCCCAGACATTTCCCCTCCAGGATGCGGGATAGCTGATTTTGATTCGGCAGTGCAAGCGTAGCATGAAGCGCAAAATCTTCATCCACAGCTTGCTGGCTTTCGTGGTACCGGGGTTCGCGGAAGAGAGTTCACGGAAGAGAGCGCTCCGGCTCGGCCGTGTCGGGGAGCAAGCACCGATAAAATGTTAAAATGGTGAGATTGCATGCCTTCTAATAGCTTCACTATCCCGTCCCGCGAAAAGAGCCCTACCCCGACGGCGAACGATGATACGCATCGGGCGCGCCCGCAAAGGGTAGGTTTCGTCAGCCTGGGCTGCCCCAAGAACCTGGTCGACAGCGAAGTAATGATGGGACTTTTGGCGCGTGCCGGAGCCGAACTCTCTCCCCGAGCCGAGGACGCCGACGTCATTGTGGTGAATACTTGCTCGTTCATCGAGAGCGCGCAACAAGAGTCGGTGAACACGATTCTTGAGATGGCTGGGCTTAAGACATCCGGGCGGGCGAAGAAATTGGTGGTCGCGGGATGCCTGGTCGAGCGCTTTCGGGATGAGATTCGCCAGCGTATTCCTGAAGTAGATGCCGTGGTCGGCACGGGGGAACTGCAAAACATTCTGTCGGCAACCGGCATCGCCGCGGCGCCGATTCAAAACCGTTCTCCGTTTGTCGTCCTGCCATCACGCGCCGAAGGCGACGCGCGGGCAGCGCAGGG
>DASRWO010000271.1:0-2431 GCA_035654555.1 Candidatus Deferrimicrobiaceae bacterium | reverse complement strand
CGACCGCTCGCGCGGCCGCGAAGTATATTGCCGCGGAAGCCGTTGCTGCTGTGGCTGCTCGGGGGCGTTTCGTGATGGCTGTCAGCGGCGGCAAGACGCCTTGGATGATGCTGCGCGCGCTGGCCAAGGAAAATCTTCCGTGGAAGAACATACACATCGTGCAAGTAGATGAACGGGTAGCGCCGGTAGGACATCCGGATCGGAATCTTACCCATCTCCGAGAAGCTCTCCTTAGTGATAACTCGCCGATTCCGCCCGCGCAGATCCACGCCATGCCCGTTGACTCGCCAAACCTGGAAGAAGCCGCCCGGCAGTATGACTCGGTTCTCCGCGAGATCGCTGGTACGCCGCCGACGTTGGACTTGATTCATTTGGGTCTTGGGCCGGACGGCCACACTGCCTCGTTGGTGCCGGGAGATCCCGTACTCGATATCACCGACAGGGATGTGGCTCTGACCGGTGTTTACCAGGGAAGGCGGCGAATGACGTTGACCTATCCGGTCGTCGATCGCGCCCGCCGCATCCTGTGGTTGGCCACAGGTAATGAGAAAGTTGGCATGCTGCGCCGTCTGCAAAAAGCCGATCCGTCGATTCCGGCGGGACGGGTTTGCCAGGACCGGGCTGTGATTTTCGCGGACCGTGCGGCGGCCCCGGACGCGACCGTCTAAGCGATTGCCAGGCAGACCAGATACGGCAAAACGAGTGTTCGATTGCAGTCGCCCTCCAACCGGCCCTAATAATCAAGGATTAGGAACGTTCTTAAGCACGTGGTTACTCCGTGACGAATCCGATTAATGAACTTCCGTTCAAGAGGGCCAGCAAGATTTCGCTCGTCCTGGCTGAGGTACTGAATGTGCGGTTCTTGGCACGTGACGAACTCCTGACATTGCCAAAGAGACGAAATACCGCCATTCTCCCGATCGAATTAAACATCCGTGACCAAGTAACTGAGGCAAAGCGGATTACCTGCCCATTGGATTTCCCGCAGACTTGGAACGGCAAATGCAGAAACATGGCGAAGGACTCTGAGAACTTGGTCTCGGGCGAGAGCATTCCACCTTCGACCCGCATAAGGCCGGCAGCACACGAGGAATTGAACGGATGAGAAAGCGAATCGGAGTGCGAAGTCTATGACCGCGGCAACGACTTCAAGGGTCATTATCGTAGGGGGCGGATTTGGTGGTTTATGCGCAGCGCAGGCGCTGAAGTCGGCGCCGGTCGATGTGACGCTGATCGATCGGCGCAATTATCACTTGTTTCAACCCCTGCTCTATCAGGTCGCGACCGGTTCGCTTTCACCCGGGGAGATCGCAGCGCCGTTGCGCAGTGTGTTGAGCCGTCAGAAAAACACTCGTGTCTGGCTGGGCGACGTGTTGGATGTAGATCCGCTAGCGAAAAGCGTTTTGCTTGCGGATGGGACGAGACTGGAATACGACTCCTTGATTATTGCGTCCGGTTCCCAAAGCTCTTACTATGGCCACGATCAGTGGCAACACTGGGCTCCAGGTCTGAAGAGTGTCGAGGAAGCGATTAACATCCGGCACAAGATTCTGTATGCGTTTGAAGTTGCAGAACGAATTCCTGACCCTGCTCTGCGCCGCGAGTGGCTCACTTTCGTAATTGTGGGAGCCGGAGCTACAGGCGTGGAGATGGCGGGAGCCATCGGCGAAATCGCACGCCAAACGCTCAAACACGATTTTCGTTCCATACACCCGGAAGAAGCTCAAATCATTCTTCTGGACGGAGCCCCGCGGCTCCTGATGCCTTTTCCCGAAGACCTGGCCCAGAAAGCACTACGCTCACTTACTAAGCTGGGAGTGCAAGTAAAAACAGGCGCGCTGGTGAAGGACATCGATCGTGAAGGCGTGACGCTCGAGGTCGGCAGCCATATGGATCGCCTGCCCAGCAGAACCGTCATCTGGGCCGGCGGTGTCACGGTGTCCCCCTTGGGGAGGACGCTGGCGAAACGAACCAATGCTGAAATCGACCGAGGGGGAAGAATCAAAGTAGGCCCCGACCTGACGATTGCCAATTTCCCAGACATCTACGTGATCGGAGATCTCGCGCTCTCGCTCGATGCAAATGGAAAGCCGTTGGGGGGCGTCGCGCAAGTTGCCATGCAGCAAGGAACCTATGCTGCGAAGGCAATCGTGAAGAAAATACAAGGCAAGCCGGAACAGAAGCCCTTCAAGTACTTCGACAAGGGAAATCTGGCGGTCATCGGACGGGCGGCCGCAGTGGCCAATGTCTTCGGCGTGCACCTCTGGGGCCTGCCGGCCTGGCTTGTCTGGGCGTTCATCCACCTGATGTACATCGTCGAATTCCAAAGCCGCATCGTGGTTTTCGTTCAGTGGGCAATCCAGGATCTGACGTTCGCCCGCGGAGCACGACTTATTACCGGCATTGCAGCGAGTGATTTCAACTTCAATCG
>DASRWO010000270.1:0-28698 GCA_035654555.1 Candidatus Deferrimicrobiaceae bacterium | reverse complement strand
CTGAAGGCAATAGAAAAGGACGCGTCTTTCGACGACGAACCTACGCTGGTGAAACTCGCGGAAGAGTCGCGCATTCAGCTGGAGCCGTCCAGGGACGGGAATCGAACGCTGTTGAACGGTCACGACGTTTCGGCACGCATTCGCGAGCGCGACGTCACGGAGGCAGCTTCACGGGTGTCTGTGCATCCGAAAGTGCGCGCGTGGATGGTGGCGCATCAGCGTGCGATGGGCGCAGGCGGCGGCGTGGTAATGGAAGGCCGCGACATCGGGACGAAGGTTTTTCCTGATGCCGATTTGAAGATATTTCTCGATGCCGACCCGGTGGTACGCGAGCAGCGCCGCATGGAGCAGCAGAAGATTAAAGGCGAAGTCGCCGCCAACCTGGCTGCAGATTTGCGCGAGCGCGACCGCCGTGACCGCACCCGCGCCGCGTCCCCGCTTATGGCGGCCGAGGATGCGGTCGTGATTGATTCAACCAGCATGGGGGAGGATGAAGTGCTGGCGCAAGTGGAAGAGTTGGCCAGGAAGAAATTGGAGATTGGGTTGAATTAGTCGTGATCTTCCGCTTGCGCGGTAATCCAGGCATCGGCGAGGCGCCCGGGCCGGCTTCCCTCACATAAACCTTTCAAGTCTTCTAGACAAATTTCTCGTTTTTCTTCAGTTGTCTGTGGGCTCAACCTTCGATTTCGGCGCAGGTAGCGCTTTGGCTGGTCTTGCCGGCGTTGCTGGGGGCGCCGGAGGCGCGGGTGAGGCGATCGCGGAGGCCTTGCGAATCTCAATTCCATCGTGTTCGTTGTTGATCACAATGTGGGACGAGCCGTTGCCCACACTCCCGCTAGCCGTGGCCTCGTGATCTCCATTGTCGATTTTTAACTCGGGAAAATCGGATTGAATTTCCCCGTCGCGTGTGCGCGCGTCCACGCGGAAGCCAGCTTTGTCAGGCACGCTCAACTGCACGTCTCCGTTGCGGCTGTCGATCTGAACATTCCCCAACGAATGCATGGATATCTCGATGCCGCCGTTGTTATTTTCCAGGCGGACATCGCCGGATACGTCTTCCAGGCGTATCTGCTTGGAGCGCGTTGTCAAATGTACGGGACCCGTGATCTTGTCCGCATGCAGATCGTCGGAATCGAGATCCAACTCGCCGTCGATGCGCGAAAACTCCATGTCGGTACGGGAAGACTTGAACGCTACATTCTTGCTGATGCGAGCGAGTTTGACGCTCTCCTCGAACTCGCCGTTCAGTTGTACTGCGCCCTTTACATCCATCACAGAGACTTCGTTCAGGCGGCCATCGATGTGCACATCACCCGCGATCTGCTCGACTTTGGCGGAGCTTTTTTCCAGATTCAGTTTTACATTGCCGTTGACGTCTTCCACGGAAACGTCGCCGTGCTGTGCCGCGATCTCCACGTCGCCGTCGCGGCCAGTGACGGAAACATCGCCCTTGCGTCCAGTGATGTACAGTTCCATCTTTCTTGGGATGGAAATATCCAGATCGCTTTGCACGGAATGGTCGCCCGCCTGGGCCTTGGCGTCGAGAACCATTACGTTGCCCGCGAGGGTGATCTGTGGTTTGGTTTGCTGGTTGTATTTATCGGCGTCATTCTGGCTTTCCGCGCCGACGCGTTTATGGATCACGACCGTAATTTTCTTGTCGTCGGCCACGCTAACGCGCACCGCGCCGTGATCGTCGTTGACGCGCAAGCTGGTAACAGTCGCCGGTATATCTTGTTCGAGATTGTCGTCGAAGTTGTAAGTCTGGCCAAAAACGTTATCCAGGTCGCTGCCGTCGATGCCCATGTTGTCGCGGATTTCACCCCAGTTAAATCGCGAGGCCTGAGTAGCAATGAGTCCGCAGATGACGATGACGATCACCAGGAAAACTCCGCCCGCGCCGATGCCGCGCGAGGGCAATCCATCGCGCTGAGCTTGCTGGTGCTCGATCAGCTTGATCACTCCCCACAGAATCAGCAGCAGCGGCCAATAGTGGGCAAACCAGGTTCCCAGCCGTGCCCACGAGAGCATGTGCATGTTGCCCAGGAGGAAGACGATTCCGAGAATAATCAGCACGACGGGTCCGGCAAATGAACGCCGGCGGGGAGGCGGTAGCGGAGTTTGAACCGGCGGTGGAACGGGATAAGAAACCGGACTAGACATTGCGCACCTCCTCGGAAGAAGATGCTGGTCCTGGGTTGGACGACATTGGATTCGATGGCGGTGGAGTTGGTGGCGGCGCGACAACGGGTGGCGCCGGCGGCAGCGGGCCCATGTGCCCGGCTGAGGAGGCGTTGCTCTGCAGCAGCTTGACCGCACCAACTACCAGCAGAATCGCGGGCCAGGTGCGGTCGAAGCCGGCAACATTGACACTCTGAAGCAGGAACAACGTTCCAATCGTCATCAGTATCGCCGGTCCCATGATCTTCCGCATCCGGCAACGATCACAGGTACAGTTCATCCCAACAGCTTTACGCACGCGGCACGTCGCGCACGTGCAGCCTGCTGGGTGAACTCCGACGATTCCCCATTGCCGGGCAAACATCCATGCGCCAAGAAAGATCAGAATCAGCGGCCAGAAACGATCCATGCCGAACTCCCAGATGTTCATGGTGTGCAACAGGAAGAGCACGCCAAGTCCAATCAGGATGATGGCAACAACCGGAATATTTTTGGCCTCGCTTTTTTCGCCCATGCTGAAGGCTTGACCCAATCCGAATGGATCCGGCGGCGGCTGCCCTTCTTGAAGGGCACGAGCGGTGCGCACGGCGTCAATGATCTGGTAGACGTAGAAAAATGCGATGGCGATGCCGAACAAGGCGTCCCAATTTCCCGCGTGATCGGAGGCGAAGATGAGCAGGCCGAAGATCAGCAAATGCGCCAGACCCTTGGCATATTGTGAACAATAGACCGCGCCCACTCCGAAGGGAAAGAATCCGGCGAGGATGCCGGCCACTGTGGGATTCGGGCCTGTGCTCGAATGCCTGGCCGCGGGCGGTGTTGTCACTGGTGGATAAACAACTTGCTGAGGTGCGAACGCGGCTGCCGGGGCCGTGCCCTCCAAACGAGCTGCGAGACAAGGCTCGCAGTAGACAACTCCGCGGACGTCGCGGGTGCAATTGGCGCAGAGCGGCTTGCCGCAGCTGCGGCAAAACGCCACTGCCGCCGTATCGTTGTGCGTGGCGCAGTTCATACGAACCTCCTGTACGTGGTCACCGACACTACAGACGGATCGTCTACAGACGCCTCATTTACAGATGGACCCAGCGGAGCGCTGGCCAGAACCAGATTACTTTCTGTCTGGCTATAGTTACGCTCCTGCTTCCGCTCAGGCTGTTGAGTTGTGTCGTTTTTATGGTCTTTCTTGTCCGGTGTCGAATCTTGCGAACCAGATCCGGATGAGCCAGGCTCGGCGGTGGTCATGTTGCGTTTGAATTCACGCACTCGGGATTCCACCTCGTAAACGAACCGGATATTTTCGTAGTACCGGACTACGCGGGCTTGCGTGTTGTAATACGTGTGCCGAATGGCGGCGGGACGCAAACTCAACTGTCGCAGATCGGCGGGTTTTACGCCGAGCACGCTCAACGCGACCGACAGCGAGAAAAATGCCATGCCAAACGACATGGCAAACCGTGGCTGCCGGACCGTTGCCCAGATGGGTTGCACCACCTCCGAGGCCCACGCCTGCGCCTTTTCCACCCACGTAGTGCGTGGCTGAAGCGTAGCAATGTTTACCCGCAGGCGTTGGGTGTCAACGCCTGTTGTGGATGCCAGAATATTCGTAACCAGGCTGACTGGAGGTTCCACCTCCGTGAGATCCTTCAGCCAGCGGCGGCCCGCCTCCACTTCGGCGAACAGCGGCCCACAAGCGGAACAAGTCCGCGCATGAGCCTGGAAGCGGTCGAGTTTGGGACCCGTCAGGACGCCGTCGAGCGCGTCCGTGAGCAGGCCATCAAACTCCTGACACTGCATTCCGTTACTGGTGGGGTCTGGCATCACATCACCTGCCTATAGGTACGTTGTAGAAGGCGCGCTAGTTCCGCCCGCCCACGATTTATTCGACTTTTCACAGTTCCCTCCGGCACCTTCAAAACGGTGGCGATTTCGCGATAGTCCATATCCTGTAAGTCTCTTAGAATCACTGCTTCACGGAGCTCCGGCGAGAGCTTGCCGAGGGCCGCGTGAACCGTTTCCCCTACCTCCCGGCTGCGTACCTGCTGGTCGGGAGGCGTAGATTGGTCCTGAATTTGCTCGCTGAGTGGCTGCGCGTCTTCATGGGAAGAAGCTGCCACGTCGAGAGAGTCGGTCATGCGATCCTGCTTGGTCTTGCGGAAGTGATCCACTAGCAGGTTGCGAGTAATAGTCGTCACCCAGGTGACGAATGCACCCTTCGAGCTGTCGTAGCTCGCCAGAGTGCGGTACATCTTAATGAAGACTTCCTGCGCCAGATCTTCGGCGTCGTCGGAGGATCCCGCGAAGCGATAGCAGATGTTGTAGATACGTCGGTTGTAGGTCTGGACGATTTCCTCCCAGGCAGCCGCATCGCCCGCCACACAACGGCGCACCAGCATCGCGACTACGTGGACATCTTCCAACAGAAACTCCCCGGAGCCAAAACGACCCTGTCTTGAGAAGGGCGACTCGAACCGCCTGGGGACAATCAGACAAAAAGGACCCCAAGCCCTACAAGACAGTACGCGGATGTACTCCTGTAAGTTCGCCAGTCCAACGACGCTAGCCGCAAGTTATTCGAAACAGGGCATTGTAGCAGCGTGGATATTTTCCATCGCAGACGCGGCAATTACGACTTAGGCAGTATCCTCGTTACGGTTAACATAGGCAGTATGTCAATCGCGAGAGTCAGGAACTGAGCTATAATCTGGCTCCGGTTTCTGCGTGAGTAGTCCCATCCATGTATTCTCCGTCAACAGCAGAGCGACGCGCGGTTTCTTTCATCCTGCTGTCCCTCTGCGTGGTTCTCTTCTGGCGGTGTCGCACTCATGCACAAGGAACGATTCTGGCTCCGAACCCATATATGAACGGGTTCGATCCCACCCGCCTGGACATGGTTCTGGACATCAGCGAAGATCGTTGGCAGAGAAATTTGGAAAATCTCTCCTCTTCTTTCTGCAAACTCGATCGCAAGGCTCCCAACTCGGCACGCCGCGAGTATGAAAAAGGAACGCGATTTCTAGTCCAGAAGAATTACGACGGCGCCGTTCAGCACCTGAGCAAGGCGGTGTCAATTTATCCAAGTTTCGTGACCGCGCATAACGCGTTGGGCTCTGTGTATCTGAATCTGAAACAGAATGAGCCGGCTCAAACCGAATTCTCTCAGGCGGTTGCCCTGGATAGTCACTTGCCATATTCCTATCTCAATCTGGGCTGGGCGCAGCTTGCGCTCAAGAATTTTGCTTCGGCTCAAGACTCCATGCAGAAGGCCTCGAAACTTGCACCGCTCGATCTGCATCTGCTCATCGCGCAAGCCTATGCCCAACTTCTGAACAAGGACTACAACGCCGCCATCGCTACCGCACAACAAGTACATAGCCGCAAGCATGAGGGCGCCTCCATCGTGCATTACTTTGCCGCAGCCTCATGGCAGGCGCAAGACAATCTCCAGCAAACACAAAATGAATTGGGAATCTTCCTCGCCGAAGCTCCGACATCTCCCTTTGCGGACGCTGCTCGGCAGATGATCGCGGAAATAAAAGATCAGCGGGATCATCCTCCTGCCCCGGCAGTAGAAATTTCTTTCACTCCGGCGCCGGTCGATCCCAATGCCATCCCCAGCGCAGCCCGAAGCGTCTTGCAACGAATGCGCGAGGAGAAACAGCTTGCTGAGGCGGAGGAAGAACCAGAACCTGGATCAGTCTGTGAAACCTGTGCGGAAGCCGCGCGCCCCAGCGCCACTCCTGCTGGATCAAGCCATCTCCGGCAGGACAATCCGTACGTATTGCGCAGCAGCGTGAACGAAGTTGCCGTTTTTTTCGCGGCTACCGACCACGGGAAGTCGGTGAGCGATCTGACGCGGCAAGATGTGGTGATCCAGGACGCGGGCCGTCCTCCCGAAGTCGTTACCCACTTTCGCAACGAATCTCAATTGCCGTTGCGACTTGGCCTGGTCATCGATACCAGCGCTTCGATTACGCAGCAATTTGCCTTCGAACAGAAAGCGGCTGCGTCGTTCCTGCGAAAATCTTTAACCGACAAGCACGACATGGCTTTTGTCGTGGGCTTTGCAAACGCGATCCTGCTGGTTCAGGATTTCACTGGAGATAGCGCAAGCGTTACCTCGGGCATCGATCAATTGTCTCCGGGGGGTGGGACCGCTCTATGGGACGCGGTCAAGTTTGCGTCAGACAAACTTGCTAGCATTGCTGAGGAAAAGCCAAGCGCCAAAATTGTGGTGATTATCAGCGACGGCGAGGATAACTCCAGCAGCGCAACTCTGAAAGAGGCCATCGAGAGTGCGGAACATGGCGGAGTGACGCTGTATACCGTCAGCACGCGGGCCTTCGTGGGTGGTGGGGACGATCTAAACGCCACAACCGCAGACCGTGCCATGAGAGCTTTAGCCAAGCAAACCGGCGGCGCCGCACTTTTCCCGAGTTCTCTCGGAGAGTTGGAGCATCGCCTTGCCGACCTGCAAGAAGTGATTCGCAGCCGGTACCTGATTTCTTACAAACCAGCCGCTTTCCGGTCCGATGGTTCCTATCGCACCATTGCCGTCGTTGCCCGCAAATCGGGCCATAAACTACGTGTCTACGCTCGCCGCGGATATTACGCTCCAACCGGAGCTAGCGAAGCTCATACCACCCAACTACCACCTAGTCACTAGTGAAGTAGTCTACCGTCACGGGGTTCTCGAACAGCGAATAATCCCGCGTGACTACCGTGATGCCGCTATCGGTAACGAAGTACCGGGAGCGGTCGGCCTCAGTATCGTAGCCAATCGTGGTGCCTTCGGGCAGGTGTACGTTGCGGTCGATAATGCAGCGGCGGATACGGCAATGCCGTCCCACGGCTACATGCGAGAACAATATCGATGAATCGACTTCCGAAAAGGAATTCACGCGCACGTCCGGCGACAGCACAGAATTCCTTACGCTGCCACCAGAGACGATGCAGCCATTCGAGACGATGGAATCCAGCGCCGTGCCCGTGCGATCCTTCTCCGCAAAGACGAATTTTGCAGGGGGATACTGCCGCTGATGGGTGCGGATCGGCCAATCCTGGTCGTAGAGATTAAAAATCGGCGACACAGAAACGATATCCATATTGGCTTCGTAGTAAGCCTCAAGCGTTCCCACATCGCGCCAATAAAGAGCTTCTTTCTTGTTCTCGTCGATAAAGTCGTAGGCGAAGACGCGATAATCGTCTACCATTTTGGGCAAAATGTCTTTGCCGAAGTCGTGACTGGATGCTGGATCCTCCGAATCTTTCAGCAGCACCGGGATGAGTACGTCCGCATTAAAAAGATAGACGCCCATCGATCCAGCAACTTTCTCCTGGTTCCACGGAGAACGCAGTTGGGTGTTAGCAGGCTTTTCTTCAAAGCCATTGATGCGTCCATCTTTGTCGACATCGACCACGCCAAAGCGCGGCGTCTCCTCGAGATCGATCTGGATCGTGGCCAGCGTGACATCGGCAGCGGAATCCAGATGCTGCTTCATCATTTTGCCATAATCCATTTTGTAGATGTGATCACCGGAAAGAATCAGGACATATTTGGGCTGCTCGGAGCCGATGGAATAAATGTTCTGATAGACCGCATCGGCAGTGCCCTGATACCACTGATCGCTCACCCGCTTCATCGGCGGAAGCACTTCCACAAACTCGCCTACCTCGCGTCCCAGAATGTTCCAGCCTTCGCGGATATGGCGGTTCAACGAGAGCGCTTTGTATTGCGTAAGGATGTAGACGCGCCTCAGGTCGGAATTCAAGCAATTTGAAAGCGTAATGTCGATGATGCGGTACATTCCACCGAAGGTAACGGCGGGTTTGGCACGATCGCGGGTGAGAGGATAGAGGCGCTCTCCAGCTCCGCCGGCGAGAAGGACTCCGAGAGTGTCTTTCATCGGACTATCTCTAACTTCCTTTACAAATCTCGAAGAGCAACAGTCAGCCTGTTAACTGTCACTGAAAACAGTAGATGGTAGCACAGCCCATAGAGTTGCCGTGTGCGGCGACGTGCGGATCCTTAATAATGCCTTCCCAGGGGGAGTGAAAGAATGTCATTGCGATCGGGGATGAGGCCGAACGAGGCCGATAAACCGATTTCCAGAGGCGATAAGACTCTTGGCATGGATCAGAGCATTACCCGGCGCGATTTTCTTAATGCAGGTCTGCTGGCTTCCGGAAGCTTGTTGTTAAGTCCGATTTCGCCGTCGCAGTTGCTCGCATCCGGCACCCTGGATGACGACTGGTCCGGCTACGGTGGAGTCGGCGACTACGCGAACTCAAACGGAAACACGCGTGCAGTGCTTGGAGCCGGGCACCAGATCCGCGACGGAGTTTTTGGAAATACTCCCGCGAACGTTATCGATACCGGAGAAATCTATGACTGCGTGGTGGTCGGAGGCGGCATCAGTGGGCTCGCGGCTGCGCTGATTTTTCAACGGCGATCGGGCAAGGGCAAGACTTGCCTGGTGCTCGAAAACCATCCGATATTTGGCGGAGAGGCCAAGCGCAACGAGTTCTTCGTGGATGGTCATCGGCTGGTGGCGCATCCGGGATCTGCGTTTTTTCCTGTTCCCTATCCGCACAGTTTTATCTCTCGCTTCTACCAGTCCATCGGGCTCGAAACACCTCGGCTGGAATATCAGAAATGGGCCAGTGGCACGCCGGAGATGGCCTTGAGCCATACGCCTTATCTCTCAAATAGTGCGACTAGCGGACTTTATTTCGGAGCGAAGTTCGGCCAGCAACCCGGCGTATGGCTGATCGATCCGTGGGGCAGGAAGCTCGAAGGCGCGCCAATTTCTGCTCAGGAACGAGCCGAGTTGCTGAGGTATCAAGGATTGTCGACCGACCAGCAACGGGCGCCGAAAACCGTGCCTGAATACGAGGGCGATGCGATTTCGCGGCACCTGGATACGATCACGCTGGAAGATCATCTGATGGAGAAGCATGGCATCAGCCGCGAGACTATCCGCACGTTCCTATCGCCGGTGGAAGGCGGAGGATCTGGCCTCGGTCCGGACGCGCTTTCTGCCTATACCGCCTACGCGGCCGACATGCTGCACCCGCTCGACGACAGCGACGAGACTGGCGCGCAAATGTTTCCCGACGGAAACAGCGGTTTCGCCCGACTGATCACGAAGACACTGATACCAGAGGCGATTGCTGGCGATCGCTCTCTGGCGGCGGTTTGCCGGAACCCAGTGAATTTCGCAGCGCTGGACCACGCCGGATCAGCCACGCGAATCCGTCTCGACTCCACCGCAGTTTGGGTGAAGCATGACGGCGATCCGGCAAAATCGAAGTTCGTTCACGTGGTCTACACTCGCGGCGGAAAAGTGTATGGCGTGAAGGCACGCTCCGTCGTAATGGCGGGAGGCAGTTGGACTACGCGGCACATTGTGCGGGATCTGCCGGCAGAACAAAGCGCCGCATACGCGCAGTTCTACCGATCGCCTTGCCTGATGGTGAACGTCGCGGTGAGAAACTGGCGCTTCCTTTACAAGATGGGAATCTCAGGCGGCCAGTGGTTTGAAGGTTTCGGAAATTACACGCAGGTCCACAAACTGGCCACTTGCGGCGTGGACTCGCCAACTATTGGACCAGACTCTCCCGCGGTGTTGACGCTCAAAGTTCTGTATTCGTATCCGGGTATGCCCACCGAACAGCAGGGATTTCGCGGGCGCACAGAGATGATTGCCACCTCATTTCGCGACTATGAACGGCTGGTTCGGCAACAATTCACGGAAATGTTTGCTCAGTCCGGGTTCGATGCGCAAGGCGATATTGCGGGCATCATTCTGAACCGGTGGGGACATGCTTATCTCAGTCCAGCACCGGGTTTCTTTTTTGGCAAGAAAAGCGAACCCGCTGCGAGGGACGTCTTGCGAGCCGCACCGTTCGGGCGAATCGCATTCGCCAACACAGACTTGTCAGGCATAATGGACCATCGCTCTTCAATTCTCGAGGCAGATCGCGCGGTGGGCCAGCTACTGGATGAAGTATTGACTGACTAAAGCGACGAGAAGGTTAGTCACTCCTCAAGTCAAGACCAATTTACTTACTTCTCTTCTTCGATCTTGATGCGCAGCGACTTCAGGAACTTGAGATCCTGATCGTTGATTTTGAACTCGGGATTCGTGGACAGAGTCGTTACCAGAGAAGTTTTGTCTGAGGTTTTTTCACCCTGTTTGCTGACGCCAATGGTGGCTTCGAGGACCAGAAAAATATCATAACCGCCTTCTTTAATGCGCGAGACAACTTCGGCGATCTGTTCAGAATCGGAGAGAGATTCGTTGATGGCTTCGCCAAGTTCTTTCATCAAGTCTTTGAGTTGTTGATCCACATCCCCCCCCGATCGCCGTCCGTCCTAGTCTGCCAATCTTAACTCGCCCGTCAATAGTTTAGATGCCAAGAGCCGCCGAACGGTTTTGCTGACGGCCACAGGTTTGCGTCATTGTAGCGCCAGACACTGTTAAAATCGAGTCGTGAGTAAGGTTTCTACTGCACGAAAGTTAGGCGTGCTAGCGCGGGTGGCTACTCAGCAGGCCAAGCGCAGCCGGACCGTCCGGGCAGCGAGCCAAGCCGCCGCCGCTACGGGGCGGGCCTTCGGACGCGTTCTGCACCAGCTATGGCTGGAGGTTATGGGGGTGATTTTTCTGATTATGGCCTTGAGCCTCGGAGGCGCCACGGTAAAGGAGTACGGGAAATATCACGCCGGGCAGGCGGGACTGGCGCGCGTGGCAATTGCTATTTGCGCCACAGCAACGTTCGCGTGGTTCGGAGCAAGTTCTTTCTGGAAGGTGAAACAAAAGAGAAAGAGCGATGCGAAGTGAGGGCGAACAATGGCAGAGTGTTGTCCAGTTGCGAATGACTGGCGCTGAAATAATGGTTCATCATGCCTGACCGAACGGGATTCGCGGACGAGAAGCGTACTCCAAGTGTCGAGACCCCCTCGCATATTTCTGTGAATCCGCTTTATACCCCTGCGGATCTCAAAGGTTCGGATTATGAGACCGAGATAGGCTATCCCGGCGAATATCCATTCACGCGCGGCGTACAGTCGACCATGTACCGCGGCCGTTTGTGGACCATGCGGCAGTACGCCGGTATGGGCGATGCAGAGGAATCGAACAAGCGCTACAAGTATTTGCTGGCGAACGGCACCACGGGACTTTCGGTTGCATTTGATTTGCCGACGCAAATTGGCATGGACTCGGATCATCCGTTGGCGGTCGGCGAGGTTGGCAAAGTGGGCGTGGCCATTGACTCCATTGAGGATATGGAGCGACTTTTCTCCGGCATTGACCTCACGAAAATCTCTACTTCGATGACCATCAACGCTACGGCGTCCATTCTGCTGGCGCTTTATGTGGCGGTGGCGCGGCGGCAGGGCATCGATATCCGGAAACTTTCAGGCACTGTGCAGAACGATGTACTAAAAGAGTACATCGCCCGCGGAACTTATATTTATCCGCCAAAGCAGGCGCTGCGCGTGATTACCGACATGTTCGCCTGGACCAAAGAGCACGTGCCTGAGTGGAACTCGATTTCGATCTCCGGCTATCACATGCGCGAAGCGGGATCAACGGCAGTGCAGGAAGTGGCTTTCACATTGGGTAATGGCATCACCTACGTGGAGGCAGCGATCAAGGCCGGCCTCGACGTTGACAAGTTTGCTCCGCGCCTCTCTTTCTTCTTTAACGCGCATAACAATTTTCTGGAAGAAGTTGCCAAGTTTCGTGCCGCGCGAAGAATGTGGGCGCGAATCATGCGCGAGCATTTCAAGGCCAGGAACCCGAAGTCCTGGATGCTGCGCTTTCATACCCAAACCGCCGGATCGACGCTGACGGCCCAGCAGCCGGAAAACAATATTGTGCGCACGGCAATTCAAGCGCTGGCCGCGGTTCTGGGCGGGACTCAGTCGCTGCATACGAACTCATATGATGAAGCTTTAGCGCTGCCGACCGAACAGGCCGCCCGCATTGCCCTGCGCACCCAACAAGTAATTGCCTACGAGTCGGGCGCGGCCCAGACCATCGATCCGCTGGCAGGCTCGTATTACATCGAGTCCTTGACCAATGAAATTGAAAAGTGCGCCGCGGAATACCTGGGCAAGATTGAAGTTATGGGCGGAATGCTGCGCGCGATTGAACGCGGATTCGTGCAGCAGGAAATTCAAAATGCTGCATTCGAGGCGCAACAGGCGGTGGATAACGGAGAAGCGATCGTGGTCGGCGTAAACCGGTTTGAAGTAGAAGAGGAAAAAGCGATTCCGATTCAGAAGATCGATCCTGCCCTGGAGCCAAAGCAGATCGAACGCGTGCGGGCCCTACGCGCCCGGCGCGATGCGCAACCTTGCCGTGCTACGCTGCAAGCGGTCGAGGAAGCTGCGCGATCGGGAGGGAACGTCATGCCGACAATTATCGCGGCGGTGGATGCTTTCGCAACCGTCGGCGAAATCTCCGATGCGATGCGGCGCGTGTTCGGCGAATATAAAGAAACCGTAGTGATCTGAAGCCTCCGCCCAAAAGCGGGGCCTGCTCTCACAAATTCGACTTCGCCAAAAGCACAGCCACCGCTGCAGTAAAAACTGCCTCGCCAGCGTCCGCGACCGGCGGTTATGGCATGGAACGCTTTGTTTCCGCTATCGGCTTGTTGCAGGCCGTCCGCAGGCGATCGACCTCAGCCTCTGTGAGCGCGCGAAATTTCCCGGGCGGAACATCGAGTGTAAGCGGCCCGTAGCGAACGCGCTTGATCTTCTCCACATGGTGTCCGACTTTCTCAAACATCCGCCGGATCTCGCGATTGCGCCCTTCGATCAGCGTGACCTCATACCACGGGTTATTGGCCCCTTTCACCAGCCGGACTCCCACGGGCGCCGTCCGCACTCTGCGGCCGCCTTCTGTCTCGATCGAAACTCCAGTGCGCAATTTCTCGAGCGATTCAGCGCTGGGCACTCCCGCAATTTTCACCACATAAGTTTTCGGGACCTGCGAAGCCGCTTTCATCAGTTTGTTCGCCAGTGCGCCGTCGTTGGTCAAGAGCAATAAACCTTCGCTCGCATAATCCAACCGTCCCACTGGATAAACCCGTTTTTTCACTCCGCGAATCAACTGCATAACGGTCGGACGCTTTTCTGGATCACTCACCGTCGTCACATAACCTTTTGGTTTATTGAGCAGCAGGTAGACGTGATGCTGTGCCCCCTGCAGCAGCTTGCCGTTCACGCGAATATGGTCGCTCTCGGGATCAGCCTTCGTCCCGAGTTCCGTGACTACGGCGCCGTTCACCTTCACGTGGCCGGCGCTGATCAATTCCTCGGCTTTGCGTCGAGAAGCAATGCCAGCGGCGGCAATAATTTTTTGCAGACGTTCAGCAGGCATAGAGGCGAGGCTTCCCAGCCTAATTGTGAAGACTATTCCTTTTGCGCCGCGGATTCTGGAACCGCTTCGGCGGAGGGCTCTGCCAGATCTAAAGGTTCGGAGTTCCGCTCGGAAGAATTGGAATTGTCTCGCGCTGCTTCTTCCGCCGGGATCAATTCGGACTGAAACGATTCTGCCACCAACTTCTCGAACTCTTCCATGCTGGGCAGTTCGTTGACATCCTTCAATCCAAAGCGCATCAGGAATTCTTTGGTCGTCTTGTACAGAATCGGCCGCCCGATGACCTGCTTGCGTCCAGCAGTTGTGATCAGTTTGCGATCCAGCAAAGTCGCAATCACTCCGCCGGAATCCACGCCCCGAATTTCGTTGATCTCAGGAACGGTGGCCGGCTGTTTATAAGCGATTACTGCCAGTGTTTCCAGGGCCGGCAGAGAGAGCCGAATCGGCGGCTTCAGGCTCTTGGCGAAACTCCGCACCATCTCATGCTGCTCCGGCTTGGTGGACATGCGATATCCACCCGCAACTTGCCGAATCTCAATTCCATGCTCGGATGTTCCATAATCCGCAGCCAGCGCCTCCAGCGCAGCACGCACTCGCGACTTCGCTTCGCTTTCGTCCGCCGCGCCTTCGGCAATCACCGACTCTTTAACGAGCTGAACCATCTGCTCGGTAGAGATCGGCGTCTCTGCCGCGTAAATGATGGCTTCGAGTTGAGCTTTGAGACTCATAAATCAGAATGGAAAATATTGCTCTGCCTATCTCCAATCATCCCGAACGGCAGCTTGCTCCGCCATCACCGCCCCAAATGCGGTGTGCTTGCGCACCGCGATCTCGCCAAACAATTCATCCTGGCGCACTTGAATCGCCTGCAGCCGCACCATTTCAAGCAACGCGAGAAACATGCATACCAGCGCCTGCCGCGACGGTACGCGCAGCAATAACTGCTTCAACCGGATCGGACGCGACTCCAGCGCCAGCCTCCGCCGCAGATAATCAATCATCTGGCCTACGGTGACCGTTTCCTCGTTCACATTGATCATCGGCCGTGTGCGCACGCGCTCCAGAATTTGCTGAAAGGTTTTAACCAGATCGGTCACGTCCGCAGCCATCTCTGGCTCGGTGCCTTCCGCGTCCATAAATTCTTTCAGCGCCGGATTCGTCAGCACCGCCTCTTCAATCTGTTGCTTCTGCAAAAGCATCTGTGCCGCTGACTTAAACTTTTCGTGCTCAAGCAACCGGTTCACCAACTCGGTTCGCGGATCTTCCAACTCTTCAGCTTTTGCCGAGGGATCGCGCGGCAAGAGCATCTTAGATTTGATGTGAATCAGAACCGCAGCCATATAAATGAAATCCGCGGCCACATTCACATCCAGTTCGCGAATCTTTTCCACATACGCCAGATATTGCGCCGTGATGCGCGCAATCGGAATATCGTAGATATCGATATCCTGCTTGCGAATCAGATCCAGCAGCAAGTCGAGCGGTCCTTCGTAAACATCGGTCACAGACACAGCGAAAGGAGAATCGCTCTCCTCTTTTTTTTCGGTTTGCGAATTTGATTTTCCAGCAGGCTTCGCGGGCGCCGATTGGTTCGTGACCACCGCGGGCGGCGCGAACTCCGGTACGCTATTCGCGGAGCCAACGATTCTCTCTTCCATCCTAGTTTCCATTTCCCCCCGCCAGTGGCTCATACGCCAGCGACATCCCCATTGCATCGCGCACGTCATTCATGGTTTCGGCCGCGACCGCACGCGCCCGTTCGCTGCCTGCTTCAAGAATATCCCAAGCCAGCCGCGGATTCTCCTCGAATTTCTTCCGCCGCTCCTGCATCGGACTCAACAGTTGCACCAGCGCATCCGCCGCCCAACTTTTACACTCGATGCAACCGATCCCCGCCGAACGGCACCCGATGTTGACTTTCTCCATCGTAGCGCTGTCGCTGAAGATCTTGTGCAAATCACCTACCGGACACACATCCGGATTCCCCGGGTCCGACCGCCGTACCCGCGCCGGATCCGTTACCATCGTCTTCAGTTTCTGCCGCACGACCGGCTCGGGATCGGTGAGCAGGATGGTATTGCCGTACGACTTCGACATTTTTCGGCCATCGGTTCCCGGCAGCTTGGGCGCGATCGTGAGCAACGACTGCGGCTCGGGAAAAACTTCGCCGTAAAAGACGTTAAATCGCCGCGCGATCTCCCGCGTCAACTCCACATGCGCCACCTGATCTTCGCCCACCGGAACCACGTTCGCCTTGTAGATCAAAATATCCGCCGACTGCAACACCGGATAGCCGAGAAATCCGTAGGTCCCCAGATCCTTATCCTTGATATTTTCCCGCTGCTCTTTATACGTCGGAACCCGCTCCAGCCAGCCCAGCGGCGTGATCATGGAGAACAGCAGGTGCAATTCAGCGTGGGCCGGGACGTGTGACTGAATGAAAATCACGGACTTCTCAGGATCGAGTCCCGCTGCCAGCCAGTCCTGCGCGACCTCCAGCGAATTCTGTTTCACTCGCGAAGTATCGGCATAATCGGTGGTAAGCGCGTGCCAGTCGGCCACCTCAAAGAAACACTGATACTCATCTTGCATGCGCACCCAATTATCGAGCGCGCCCACATAATTTCCGAGATGTAGTTTTCCGGTCGGGCGCATACCGCTGAGCACGCGCTTTCGGAATTTAGTCGAAGTTGTCATCAGTTCTTAAGCATGGCAAAGAGGTACTGCGGCTTCGCAGCCCGTTAGATTCAAAGGTTTCAGCTTCATGCGGAGTATTGTCGATGCTACCATGCAGGCGTGGGAATTTCGGCGTTGAGTCATGCAGGAAGAACGATCTGATCTCTCATGTTTTATAATTTGTCGCCACTTCGGTTCCGAGAAAAAGAGAAATGAAATTGCGCGCGTTGAATTCGTTATTTACTCTCACTCTTCTTTTTGTAGCCGTTGCAGTAGTCCCCGCGCAAACGGTCCCGGCATTCGACCTTGTCATCACCAACGGCCACATCATCGACGGCAGCGGTTCCCCGTGGTATTCCGGCGATGTTGGCATTCGCGATGGAAAAGTTGCTGCCATCGGCAATCTCGCAGCCACACCACGCAAACGGACCATCGATGCGGCCGGCAAAGTCGTGGCGCCCGGCTTCATCGATATGCTCGGTCAGTCCGAACTCTCCATCCTGGTTGATCCTCGCTTGCCGTCGAAAATCTACCAAGGGATCACCACAGAAATTACCGGCGAAGGTGGCACCGTCGCGCCGCTCAATGACGCCATCATTCAATCCGATCACGCCAGTTACGAGCACTATCACGTCACGCCTGACTGGCGCACGTTCCACCAATATTTCGCACGCCTCGAAAAGCAGGGCATGGGCATCAACCTGGCCAGTTACGTCGGCGCTACGCAAGTCCGCCGCATGGTTCTTGGCGACGATAACAAGCAGCCTACGCCCGCACAACTGGAAGAGATGAAAGCTCTCGTGAGCAAGGCCATGAAAGACGGGGCAGTCGGCGTTTCCACTGCGCTCGAATATGCTCCTGCGCCGTATGCGAAGACGAACGAACTGATCGCGCTCGCCGCGGAAGGTGGAAAATTCGGCGGCATCTACTCCACCCACATGCGCAACGAAAGCGATTCCGTGCTCGACTCTATCGATGAAGCTCTGCGTATCGGCCATCAGGCCCACGTTCCCGTCGAGATCTGGCACATCAAAGTTGCTGGCAAAAACAACTGGGGACGCATGCCCGAAGTCGTTGCCAAAATCAACGCCGCCCGCGCCGCGGGCGCCGATGTCACTGCCGATACTTACGCCTACACCGCGTGGTTCAATGATTTCTCCGCATTCATTCCGCCATGGGCGCACGACGGAGGGACCGCAAAGCTGGTCGAGCGCCTCAAAGATCCGGCGACCCGCGAACGCATCCGCAAAGAGATGCTCACGCCCTCGAAAGACTGGGACAACGAATGGCAGGAAATTCCTGGCCCCGATGCCATCATGATCGGCGTCGTTGAGAACCCGAAAATGCTCCCCTGGCAAGGAAAGCGTCTCTCCGAGATCGCAAAAGTCTGGAACAAAGATCCCATGGACGCGCTCTTCGATTTCCTAATCGAAGATCCCGGCACTGGCGTTGCCGTTTTCGGCATGTCACAACCCGACGTCACACTTGCGCTCCAGCAACTGTGGGTCTCGATCGACAACGATTCTTCCGGAACTTCGCCCGAAGGTATTCTCGGCCAGGAGCATCCTCACCCCCGTGCCTACGGAACCTTTCCGCGCATCCTGCGCAAATATGTTCGCGAAGAAAAAGTTTTGTCGCTGGAGGACGCCATCCGCAAATTCTCGGCGTTGCCGGCTCAGCGTCTGCGCCTTACCGATCGCGGCGTTCTCAAGTCAGGCATGTGGGCTGACATCGTTATCTTCGATCCCGCCACGGTGCGCGATCTTGCCACGTTTGATAATCCGAATCAGCTTTCCCAGGGAATGGAGTACGTGCTGGTAAACGGCGTGCCGGTGATCGATCAGTCAAAGATGACGGGAGCATTGCCAGGAAAAGTGCTCCGCGGCCCCGGCTATGTTCCCTAAGCGGGCGACTCTAGGGCTTCAGCCGCGCTTGGGTCTCGGGAGTTGGATTCACCGCCACGTGCGGCTCAGACAGGGTGCCTGTAACGCTATAGACCAGCGAACCTGCCGCGGACTTTGCTTCGGTGCCCGGAATCAATTTGAAATCCAAGCTTTGGCCTAACGAAGCAGTGCCGTTGACCTCATATACCGTCGCAGAAGAAATAAGGGCGCTTTTCTCTATTTCGATCGTTCCGTCACGCAACTGTGCGCCCCCCCGCCAGCGGCCAATGCGTAGCGGTCCATCGTCGTTTGCCAGTGCAATGTGCGACATTATTCCGTCTCGCAAATCAAAACTAAGGTTCGCCACTGCCGATTGCCAAAATTCCGCGGATGTTCTGCCAGACGCGGTGATCTGGTAAGTGCCGCCACCCGTGCCGGAAATCCAGGGATCATGCATCGCGCTGGCCATCTGCTCCAGCGAAATTTCCGTCAGGGTTCCACTCCCTGTATATACCGGAGATGCAGCTGTGTAATCGGCTCGCCAATCTCCGCGGTGTTTTCCGCCGAGTAAATCAGCCCGCAGATCTGAAATCTTCAACTTTCCATGATCCAGGTCGAGCCCAGCGGAAACCTGCTCTGCCACCAGATCGTGAATCCACAAACGGCCTACACTCACTTTTCCCGACGCCCGCAAACTTTGTAGAAAAGACGGTACGTTTGATGCAGCCGGGGTGAGCACTTGATACCAGCGGCGCTCGCTTGGTTGCGAACCCAGCCACCCATGCAGACCGCTTAGGCCAACCGCATCGGTATTTAAATTGAAGTGGACGAGGCATGTTCCCGGTGTTCCACAGCCGCGTGGCAATATCATTGACCCAGTCCATTCCGCATCAGCCGCCCGCACTCTCAATTTTTCCACGCGCGCTTCGTCGGGCAAAAGACTCAATTCCGCTGAGGAAATCTCGATCGCTCCATTCGTCCCCCGCAAGTTTGCGTGAACGTTTCGCAGTTGCACGGTTCCCGTAATTTTCGGCAAAGCAAAGCCTGGAGAATTTCCCGCTGCGTTTCCAGACCATGATCCCGCGACCTGCAAATCCATCTTGACCGCGCCTTCCGCGCCGGACTTCAGCGCCTGCAATCCAAGCAGGCTGGCCATGCGCAGGGTATGCGACACGTCACCATCTCCGCGCACTGCGATTCCGTAACCAGACCTTCCCAACCAGCCTCGCGCCTGCGCCGGAAGCGGTCGCCCCAGCGCGAGTGGGACAGGTCCGAACTCGATGCGCATTTCGCCAGAAGCCGGCAAAACCTCAACATCCGAATGCCGGAATCTTACATGCTGCAGTGGGTCGGGGTTGCTACTCTGGTCCGAGTTCAACGTGAAAGGCACATTACCCGGAGCCAATTCTGCTTTGCTGTTAGCAGATTGCAGCCGAAGGTTCACAATCTCACCTTGCCCCCGAAACTCGGGCCCTCTCGGCAATGCCCCGGATTCTTTAATCTCGAAGTTCCCCTGCACACTTCCGCCCGCCACAATATCTGGCGGCAAGTCTTTCTTGACCCGCCGAGCCAGTTGCGCCACAGAACTCGCCGGAACGTTTTCCAGGTTCAGCGCCAAATCCAACCCACGCAATCCCGGCTTACCTGACTCTCCGTGCAGGGTGATCATGCCGTTGCCCACGGGCGCGCTACAGAAGATCTCGCGCATCATGCCTTCCCCGGAACTGTACTTGGCCTCGCAATGTGCAGCTAAGCCCGGCCCTTCATTGGTCAAGATGTCATAACGATGAAAGTCATGAATCGCAGTATCCGAGACTAACTGCATTGCCCCCGGAGTGCCGCTTAAGGTCGTTTCCATCTGAACGTCGCCGCGCCAGCCCTGGTCGTTTCCTGACAGCAACTTGCTGAGTTGCCCCAGCTGTGCATGATCCCACGCGACCGTGAACTCCAGCGGCGTTTCGCGCAGGCTTCCTGCTCTGTGCCACGTCCCATCCACTCGCAGGAGGCCGGTATCGCTCAGGCTCATATCGGTGCGCAGGGGTTCGCCTTTCAATCGAACTCCCCACTCGTTTTCTGACTCCTGCCACAATGCAAAATCGGCATTCAGCAATGCATACGGTCTCTTTTCCGGCCCCGTCTTGAAATTGATGCGGCCGGAGCTGCCCTGAATATAGGGAAAACCTGGACGCGCCTCGCCCTTGGACTTCGCGGTGGGCGCCAGAGGCGTGTGCTCTGAGCGTTCCAGCAGAGCCTCGAGGTTCCAGCGGCCATCTTCTCTTCGCACCAGATTCAAACTCGGTTCAGTCAACTCCAGGCGCGAAATATCCAAGCGTCCGCGCACTAGAGATGTCAAACGCACTACCGCGGTCACCTCGGCCGCTCGCAACATGGGTTCGGCGCCGAACGCGGGATCTTCGTAAACGATCACGTTTTCGAGATCAAACCCCGGCCGCGGGAGGAAACGCAACTGGACGGATCCTATCGCCACCGGACGCGCCAGTGCCTGGCCGATGGAATTTGCAATACGCAGCTTGAGCCGAGAAACGCCCGGACGCACGAGAAACAGGATTAGCAGAATCGCAACCGCCGCGACGGCGATGCGCCGTTTGGAAGACAAAGCCTTCACTTCACGACCTGCAGGGTTCGCCGCCACCGCGTCTCATCGAAAAAGTGCAACACTACATGCGCCAGGAAGCCGATGCGGTCCCCGATATCTGTCTTGCGATATTGGTCGGCGGGCGTCTCAAATGACCAGTAAATGAACATGGGCCGTCCGATGATATTTTCCTGAGGAATGAAGCCCCAGTAGCGGCTATCCAGGCTCACATCCCGGTTGTCGCCCATGCCGAAATAATGTCCCGGCGGCACCACCAGATCATCGCCCTGGATGTGCATGGGCAACTCCGGTTCCCAGCAAGGATAGACGTTATAGCTTTCCGAAGGCGGCACGGCGGGAAAATTATCGCGATAAGGATTGGGATACATCGCCGAATCCTGCGAATGAATCACATATGGCTCTTTCAGTTCCTCGCCATTCCGGTACACCACGCCATTGCGTAAATGAATGCGATCGCCGGGCACACCGATGATCCGCTTCACTACATACAATCCCGGCTCACAAGGTGCCAGAAAAACCACAATATCCTCACGCTTCACCTGGCGATACGGAATCAACGGGCCCACCCAGGAAGTCTTAGGCGCGAACTGAATGCGGTTCACGAACACATGGTCGCCGATCAGCAATGTGTTCTCCATTGAACTGGACGGAATCTCAAACGCCTGCACGATAAAAGTGATGATGAACAGGCCGGTCACCAGGACTGCAGCCAGCGATGAAAGAAATTCCACAGTTGTTTCCCGTGGTTTTTCGTCAACCTCATTCTTTGCTTTGGTCTCTTTTTTCGCCACCGTGATCAATCCATCCAATCTTGCTCTGCAGCATTATCTTATCTGCACAAACTTCAATTCACCAACCGCAACGTGCGGTTCCAGCGCGTGACCCGGAAGAAGTGGGTCACTGCGTACGCGAAGTGCGCCAGTTTACTTTCCACCGTAACCGGTGCCGTAACCTCGCTATCTGTCTCTTTCACCGACCAGTAAATCAACAACGGCCTGCCAATAATGTTGGCTTGCGGAACGAATCCCCAGTAACGGCTGTCGTAACTGTCGTCCCGGTTGTCCCCCATCACAAAATAATGTCCCAGCGGAACAATCAGCTGTCCGTCCTCGACCAGTCTGCCCAGCTGCACCCACCACTCCGGTGTCTCTCCCGCCGCCACGTCCATCCGCGGAAAATTATCGCGGAACAAATCATTCGCCGAGCGGCTAAAGAGCGCGTAAGGCTCCCTCAGCGGCACTCCATTCACGAAGACTCGCTTATTGATCAAACGCACCCGGTCTCCCGGCACGCCTATTACTCGCTTTACAAAATGCTGTGAGGGATTCACCGGATAGTGAAATACCACGATGTCACCGCGTTGCACCCGGCGATACGGCATCAGAAAGTCGCCTATCCCTCCCGCGCCATAACACAACTTGTTCACCAGCAGATAATCGCCGACCAGAAGCGTGTTCTCCATGGAGGGCGACGGAATCTGAAACGCCTGCACTACAAACGTGATCACAAATACCGCAATAACCACCGTTCCCAACAAAGACTGTACAGACGCGATCACTCCCGAACCGCCTGCCCACCCCGTTCCATGCGCTCCCGACGGCTGGACGATGGGCAAACGCCGGCCGGACAACGAATCCACCGACACCTGATCACCAGGCAAAACCACCCGGAAAGGATCGTCCGAGGACTGTTCACCCGGAGAAGGCTCACCCGGGTACTGGCCGTTCGGTTCCGATAAACGACTTGGGGAATTCATTGACTCCACATGCAACCCGCTACTCTAATGCCGGTCCGCCGAACGCGATGCCCGCACCACCTTGGCTCCTGCCACCGGAGGCCGCGAAGCCAAATAGGACAACAACTGCCGCGCCGCGTCCTGCTCCGCTGTCTTCTTGGTCGAACCTTGCGCGCGGCCCACGAATTCCGCATCGCCGTCGCCTTTCGCTTGCAGACGGACTTCCACCGTAAATGTCTTCCTGTGTTCCGGCCCCGCTTCCTCCACCAGAATATAAGAAGGCTGCGCCATCCCCAATCCTTGCAAAGTCTCCTGTAGGGCTGACTTGAAATCGGTCATCGGCAGCGCGCCCCCTTGCCGCTCCATGCGCTCTAGTTCAGGAGCCAGAATCTCGCGCAAAATAAATTCTCGGACCGGCGGCATTCCCCCATCTAGGTAGATCGCCGCCAGAATGGCTTCCAGCGCGTCCACCAGCAGCGCGGTTTTGCTGCGTCCCCCGCTCTTCTCCTCGCCGCGCCCCAAGCGGAGATAGTGGCCCAATTCCAGTTGCTGCGCCACCTGGATCAAATGCCGCTCACTCACGAGATGAGCACGGAGCTTCGAGAGTTCCCCTTCACGAAACTGCGGAAACCGCTGGAACAATTCTTCGCTGGTTACCAGCGCGAGAATCGCATCGCCCAAAAACTCGAGCTGTTCGTTGTCATTGACTCTGAATTTGTTTTCGCCCGATTGCTGCGACTCCTGCTCTCGCGCCTGCGAGCTGTGGGTAATGGCCTGCTCAATCACACCCCGCCGGTGAAAGTGGTAGCGCAACGTCGTCTCCAGCGCGGTAATTTCCCGTTCTTTCATGAATGCGCCGCTTGAGTCAGTAATCGAGATTGACGTAATCGCGATCAAGTTGCGTTCACCCAGCGAGGACTTGGCGAGTCGCGAAGGCTCGCGCTCAATGCGATCGCCAATCTCGCGTTCGGCGCGGCCTTATTTCGCAGGTGGCTCACTGATGCCGCCGATCAGCTGAATCAGCCGGTCTTTCTCTTTCCGCGCCGCATCCCCGGCGTTGGTGCCGGGCTTGGTTAGATCCACGGCCTGATTGGCGTATTTCAACGCCTCGGGATATTTGTTTTGCATATCCATCGCAACGGACAATCGAAACACCGCGACTGGATCCGGTTGTTGTGGAAACGCGTCAATCGACTTCTTCAGATTGGCTTCCGCATTTACCCAGTCCTTCGCATTGAAGTCCAGCGTTCCGATAATTTCGTAAGCCTCAGATCGAAGAAAGCCCTTGTAGGCGTCGATCTTATCCTGCGGTTGGTTCGCGGTTGGAATGTCGGTGTCCACCGTGACCAGCGCGCGTTGTGCATCTTTTCTCGCTTCCGCCAGGCGCTGATCCTTGTCGACGTCAGTTTCGCGCGTGCGCTCGGCCAGCACCTGGGCCACGCCCAGCAGCGCGTCCGGATCGTCGGGATCAAACGTCAAAATTTTCTGCGACATGGCCAGCATCTTGTCGCCATTGTTGGCCTGTTGGTAGGAGCGCATGACCGATTTATAAAGTAGTGGCCGCAACTCGCTGTCCGGGAACTTTGCCGCAAACTCGTCGGCTGCTTTTTCCTGTGCCGCCGGATCGGTGATCGCAGCAGCCGCTTTGTACGCGTCGAACTCCGGTTGAGTCTTCGCCTGTGGCGGACGTTTCCCCGCCGGCGCCGCTGCTTGCCCTGCCGGCGCAGTCTGTGTCGCTGGCTTGCTTTGTCCAAAACTCACGGCCGCTATTCCAAAGACGGCAATAATCGTGATGATTGCTCTGCGCTTCATGCGTTCTCCTTGCACCGCCATGCCTTCACACCTCGAATTGATCCACTCCGCATTCTAAATGGTCCTGCCATTTTATCTGTGAAGCATTTCGTTATTGAGATTGCGTCTGCGGTTTGGCCGGAGGTTCGTACGCCTGGGCCAACCCACGCTCCGCCGCGGCCTTGATCTCAGGAAGCTGGCCGGCCGCATTTAACGCTTCTCGATACTCCTGCACGGCCGCGTCGCGATCCTCTTTCATATCCAGAATTCTTCCCAGATATACGTGCGACCATCCGACCACTTTGGGATCTTTCGAAGCCTCAATCGCTTTTTGGAAATTATCCTCGGCCCCGTCGCGATTCTTGTTGGCCACGGCTACTTGGGCCAGAATAAACAAGGCCCGCCCTTGATCTCCAATCTTCTTATCCAGCGCCTGTTGCGCCAGTTCCTGCGCACCTTTGGCATCGCCCGCCGCCAGCCGCCTCTCTGCGCTCAACAGCATGCGGCGCTCCTCCGGACGCGATAACTGCACGAGTTCGGGCGAAGTCTTGCTGGCAAACTGAATCGTAGAGGCCTTCACTTCTTCCTTTTTTAAGTCGACGCTTTCAAGCAGACCGGCGTACGCCTCGCGGATGCCCGCAGGATCTTTTTCGAATGCCACCGCGCCGTCATAGAACGTCCGCGTCAGAATGTAGCCTTGTTTCACGGCGTCATCCACTGCCTGGGCCCGCATCGCTTCATCTGCCGCTTGCTTACCGCCGCTCGTTCGGATCTCGATCGCACGCACCAGGCACTCCGTGACCAGCAGCGAAATATCTGTCTTGAAACTCTCCTCGAGCGGTGCGCGCTTCACCGATTGCAGCAGCGGCTCCAGCCGCTTGATTGCGGTAAAGTGTTTATCCGCCAGCGGGTCCAGTTCATAGTGCAGAAAAGTATGCCGGATCTGGTCCATCTTTAGCGCCATCTGCGGCGCCGTTCCCGCCGTGCTGGGAGCGGGAAACACGATCACGTAATAATCTGCGCCATAATTCCGGGCATCGGTTTCATTGGGCGAGCCCATGAAGTCGAGGTAGATGGTGAATCTCCGTCCCAGATATTGCGACGACGGCTGCTTCAAATAGATTTCGGTGTCGAAAACCATCTTCGCCAGCGGCTCGTGATAGCGGTTTATGGCGGCCGCGTAGTCGTTGCGATGCCGCTCCCAAATGGAATGCAGCCCTACCTTCTCGTAGAAATGTTCCAGCTCGGTTCCGAAAGCCGCGATGGAATACGCGTCCGGCGGTAAGTCTTCTTCTTTTATGCGCGGAGCAAAATGTGGCGGACCGTCCATGTACAACGCCAGTGAAATGTAGGGCGACAAGCTGCGATTCGTGTTCCGGTCCGGCGTATGGCCCTGGTAGAACTCGCACAGCGCAGTCCGCGCCGCTTCAGCCTCCTGCGATTGCCGAAGAACCTTCTGCACTTCCTCCCGCACTTTACTCCGGCTCGCGTCGGAAATGTCCAAATCCTGGTCATATCCGCACGAGTTGAGGGAGGTCAGCACGGAAAAAAGCGTCTCGTTGCTGTCGAGCGAAATCGGAAACGAACGCTCCTGTCCTACGCAGAATGACCCGAGCCCCAAAAGGGCTCCCAACAAAGAAACTCGAAAGAATAGACTCAGGAAAACCTCCACAGAATGAGGGCGCGTCTGGCGGAGAACATTCTCAAGTGTAAGGAAGTCGGGCCAGAGGGTCAAACCTAGGTTAGGTCTATTAAACGGTGCGGTGCGGAGATCGCCGCAATCGCACCGCCAGCGCTACTTTTCCGTTTGCACCTCTAATGATTTTTTTCGAACTTCGCGAACGCGCTTTCAAGTTTCCATTGCTCGAGCGCGCGTTCGTTGGCAGCGAGGAATTCTTGGCAGGCTGCAGAAGGCTTGTCCGCGCCTGCCACGCTTCCCGCACAAGCTGGTGCCATACGAAAGACCAGCTTTGTGTCAATCCAAAGGCTTTGCCCGGGCAGAAAGGTATGTTCCAGGCTCTGGCGTGCCATGCGCTTCAAATCCACGTAGGAGAGATGATAGGTCTCGACGGCGCGCAAATATTCATGCGTCATGTCAGAACGGTTCACGCCCTCGTCGTCGGTGGCAAGGGCTACAGGAACGCCGTATTTCATGTATATCGGCAGGGGATGATCATCACCGCTCACACCGAGGATGATGTCATTCGAAGTCAGGCAGATTTCGACTAATACATTGCGCTCGGCCATTTCATGAAGCAAGCCGATAGGATCGTTTTCATTCATGAGGTCGACGCCGTGGCCAATGCGCTCGGCGTGGCCGCGCTCGATGGAAGCGCGAATGTGAAACGTGAGGTCTTCCGGGGGTACGAGTCCGATGGCAAGTTCGCCGGCGTGCAGAGTGATGTGCACTTTGGGATAGACGCTGTGCAGGTAATCCAGCATCGCCATATGCTCGTTGAAATCGTGCATGGGAACGTACCAGTCTTCGGCATTCACCAGGTTCAGTCCGACAAATCGCGGATCGGACGAGGCCAGCTCGAAACCTAGAAGGATCTGCGCGAAGACAATTTGGTGCGGCAATCCGCGGAGAACCTGGTACAAATAGCGAACAGTGACGCCGCATCCGGGAGCCGCGTCCGGTGTGCCGCATTTCAGAATTTCCCTGGCGCGGGCGTCATCGGCAGCGAGCCGCTTGCTGGTTTCTGAAACCACGTCTTTCAGACCCACCGCCAGCAGCGACTCCCTCATCTTGGCGTAGTCGGGATTCCATTCGACTTTCTTCGCCAATCGTGCGGCGGCGCCACCGTCGGCGGTATGCATGAGCTCTACATATTGCAGATGATCCATGCCAGCGCGATTGGTTGCGACGGCGATTGCCTCGGCAACATGCGTGTGCGACGCCAAGCCGAATTTATCGAAGGTGGCGAAAAAATGATCATGGCCCGATTCATCGCCGGACTTCCAGTTGCGCATCGACCAGGCATCGATCATCTGGTCGAAGAGAACCTGGTCGCCGTAAGCACAGCGGGCGGCAGGTTTGACGGTATAAGTTTCGCAGGGATCGCAGGGCGGGGCAAGCAGGCGCGAAGATGTGCGGTCCGCGCACAGGCTGCCGTCGGCGGCGAAATCCACCAGATCTTCTGCGTAGATTGCTCCGTCAAGGTGATTGTGGAGATCTCCGCCCTTAGGCAGCTCATGGAGGAAAGCCAGCAGCAATTGCGGCTGCTTGCGAACGCGGTCTAAGGACAAGGATGTACGCTGCTCCGAACTTTGGGCGGCGGCGAGTGCGGTCAACAGCAGGAACAGCAAACACAATCGTACGGCCGCTCTCTTAGCGGGCGGGACCATGGAGCCTCCCAATTCACTTTGCGAACTCAGGAAAGGAATTGTAATCGGTTGTAGCCACTGGAATTAGAGAAAAGAAAAAAGAAAAGTGAAGAAAATCAGCGCAACCATGCGACTGCGCCGATGACGATGGCGACCACCAGCAGAGCCGCGAGAACATATTTATTGGACGCGAACCAAGACTCGGACTGTAACGCCGAGCTTAAAAACGGAGCAGCGTCGGTCGAGGACAGCACATCGGCTGGGGCACCAGCGCTGACGTCGGAAGACGAAGGGGTAGACGTTGCCGCTAAAGTATCCGACGTGCTAGCTACTTCGACGATGGCTGTCGTAACTGGCTTCAACTCCTGGGAAATCTTGATGACGTCAGGTCCGGGAGCCGGAAGCGCTAGTTCGCTTTCCACCACCAGCGGCATCGATAATTGATCTGTTTGAGAATCCTGGATGAGAATTTCCTGCGCGTTCTTATTAGGGATGGATTGCTTAGGGATGGATTGCTTCGACTCGGGTGACTGCTGATTTAGTTGCTGCGTGACCGGCGCCCGTGGGACTGGAGGCTGCGCAATCCGTTGACCTCGCCATTGCTTCTCTTCGCACTCCACACAGAAAGTGCGGCCCTGCGAGACGGGAAACCCGCAAGCTTGGCACTTCTGAAAGTTTCTCAAGACCGGAGGCACTGCGCTGGCTTCATCATTCTGTTTAAGCGGTTCACCGCCCTGGGCGCGCAGCGCGGCCGACCAGAAGAGCGCTTTCTTCCCTGCGGGCGGTTCAGTTACTTTGCCTGGCGGAGTTTCCGGCGGCAGAACCACTAGTGACGTACGAACAGAGGTGGGGGCCGAACTCACTACAGCAGCGGTAAGTGGCTCCGGCGGCGGACTCTTGACTTCTTCCTCAATTACCTCTTCTACGGCCGGTTGACTCTCCGCCACGGCTATTTCGCGTAGCGGGGGCGCAATCTGCGCGGGAAAGGCGTGCCTGACGGCGGCCTCAACCATTTCACTCAGGCGCAGCAATGCAGAAAGATCGCGCTCATCGAAGGCGCGGGGTTGGCCCGAAAGAAGCTCGAAGACGCCCAGCACT
>DASRWO010000269.1:0-4294 GCA_035654555.1 Candidatus Deferrimicrobiaceae bacterium | reverse complement strand
GCTCAGGCCGGCTTAGGGTTCTTTCGCAACACCCAGGATTTGCCGGTATTTTCAACAACTTGTACTAAAATCATGCGGTTGCCATTTAGCCGTTATTATATTGTTATTTAATTGGTATTGTGATACAGTGGCCATGAGGTTAGGGAGATCTCGAATATGGCAGTGCTGACGCCGCCACGACCGGACTTGCTGGCGTACAGGGAAGCGACCACTCTGGAATTTCCGAGGCTCGTCACCGAACTTACGGGAATCCTGGGAAAGAAATTGACGGCTTACATCGCTTCGGTGAAGGACACAAGAGCAGTGGAGCGCTGGATGGCGGGCTCGGAAGCGTACAAGGGGGTCGAGGAGCGATTGCGGCTTACCTACCGGCTGGCGAAAATGATCAGCGATCACGATGGGCCACACGTGGTTCAGGCCTGGTTTACCGGTTTGAATCCGGAGTTGAACGATCGCGTGCCGATCCGGCTTCTGCGCGAAGAGAACATTGAAAAGATAGGTCCTGAGATTCTTGGTGCCGCGCGCGCATTCCTGGCCGGAGGCTAGAGTTTTTGAAAGTCCCCGGCTCGATTTATCGCTTAGGCAGGAAGCCTGATCCCTGGTCTATCCCCGATTGGGCTTCTGCGGGACCGGACGGAACCTTTGGCAATCGCTTTGACGATCCCGAAGGAGTGTACCGCGTTCTTTACGCCTCCTCACAAAAGCTCGGCTGCTTTTTAGAAACCCTGGGCCGATTCCGAATCGATCCGAAACTCCTCGCCGAATTGGCCGAAATTCAGGGAGACGATGACCATCTTCCGCTTGGCGAAGTGCCAGTGGAATGGATTGAGACGCGGATGATGGGAGTAGCGACCGCCGATGGGGAGTACGCGGACATTTGCAGTAGTGAATGGATCGGCCATTTGCGCACGGAGTTAGCAGGTCATCTGGAAAAGTTTGGCGTGGACGAGCTTGACGCTTCTGTCTTGCAGATGACAGCGCCGCGAAGTCTCACACAATCGGTATCGCGTGTGGTGTTCTCCCGACGGCTGGCGGGAATTTACTATCGATCGAAGTACGGGCATGATCTGGAGAACTGGGCCCTATTTGAACCTTTTCAAATCAAGATCGAGAACTCAGATTCCGTTCGAGCGGATGATCCAGATTTAAAGCGGGCGCTCCGCCTACATGGCTTGAAGTTCATGACATAGGACTGCATGCAGTGTGCCCGGCCGAGAGTTTGAGGATCTGGCGCAGGGAACTAGGAGAGCTTTCTCGCGATCGCGACAATTTGTCCCATGACCTCCGCATCTCGGTGATAGCGATACTCAGCGCCGCGATGGAAGTCCTGGCCGTAGGGGTGGACGACGAGTTTGTCGTTTTCGATTCCGCAGCATCCCGCGAAGTATCTCCCGTCGCGCGTTAGAACCAAGAAGATGGGCTGGTGCCATACGGGTTTTGCAATGAAATGCACCGGTGTCTTTCTGTGGCGATTCAGAATTACAACCACGCTGTTGGATAGATATGGGTTAAGCGGGTCATTGTCTCCGCCCATCCAAAAGAAATCATCGATTGAGGTGTGCCCAAAGCCGGAAAAATATCCCAATAGATCCCGTAAGAAGAAAGGCACTTCGTTCTGGCACTCATTGAGCAGCTTCTCGAGAAAACCACTGTGGAGAATTTCATCGAAGCTCCTGGGCGCGACACGCGCCGCCGCGCCTCGCGATAAGAAGCGGTCCGGCATTGAATCTGTGCCACTCTCACTGAGGTCGACTCCCAGCCTTCTCATTGCGGACTCTAATTGCAGGCCATAGATGGAACAAAGGGTAATGATCTTGTGGAAGTTCCTGGGCGGGACGTCGCGCAGTTCGTAGTCGCTGAGCGAGCTTGGGGAGATTGTGTAGCGATCATCGTCCAGGATTTCAGAAACCGTGCGGCTCAAACCAGCGGCCTCGCGAACAGACAGGCGCGATCGTTTGCGTCGGCTTTTGAGCAGTTGCCCGAAGCTTTCGTTCGTAAGAAGCAACTGAGGCTTCCAGTGCCGTGCCAGATCTTTCGGCACCCGTGGTTCCTCGCTGTCCAGCAGCGGCCGGAATTCGAAATCGACAGCACCCCAGACTTTCGCTTCTTCCGGAGAGCGCAGCTCAACCTGCGCATAGGAGAGCCCGTTGTCAAAGGGCACGATGACACCGTTCGCGAGGAAACGGATGCGACAACAAAAGAAGCCCCGGCCATGTTCGATTAGGTAAAAACGATCCGAAATCGTGGATTTCTCTCGAACGACAACATCGGCCGTGATATCTCGATTGACTCGCACGATACTGCCCGGGACGAGATCCGGAAATGCAAGCGCGTCTTCCCGTCCGATTTTCGCGTATAAGAAGCGGCGGTTGTGTGCGGCGACGGAGCCGATCCGTGTGGCCGGAGTGAGTTCGAGCAGTTGCGTGAGAGGCGCAATCGGCGGAGTGGGTCCCCCGAGGGTTCGGTTGCGAAACCATGGTGTCCATTCTTCCGAGTCGGTGAGGGAGGTATCAATCACAATAGTGCGCTTCGCGGGCAGAAGTACCTGCAACCGTGTGATGTCTTCCACGTCAAAGCCAAAGATTTCGAGCCAGTCCCGCAGCCGATAACCGGAAATGCGGCTCAAAGTGAAAATCTGGTGAATGCTCGGGCTGAATGATTCGTCGCGAAGATCGTAGTAAAGATTGTGCGGGACAAAGTGGGGGGAAGATCGACCATACAATGCAAGCGACTGTTGCGACACTCGGTAGAGCGTAAGCCTCCTGACCGCGAGGATAGCCTGGACTCTCTCCGCAACTGCGGTGCTCCTGGGTGAATCCTCCTTCGGACGCGACGGCACGGTCTCTCTCGCTTGATCGTTCCTGCGAGAACTGCTGGCCCGCGCCGATCGCTCGACATGCGCGCCTATCCCTCACTAGGCCGCACCTAGAGTCCCCCCCTCGCTCGGATGCGCTGAATAACTGCTCGCAGATTTCAATCTGTATAAGTGGCGAGTTGAAGGTGCTGCCATAAATATCTGTGGCTTGTCCCGATGGTCGGCCAAATTGATCGAGTTAATTAAGAAAAGCAACGAACTAAGGTCGGGCGATTGGAGAAACGTCTCGAACATTCGTGGTCGGTATAGCGGTCAGCCGACGGGCATTTTGTCCGGATTTCAGGAAACAAATCAGAAACTTGTAGACAGAAGGCGTGTTTAGGGTAACATTTGAAAAATTCCTTCGAGGGCCGTTCAGATGTTGGCCTCATCGTGGAGCCCGGAGTGGGGAAAGCGCCTCAGAGCTGAGCGAGAACGCCTTGGTCTGTCCTTACGCGATGTAGAGACCTTGAGCCGCACGATCGCCGACAGGTTACAAAGTTCCGATTACAACATCGCCCATACTTCTCTCGCCGATATCGAAAATGGAAAGTGGCCGCCGACTCTTCACAGACTCTACACTTTGAGTGTTATCTACGGGCACGATTACGATCGACTGGCGAGCTTGTGCGGCATCCCCGCCGGTGAAGCGGTCAAAGAACACAGAAAACTTGCTCTGCCTCGTACCTATCTGATTGGTCGAGCACCCGAGAAATACAAGCCCGCGGTCCTCTCAGCCGTCGAGTTGCGCCAGAAATTAAAGGCAGAGCGGACGAATCTGGTGCCCAAATTGATTGAAACCTGGGACGAAGTGCCGCTCGTGCTGCAGCACATGGATGGATCCGATCCACTTTACGGGTATATCGGAATGGACGATTACACGCTCGATCCCTTTATCCGGCCCGGCGCCTTCGTTCGAATCGACCCCCGTCAAAGAAAAATCCCCGCCGTACACTGGCGCAGCGATCACGACCGGCCGATCTTTTTCGTCGAACTCCGCGAGCGTTACGTGTGCACGTGGTGCGAAATGCACGACGGCCGCATGATTCTGATTCCTTCGCAACAGTCGAAGGGCCGGGCGCAGCAAGTTCGTTATCCCGTCGATGCAACAATCATTGGTCGCGTGACCGGCGTTACCCAGGATTTGGTGGAACCATTGGAGAATGAAGCTCGAGCGTGACGTGGTCTATCACACTTTTGGAGCGAACGACCGATGTTACTGTCGCTATGCTGCTGAGTCTTCGAGCGCAAGCAAACGGCAATCACAGTAGGGTGCATGCCTCGCTAAAGTCGAGCCGAGGGCCCCGCGGCATGAGCGTCGCAGGGTCGCCATAGCCGATGTTGCAGAGAAAATTAGATTTCACATGTCCTTCAGGGAAAAACTCCTCCACGGAGGACTCATATTTGCCAGCCGCAAAGAACTCCTCATCGAGTTTTGCG
>DASRWO010000268.1:0-3088 GCA_035654555.1 Candidatus Deferrimicrobiaceae bacterium | reverse complement strand
AACGTTATGTGGTAGTGCCCAAGAAGGCTTTATACCTTGAAGCGTCTTTAGTAGGCACGAGTTCGATGAACACGATCCTGCCTCGTCTATCGATTATGTCGCGTTGAGTCGGCAGGTCTGCCTTTGGTCATTAGCCACCTAAACGTGATGTCCGCGATACGTCCGCTTTAATCGCCGATATTCGTTGCGTAATCGGCGCGATGTGCCAATAGCGACCGAATTGTCTTCTTGATGAAAGAAGAGGTCATTTGGCCTGCACCCGGTTTGATTGACTCCCGCCTAAGCGTATCCCGCCTGCATTTCGAACTCCACGGAACTTAGATATCCGATCGTCGAGTGCCGGCGTTTCGGATTATAGAAGCATTCACATGAGGTGCAGCCGGTCAAGGTGAAGGTGGCGATTACGAAGATTACGAAGACGACCGTTGCGCTTTATCCGAGGGAGTCCGACGCTGTGCGCGGGAATGCGGTCCGCGCAAAACTCACATCCGGTTGGATCATATTGACCCATACCCTAATCCCTCATGCTCGAGGGTCTGGACTCCAAGACGAGCTGACCATTCTCGATGTCGGCATGGTTGGCCAATGCTTCTAGCGTCAAGCTCGGTCACGGAACTGGCGAGGATCGATTGAACAGGCTTCGTTCTCTCCAGTGAAGTTTTACACCTTCATCAGACAACCTTCGGGTACTAAGCCCGTGTCGATGTAACGCCAAAGCGCGACCAGTAGCTTTCGGGCAAGCGCCACGATTGCAATACGCTTCATACGGCCCTTGCCATCACCCACTCGCTCCCGGAACCAAGCCGATAGGCGACTGCCGGGCTGGTAGCGGAGCCACAACCACGCAAGCTCAACCATCGTTTTACGCAGCCGTGGATTACCGGCCTTTGATATGCCTTGCTCTCTTTGGAGCGTGCCGCTGCTCCAGGGACTGGGTGTCAGGCCGGCATACGCTGCGACCTGGCGACGGTTATCGAATGTGCGATGTAAGGCTTCACCGTGCAGAACCGTCGCTACTTCTGGCCCAATGGCTCTTAACATCATCAGACGTCCGACCACACCATTCGTGCGGGCGGATGCTGCTGCTTCTTCGTCGCGGACTATCTCAATTTCTCGCAATATTTCCAAAACGAGCTCAAGCCTTCTCAAAGATCGGCTAATTTCAGCATACAGCCGCGGCGGCAAAGGTCGACCATCGCCTGTCCTCAGTGCATCCAGGCGCTCCTGTCGCCGCGAACGGAGCGGCTCATATCCAAGAACGCCTTGCGTTGCCAGCAGTCCTTTAATGCGATTGACATGACGAATGCGTTCCTTGATCAGGCCCTCCCGCTCACGACCGATCCGGCGATCGTCTTCCTCTTTCACGGTCGGCACCCGCACCATTGCACACACACGCTTGTCGCCGCGCCGCGACGCCATCAGAGCACGAAGAAGCGCCTCAACATCGAGGCCATCCGTCTTCGCTCTTCGCGCACGCCGATTGACCTGGATTGAGGCCGGATCGATGACGGTGTTGTTGATGCCAGCTGCCACAAGTTGCCGATGAAGCCAAAAACCGTCGAACCCAGCTTCGTAACAAGAATAGATCGCTATTTCTCGACCAAGCACCCGTTCGGAACGTTTGCGTATTGCCTCCAGCAGATCTATCAGCGCGGTCCCGTTCCCACTTTCTATTTGATGCCGACTAATCTTGTCGGCATGCGGTGCGTGAACCGCGACCAACCACGATACTCCGCTGAGTTCGATCGCAACGAACATTTCATTATGCGTGACGACTGGCGTTTGCTCAGAGCAGGCCTGATCCGACATTTTTTATCTCCGTGTGTGAATGGGAGTCCAAGAGTTTACATTCTCCTGTCCCACCGACCTGCATAGGATCTCGATGTAGTCGAACACGTCAGCCTTGGCCTGGTCACGCGTCCGATAGGTTTTGCGGGACGTGCGCTCGGTCTTCAGCGAGGAGAAGAAGCTCTCCATCGCCGCGTTGTCCCAGACGTTGCCGGAGCGGCTCATCGAGCAGACGACACCGTGATCCGACATCAGCTTCTGGAACTGCTCGCTGGTGTATTGGCTACCGCGATCGGAGTGATGCAGCAGCGCGTTGGGTTTACCTCTGCGCCAGATTGCCATCACCAACGCGTCGGTCACGAACTGGGCCGTCATCTGCGCACTCATCGACCAGCCGACCGCCCGCCGGGAGAACAGGTCGATGACGGCAGCCACATAGAGCCAGCCTTCCGCGGTCCAGATATACGTGAAGTCGGCAATCCATTTGCGGTTGGGAGCGGCCGCGTCGAAGCTGCGGTCGAGTACGTTGGCAGCGACGGCGGCGACCCGCCGCTCACCCAGATCGGGCGGCAGTCGACGACGTCGCGGACGGGCTTTGAGAGCCTGTAGCCGCATCAATCGTTCGATCCGATGCAGGCCACACGACACGCCCTCGGCAAGCATGTCGTGCCACACCCGCCTGGCGCCATAGGTTCGGTCGCTGGCGAAGAAGCTGGCACGAACCTTGGCGCCGAGCTCTTCGTTGCTCCGGCTGCGCCGACTGCGCGGTCGTGTCAGCCAGGCATAGAACCCACCCCGCGAGACACCGAGCGCCCCGCACAACCAAGCCGCCGGCCAGATCCCCCGGTGCTTCGCAATGAATCCGAACTTCACGTCGATTCCTTCGCGAAGTAGGCCGCGGCTTTTTTTAGGATGTCTCGTTCGGCCTTCAGCCGGAGCACCTCGCGCTTGAGCTGCGCAATCTCCAACTGCTCCGGCTTCATCTGACCTTGGCCGGGAAACGCATGCTGCGGATCATCCGCAAGCGCCTTCACCCAACTGCGCAACTGTGATTGATGCACGCCAAGATCGTGCGAGGCTTGGGCATACGACACGCCCCGACCTTTGATCAGCCGCACAGCCTCAAGCTTGAACTCTCCTGTAAACTTCCGCCTCTCCATGACCCACCTCCAGTTCCATCAAAACACCTAACTCGGTGTCTGCGAAACCGGGTGCAGGCCAAACGTGCCGAGTTGGGCATGTGGCCCATTGAGCGCGAGGCTGTATTGCTGCGAAGATGGCTTGAAATTCTGAGCAATAA
>DASRWO010000267.1:0-7641 GCA_035654555.1 Candidatus Deferrimicrobiaceae bacterium | reverse complement strand
CATTTTTCGAGAGTATGATCGCACGGCTGTTGGGCAAAAGTACGCGAGAGCTACGGCCTGATCGCGTTGCAGGCGCATTGCGCATGATGCGCAAGATGTCCCCTGAAGACGTGGCTCAGGTGCAGCGCGGCATGGCCGAGCGTCCGGACTCGGTCGATACATTGAACACCATCAATGTTCCCACGCTGCTGGTGACTGGAGAGGAAGACCTGCTCACCGGCGTGAATGAATCTGAACTAATGCGCCAGCATATTCCTAACGCACAGTTGCGCGTTGTGCCGAAAGCGGGCCATTACTCACCATGGGAACAGCCACAGGAAGCAGGCAAATTACTGCGTCAGTTCCTCGATGGAATTTAGATGCGCGTCAAGTTTGGTTCGGTAGAATCGAGCACATTATGAGAATCGTAAAGACCATCGTAACCCTGACACTTGGGTTCGTTGTGTGGCAATTCTGCGCGTACGCTCAGGCCGCTTCTCCCGAGCGTCCTCACATTCTCGGCATCGACCACGTTTCGTTCTACACCACCGCGCCGGATGGAGTGAAGGCCCTTTACGCCGGTACGCTCGGTTTGGCTCCCGCGGCGCCTGTGGAGTCTGGCAGTCTGGTGCGCTATCTGGTTGGCAGGCAGTGGGTCGGCTACAGCGCCGCGCCTGATCCCAGTGCCGCGAACCACATGGATCACGTTGCCTTTGCCACCGACAATGTCGCCGCGCTGCGTGCATACCTGATGGCGAAAGGTATAACCGTAACAGCGACCGAGACTCACGTTGATCGCAGTGCGAGCTTCACAGCGAAAGATCCCGAAGGCAATCGTATTGAATTCGTTGAGCGAAACAAGATAGAAGTACCCGCCAAGGCGCCTGATTCCGCCGTTTCCCGCCACATGATTCATGCAGGTTTTGTCGTCAACAATCGCGACGTGGAGGATCACTTCTACCGCGACCTGCTTGGATTTCATTTGTATTGGCAAGGCGGAATGCAGCCCGGCGAAACCGATTGGGTCTCCATGCAAGTTCCTGACGGTACGGATTGGCTGGAATACATGCTTCACCATCCCGAGCATCCCGATTTGCGGCTGATGGGTGTGCTGAACCATATTTCGCTCGGCGTCGCCGACATGAAAAAGGCGCAGGCGGTTCTGGAATCGCACGGGTGGAAACCTCACGGAAATGAGAAAGCTCAGATGGGGAAGGACGGCAAATGGCAACTCAACTTGTTCGACCCAGATTTAACTCGGATCGAACTGATGGAATTCAAGCCTGTCGAAAAACCTTGCTGCTCGGATTTCACTGGGACACATCCCTCGGAGTGAATGGAGTTCGCTGACGACAGGCGTAAGCTTTGTTAGAATCCTCTGGCCATGATTGATACGCTTTTAGTAGGCGATAAAACGGTTGTAAACGCCAAAGGCGACGGCCCCGTCGTGGACGTGAGCGCTTCGGCGAATCGTGTGTTCCTGCTTACTCTCGACATTACCAATATCATTGAGCAGGAATCTTTCGAACTCAGCATTTTCGGCTCGGCGGATGGCGCATCCTGGGATGCGAAGCCGTTTGTCTCTTATCCACAGGAGTTTTATCGTGGACAGTATCCGCTCATCCTCGATCTCACGGGCCATTCCGAAGTGAAGTTTATACGCTCACACTGGGAAGTGGCGCGCTGGGGACGCGGCGTGGAAACGCCGATGTTCGAGTTCGGAGTCAGACTAAAAGAAATTCCTCCTGAAGTTTTGCGCGAAGTCAACGCGCAGTCGAGAATTCCAGCCTAATATTTGGTCGATTCACTTCCTTGCATGAAAAACGAATCACAAGTAATTCGTCCCGCGCGCGACCTGCGTGGCAGCGTTAGCCTTCCCGGGGACAAATCCATTTCTCACCGCTACGCTATGCTGGCGGCGATCGCCGACGGCCCATCGCGGCTGGAAAACTATTCCACTGGAGCGGATTGCGCCAGCACCCTTGGCTGTTTGCGCACGTTGGGGGTGAAGTGGGAGCGCAAGAGCGGTATCGGCAATGTCATCGAAGTCCAGGGAAAGGGCACTTCGTTGAGCGCTCCAAGCGAGCCGCTGGATTGCGGTAATTCAGGTTCGACCATCCGCATGTTGAGCGGCATAGTCGCGGGTCAGAAGTTCGCCAGCGAAATGTCCGGAGATGAATCGCTGTCGCGGCGTCCCATGGAGCGGGTGATTACCCCACTCCAAGCCATGGGAGCAGATATCACCTCTGACAACGGCCGCCCACCGCTGCGCATCACGGGACGCCCTCTTAAAGGGATCGATTATCAAATGCCCGTTGCCAGCGCCCAGGTGAAGACTTGCCTGCTATTTGCCGGACTGCTGGCTGACGGAGAAACACGCATTCACGAGCCGTTGCGGACGCGGGACCACGGGGAGGTTGCGCTCCGGGCGTTTGGCGCAAAACTTGAACGTAAGGGAAGCGAGGTGAGCATTCAGGGCGGACAGCGTTTGCGCGGCATCGAAGCTCTCATTCCCGGCGACCTTTCCAGCGCCGCTTTTTTTCTGTGCGCCGCAGCTCTTTTTCCGGACTCGCAATTAAGTATCACCAATTTGCTGATGAATCCCACGCGCGCTCGGCTGCTCGATATCCTGATTCAGATGGGACTGCGCATTTCCGTGACCCAGTTGGAGGAAATTCACGGCGAACTGGTGGGGACGTTGCAGGTAGAAGGCGGAAGATTGAAAGGCGCTATCATCGCTCGATCCGACACAGCGGCGTTAATCGATGAAATTCCGGTGATCGCCGCAATCGCACCTTATACAGAAGAAGGGATTGAAGTGCGGGACGCCAAAGAACTGCGAGTCAAGGAATCAGACCGTATTGCATCGATTGCCATCAATCTACGAGCCTTGGGGGCGAAGGTTGAGGAACGCGAAGATGGTTTGAAGATTCCCGGAGGGCAATCGCTATGCGGTGTGGAACTGGATTCATTTGGGGATCACCGCATAGCAATGGCTTTCAGCATCGCGGCACTTCGAGCCGAAGGTGAAACCCTTATTCGGGGCGCCGAATGTGCGTCGATCTCCTACCCGGAATTCTTTTCCACTCTCGGCGACTTGGTCGAGCGCTGAATGTTGTGGTTACGCCACCGTATAAATCCCGGAGAAAGACTGTAGGCATTCGCCGATATCTACAGCGCGATCGAAACCCGCGCCCAGCAACCATTCTCAAGCGTTTGCTCATCTGAGTTGCACGTCCTGCCGACGTTCTCCGCATGCTCTGCCAAGTAGTAGCGGGAGTGTGCGCGGACGC
The DNA here is from genome assembly GCA_035654555.1 of Candidatus Deferrimicrobiaceae bacterium. Classification (GTDB taxonomy): domain Bacteria; phylum Acidobacteriota; class Terriglobia; order Terriglobales; family Acidobacteriaceae; genus Sulfotelmatobacter. The sequence goes on along the minus strand of DASRWO010000267.1, from coordinate 4,369 downwards.
AAACCACACATGGAGTAAAACTAAACATGAAACGCTATCTGGGAACTGCCGTTATTTTGTTGCTGTTTACCGCCCCTGCGCTGTTGGCGCAGGACGACTCCGACCACTTTGAGGTCGGTGTATTCGCCGAATATTTTCGAATGACCGATGTGAGCCCCGCAGAAAATTTTGTAGGCCTCGGCGGCCGGGCGGCGTTCAATGTCCAGCGCAGCGTGCAGATAGAAGCGGAGATGGGTTACGATTTCGCGCGAGCTTACGCGCAAACATTCACCAATGGCGTCTCCACTGAAGCTGTGACGTCTCACATCCGCACATTGCACGGATTCTTTGGGCCGAAATTCCAGACGGGATCGGGACCGTTCCGTTTCTTTGCCACGGGAAAGGTGGGTTTTGAGAATTTCAGTGTGACCAATGACAACGCGACCACTGGCTTCACTAACAGCGTGGGGCTGACGACCGGAACAACGCGCTTCGCCGTTTATCCCGGCGGAGGCATTGAAGCGTTTGCCGGACCGATAGGGGTTCGCGCCGAAATTGGCGACGACATCTATTTTCTCAACGGTGCTCACAATAACTTGCGAATCAGCCTGGGACCGCAATTCCGTTTTTAGCGGAAGTATCTCATTCTGGTCCGTGGGGCGGCCTTCCGAGGCCGCCTTTTTCTTCAGTTCGAGGGTCGCTGTTTGTCGCTGTCCATCAATTCGTGGTGAGTGCTCAAGCCCCTTTCATCCGGTCGAGGGAGAGCAGCCAAGCTGGAGGCGGCACACTGCGCTGTCGGTAGAACTGAATTACTTTTTCGCGCCCCGGCAGTGATAGAATGACGCCTTCCTTCGTGACTGCCAGTCCACCAGTGACCACGGCAAACTCCACTGCTGAAGCCAGACCCTCGCCGGATGCTAGCGCAGTCGCAAGGCCGGCGTTGAAAGCATCTCCCGCCCCCGTCGTATCCACCGCGTGCATCTGCATTGCGGGAATGTGTTTTGACGATGATGCGGTGACAACCAGAGCGCCTCTTTCACCCAGGGTCATCACAACCTGTCGTACTCCCAGACGAATCAGGTCGCGCGCTACTTCTTCCGGTTCAGTTTTAGCGTCCGGACTTCGTCCGGTCAGCACCTTGGCCTCTGTCTGGTTCGGAGTCAAGACGTCTACTAACTGCAGAATGGAGGCCGGCAGAGGCCGGACCGGCGCGGGATTCAGAATGGTGATTGCCCCTTTCGCTCGTCCGCGGGAGAGCGCTGCTTCAGCGGTTGCCACGGGAATCTCCAGCTGCGTCAGCACCACTGCAGCGGTGTCTAAAGAAGAGTCGCACTGCGCAACATCGGCAGCGGAGAGAAGCTCGTTGGCTCCGGGATCCAGAGCGATGCAATTATTTCCGGTCGCGGCTTCCACCAGAATAAAGCCCACTCCGGTGGGATGTTCGGCGGTCTGGTGAATGAACCCGATATCGATGCCTTCGTCGCGATAAAGCCGAAGCGCCATTTCACCAAACATGTCCTGGCCTATGCGAGCGACGAAAACAACCTCTACTCCCAGCCGAGCGCACGCCACGGCTTGATTGGATCCCTTGCCCCCATAGTCGACGCGATATCCGGAGGCCAACACGGTCTCACCCATGCTGGGCAATCGTTTTACCTTCAATGTCAGTCCGGCCGCGTAGCTTCCGACAACAGCAATGCGAGGAATGCGCAAGCTCAATGCGAAATCTCCGTTGTCTCAAACAGGATGCGTGCGCAGGAATTCCAAGCGCTGCGAATCACCAACTCAGCATTCCGTTAGAGTTTGGATTTGAAGGTTCACTTAAACTAACATAGCAAGGCGCTCGGAATAGTTGTTTGCCAATGCTGTTATCAGCTTCCCGTTTGAGCCGGGAATATTCCGCGCCTGGCCGGGTTGTCGATGAATTGTCTTTGCTAGACACGGCAGTGCATCGTTTCGGTATATCGAGAGTCAAAGATAAGGAATGGCACGCATATTTATTACAGGCTCTTCCGATGGCTTAGGCCAAATGGCCGCAAGGCTTCTGATCGAGCAGGGGCATAGCGCGGTACTGCATGCCCGTAACCCGGAACGAGGCCGGCAGGCTCTATCCGCTGTTCCCGGAGCGGAGAGTGTAGTCATTGGCGATCTGTCGAGCATCTCCCAAACCCGCAAAGTCGCGGAACAGGTCAATGCACTTGGCTCCTTCGATGCGGTAATCCATAACGCTGCGATCGGCTACAGGGAGCCAGCGAGAATCGCTACTGAAGACGGACTTCCTCAGGTATTTGCCGTTAACACGCTCGCGCCGTACATTCTGACGGCGCTGATTCAGAGGCCGAAGCGCCTGGTTTACCTGAGCTCTGGCCTGCACAAGGGCGGCGACGCGAGTCTCAAGGATCTTGCGTGGGAACACCGCCCGTGGCAGGGACAACAGGCTTACTCGGATACCAAGCTGCACGACGTTCTCTTGGCCTTCGCAATAGCCCGCCGCTGGCCGGACGTTCTGTCTAACGCTCTGGAACCCGGATGGGTGGCAACAAAAATGGGAGGAGCGGGAGCGCCGGATGATCTGGACGCCGGGCACCGAACTCAAGTGTGGCTCGCGATCAGCGATGATCCGGCTGCGACGGTTACAGGACAGTACTTCTACCACATGAGGCCTAGAAAACCGAATCCCGCCACCCACGATACCGAGCGTCAGGAACAACTGCTCGACGCCTGCAAGAAATTCTCTGGTGTGGATATACCTTGAACTGAGGGAACACTTTTTCCAGGAGCAGCGATCATTTCTTGTTTGAGAGCAAGAAACGGAGTGTCGCCATCAGCGCGCACAGTAAAATAATCGCCAGGTGATTAGAAATGGATCCGAAAGAGTTTCGTGAGTTAGGCCACGAGGTCGTCGACCTGCTGGCCGACTATCTCGATCATATCGAGGAAAAGCGCGTATTTCCTGACGTCGACGCGCGCACGGTGAACCGTCTCTTCACCGAACCGCTTCCTCAGGACCCAAGTTCACCAGATAGTGTGCTGGACGAGCTTAAAGACAAGTTGCTCCCTTATTGCACCAACGTCGGCCATCCCGGATATATGGGATTGATCACCCCATCTCCCAATCCCGTGGGTGTCGTCGCGGATTTCATCTGCTCCGCCATTAACCAAAATGTGGGCGCATATTCGATAGGACCTTCGGCAGTGGCAATGGAGCGGAGGGTCGTACGCTGGCTGACCGACCTTTGCGGCTACGATGAAAACGCAGGAGGCAATCTCACGAGCGGCGGAATGATGGCGAATTTTATTGGGCTGAAGCTCGGCCGTGATGCGGTGACGCGCGACCGTGGGCAGTATGACGGGATACAAGACCGCTGGGCGGTATATGTCTCCGAGGAACGGCACGTTTCCGTTGACAAGGCGGTCGATTGCATCGGCCTTGGCCGAAACGCGCTTCGTGCGCTGCCTACGGATTCTGAGTTTCAGGTTCGGATTGATGCTCTTGAGGAGGCGATTACTCAAGACAAGAAAAACGGCATTCGTCCAATGTGCGTCGTAGGAGTTTTTGGCACAACGAATACGGGCGCAGTCGATGATATCCGCGAACTTCGGCGCATCGCCGATCGCGAAGGCATGTGGTTGCACGTGGACGCCGCATACGGCGGAGGCATGCTGCTTTCCCACGAGTGGCCGATGCGTAACTGTGGGCTCGAACTTGCAGATTCCATCACTATCGATCCTCACAAGTGGTTCTACGCTCCACTTGATGCCGGCGCCGTACTGGTGAAAGATCAGCGCCGCCTCACCGCGTCCTTTGGTATGAAGCCTTCTTACCTCACCGATGAGTTCGACCAGGAGAATGAACGCTATCAATATTACGTACACGGATTCGAGCAATCGCGCCGTTTTCGCAGCCTGAAAGTGTGGATGAGTTTTAAACGATATGGCGCACGCCAAATCGGCGAGTGGATTGATAACAATGTGCGCCAGGCCAAGTACCTTTACGCCCTGGCTGAGAAAGATCCTGACTTTGAGCCAGCCAGCGTCCCGCCGATGTCGGCGATCTGCATTCGTTACATGGGTGCAGGGCTCAGTGAGGCGGAGTCGAAGACTTTGCATGCGGAGGTCGCCCAGCGCGTAGAACAAAGCGGCCGCTTCTGGATCTCGACCACTGAACTAAAAGGCAAATCATGGTTTCGGATCAACCCGGTAAACTTCCGCACGCGCCAGGAGCACATAGAGGAATTATTTGCGTTGCTTCGGCAAGAATGCCGCACAGTGCTGCAGGTAAATGCTCAGCCCTCGTGATCGCGCGGGCGAAAGCGACCGCCGTATGCTGCTAGCGAAGTTCCGCGGTCTTCGGCAACTCGGACACATTCCACCCTCCTCCAAGAGCCTT
>DASRWO010000266.1:0-7843 GCA_035654555.1 Candidatus Deferrimicrobiaceae bacterium | reverse complement strand
GCGCAGGCCGGCGACGCTCTCATCCTGACGAAAGCTCTGGGCACGGGAGTGATTTCCACCGCGGTCAAAAAAGAAATGGCTCACCAGGCATGGATTGACGCTGCGGTTCAATCCATGACGACGCTGAACAAGCAAGCCGCGGAACTTATCGGCAATCGCGAATATAGAGTGCACGGCATGACCGATGTTACCGGTTTCGGCCTGATTGGCCATGCGCGCGAAATGGCACTGGCCAGCAATGTAGCATTGCAATTCTTTTCGAAAGACATTGCAGTTCTGCCCGGCGCTTTAGATTGCATTCGCGCAGGTTATATCCCTGCCGGTCTGAACAACAACCGCGAATTCGCAGAGTGTGTAGTCGGTTACGAAGTCCCGATCAGCACCGAACTCAAGAGTCTGTTGTTCGATCCCCAGACCGCGGGTGGACTGCTCATCTCCGTTGACAAAGACGATTGCCAGGAACTTGTGGTCGAACTGCAAGCCGCAGGCGTTCCGGCGAGTCGCATTGGCGAGGTGACTGAATCCCAAAAGCCGCTTATCCGCATCTATTAGGTTAGCCACCTGTCGTAAATCCCCTCGGCTTTTCTTGGAAAGGAATTCTTATGCAATTTCGTGAACTTGGACGCAGCGGTCTCAACGTCTCTGCCCTCGGCCTGGGCTGCATGGGCATGTCGGAGTTTTACAGCGGACGCGATGACGACGAGTCCATCGCCACCATTCACCGCGCTCTCGAACTGGGGATCACGTTCCTCGATACTGCGGATGCTTACGGCCCGTACAAGAATGAAGAACTGGTGGGGCGCGCAATCAAAGGCAAACGCGACAAGGTTGTGCTGGCTACGAAGTTCGGAATTGTCCGCGATCCCGCCAATCCGCAGAACCGCGGGGTTAGTGGAAAACCTGATTATGTTCGCCGATCCTGCGAAGCCAGTTTGAAACGATTGGGGGTCGAGACCATTGACCTCTACTACCAGCATCGCGTCGATCCCGCCACGCCCATTGAAGAAACCGTGGGAGCTATGGCCCAACTTGTGCGGGAAGGGAAGATCCGCCACATCGGCCTGTCTGAAGCTTCGCCGCAAACACTTCGCCGAGCGGTAAAAGTCCATCCTGTTACCGCGCTGCAGACCGAGTATTCCCTCTGGAGCCGCGAACCGGAAGAGGAAATCCTCGCAACCTGTCGCGAGTTAGGCGTTGGCTTCGTAGCGTACAGCCCACTGGGGCGCGGTTTCCTCACCGGCCAATTCACTCGCTTTGAAGACTTTCCAGAAGATGACTACCGCAGATTCTCTCCCCGGTTTCAGGGCGAGAACTTTCAGAAGAATCTGGACCTGGTGCGCAGGGTCGAGGAGATTGCGCATGAGAAACATTGCACTCCTGCGCAACTGGCTTTGGCCTGGGTGCTCGCTCAGGACAAAAACATTGTGCCCATCCCGGGAACCAAGCGGCGTAAGTACCTTGAAGAAAATGTTGGCGCACTCGATCTGAAGCTTACCCGGGAGGACCTAGAAAGAATTGATGAGATCTTCCCCACCGGTGCTGCCGCGGGAGAGCGTTATCCGGAACACATGATGAGTATCGTGAATGGGTAGCAACCATGTGAAAAAACAAGGGCGGCTCGAAGCCGCCCTTGAACGTCACAGTAAGTATCTACAGGTCTAGGCTCTCGCCGGACTTTCCCCGCCCTTGGCGATTCCACGTCCCGGTTCCGGCTTTAACACCTGCTGAACCCCGCCATCGTCAGGTTTCGACGGAGACTTCATCGGAGGCAGTTCCTTGCCTTCGACCAGAAGCATCACTTCAGAAGCATCCAGCACTTCACGCTCGAGCAATGCCATTGCAATCTTCTGAAGCGTATCGGGATTTCCCTGCAGGATACCCTTCGCTGTTTCGTATCCGTAGTTGACCAGTTTGCGGACTTCGCCATCGATCTTGATGGCGGTGTCTTCGCTATAGTCGCGGTGCTGGCTGATTTCGCGGCCCAGGAAAATCTGCTCTTCTTTCTTGCCGAAGGTCAACGGTCCAAGATCGCTCATGCCCCACTCGCATACCATCTTGCGCGCCATTTCTGTAGCTCGCTCAATGTCGTTTCCAGCGCCCGTGCTCATCTGATTGAGGAACAGTTCCTCGGCCAAGCGCCCGCCCATCAGGATCGCCAAGTCGGTCTTCAGATACTCTCTCGTGTAGTTATGGCGGTCGTCGATGGGCAACTGCATGGTCACGCCCAACGCCATACCGCGCGGGATGATGGTGACTTTGTGCACCGGGTCGGAGCCCGGTAGCTTTGCCGCAACCAGAGCGTGTCCGGCCTCGTGATATGCCGTCACTTTCTTTTCCTCGTCGGAAAGAATCAGCGACTTGCGCTCCACGCCCATCAACACTTTATCTTTGGCGACTTCAAAGTCGAACATCAATACGGCCTTGCGATTTTGCCGGGCCGCAGCCAAGGCAGCTTCGTTGACCATGTTGGCCAAGTCCGCGCCAGAAAATCCCGGGGTGCCACGCGCCAGCACCTGGAGATCGACATCTTCCGCCAAAGGAATCTTGCGGGTATGCACACGGAGAATCTCTTCGCGCCCGCGCACATCCGGACGGCTAACCACCACACGTCGGTCGAAGCGTCCCGGCCGTAGCAATGCCGGGTCAAGCACATCGGGTCGATTCGTTGCTGCCATCAAGATGACGCCCTCGTTCGATTCGAAGCCGTCCATTTCCACAAGCAGCTGGTTCAAGGTCTGCTCGCGCTCGTCGTGACCACCGCCCAAGCCCGCGCCGCGGTGGCGTCCTACTGCATCAATTTCGTCAATAAAGATGATGCAAGGAGCATTCTTTTTTCCTTGCTCGAATAGATCGCGGACACGGCTGGCGCCCACGCCTACGAACATCTCCACGAAATCCGAGCCGGAGATGGAAAAGAAAGGAACGTTCGCTTCGCCGGCAACCGCTCGAGCCAAAAGGGTTTTGCCGGTGCCCGGAGGGCCAACTAGCAGCACGCCTTTAGGAATTCTTCCGCCCAGCTTCTGGAACTTTTGCGCTTCGCGCAGAAATTCAATAATTTCTCGCAGCTCTTCCTTGGCTTCCTCTACGCCGGCCACATCCTTAAACGTGACCTTCTTCTGCTGCATCGAAAGCAGCCGAGCGCGACTTTTTCCGAACGACAAAGCTTTGTTGCCGCCCGTCTGCATCTGGCGGATCATGAAGAACCACAGCGCGCCCAATAGGATCAGCGGAGCCCACGTTCCCAGCAGCTGCAGTGGCCAGCTACCGCTGTTCACATCCTTGATATTCACCGATACGCCCTTGTCGTTGAGCGTCTTGAACATGTCGGGATAATTCGCCGGCACCGTGGTGTGGAAGGCGGACCCGTCGCGGGCCTTCCCGTGTACCTGTTGGCCGTCTATGGTGACTTCATGGACGTTTCCCTGGTTCACGTCGCTCAAGAATTGCGTGAAATTGACTTCTTTATCTTTCTGCCCACCGCGCCCCTGTTGAATGACCTCCCACAACAAGAGAGCGGACAAACCAATTACCAGCCAGAAAGCTACGGTTTTGACTGTAGAATTCACCAAGACGCTCCTAAAGAAACCGGGACCTGGTTGATCGCGTAAAGCCCCGAGGCTCCTGCCACTAAATTAGATGCCATTCGGACAATTTGGATAAGAAAAATCCCTAAAGACCTTTATTCTACCTTTTCCCTGAGAAAAAGGCGCGTAAAGTTCGCCATGACTTAAGTCATCTGCGGTACCGGGGTCGCGGCCAAGTAGGGAATATTGCGGTTGGTTTGCTCTGCCGCACCCAATCCGTAGCCTATGAGGAAGGCTTCATCTACCAGGAAGCCGAAATAATCGGGCTGTAACGCCACCCGGCGGGCCGACTGACGATCCAAAAGCGTAACTAACTTTACGGAAGCTGCCCCGCGCGCTCGCAAGTCGTTCATTAAGAACTCGCTGGTCACGCCCGAATGCACCAATCCCTCCACCAGCAACACATGCTGGCCGCGAATATCGGGTTCGTGGCTGAAGAAAATCTCCACAATCTCTCCGGCTTGTTTTCCCGGCTGCTTACTATATTTTGGCTTGATGAACTGGCAGATCACGGGAACGTCCAAGGCCCGAACCAAATCGGCCATAAACATAAAGGCATTCTCCAGAACGGCCAAAGCTTGAATGGTCTGTCCCCGATAGTCGTCAGAGATGTGGCGGCCCAGTTCCCTTACGCGTTTCTGAATCTGTTCGGACGCAATAACTTGGCGAAGTGACTCCGCTCTCAGACCATCCATGAAGTGACTTGCCTCCGGATCGTAAACTCCACAGTGCTCCCGGACGAGATTATCTGCGGCCAGACTTCAGATCGTATCGTCATCAACCGCCGGGACCTCCCGGATCAGTATGGCTTCTTGCCCGGCTTTCGCGCACCACTGGGCAGGAACCGGAGAGCCGCGCAGCCACACTATCTCATCCTCACTCACCACGACTGGCCAAAACCTGCGCTGAGGCTGAGGTAGGTGTTGTTCCTGCAACAGCTCTTTCACCTTCTTCGGAGCCTTCGTGTGGGCTGGCCAGAAACGATCTCCTGCGCGCCAGTTCCGCACAGTCAACCGCTCCGGCAATAAATCCGCACGAAGAAGTTGCTCGGAATTATACTCCGCCAACCAAGCGTCCGGAGCGACACGCAACGCTTCGATTACTCCCCCCACCTCTGGAACCACCGCGCGCCCTGGCACCGGCAGAGGATATTCATAATCGGCTACGCCCTGGTTCTGCCGTAAATCCGGCGTAACGAACACGATGGCCTCCGGTTCTCGGATGACTTTCCAGCCAAGCGGTAGCGACAATTCTTTTCCCGCTGGACCTTCCTCCGCGAACCGGAGAATCTCCTCAACGTGCTTGAACTCCAACGGAATCCCGACCTGCTCCCCGATTGCCTTCAGCACTCTTCTCTGGACCGCCCTCGGTTCTGTCAGCAGCCACGGCCGGCTTAGGGAAGCGTTCATTACCGGCGCATCCGATTCTTCAATTCTTTTCGATAAGCCGGGATCGGGCTGAGCCGGTTGGATCTGCACCAGCGATTGCGTAGCACCGAAACCGGGCGGGGCGCGTAGCCATTCCGGCTCCGACCACTGCACCACCGTCCCCAACCAGCCCGAGCTTTCGTTCTCCCAGTAATCTTCCTCATCGCGGGCAATCTCAGCCAGTTCGGCAAAACTCTCGGTCACTGCAGGATTGAATTCCCGCTCGAGCAGCGGCATTACCAACTTGCGAACCCGGTTACGGGTAAACCTGGAATCGGCATTGGTTGGATCTTCCCGCCAGGGTTGCTTCAGATCCGCGAGGTACTGCTCCAGCTCACGCCTCCGAACTCCAAGCAAAGGCCGGATAATTTCGCCGTGGCTCTCGGCATCTTCGTGTTCAACCACGATGCGCGGATAGATCCCCCCAAGGCCGCGCAATCCGGTTCCGCGAATCAGCCGCATGAGTACGGTTTCGGCCTGATCGTCGAGCGTGTGACCAGTCGCGATCTTAGCTAAGCCACGAGCGGACGGTGAGACCAGGTCTGCCTGGGAGCTGCTATCTGAAACCAAGAGTGACTCGAAGAATTCATATCGCAATTCGCGAGCCGCAGCTTCCAAACCGGAATGCTCCTCAGCGGCTACCCGTGCGGTATCTCCGCTCGCGGAATTGAACTCCAGCCCACGGTCGCGAGCCAGTTCCGCCACGAACCGCTGATCGGCATCTGACTCCGTCCCCCGTAATCGGTGATTGAAATGAACGACGGAAACGACAATGCCAAGTTCCTTCCGCAATTCGAGCAGCAATCGCAGCAGCGCAACGGAATCGATGCCACCCGAAACCGCAACCCCAACGCGGTCTCCGGCACGCATCAATTCTTCCTGACGGATATGGCTCAATACGCGCTCTACCAGTGAGTGCACGAGAACATGGTACATCGGGCGTGCACGGCTCCGGCGGATTAGGTATCAGGAGCCGCTGCCTCTGCGTTATGATCCGGGCGAGTGATCCCAGATCTCCAAACCGCGCGCTTGTTATTGCGTCAGTTGGAGCTTGCGGACGCTGAGCAAGTCCAGGTCCTATTTCCTCACTGGGAAATTGTGCGCTATCTCATCGGCACGGTGCCGTGGCCTTATCCGTCAGATGGCGCGCTCAAGTATTATCGCGACGTGAAGCTTCCAGCGATTTGCCGCGGAGACGAGTGGGCTTGGTCGCTAAGGCTAAAAACTGAACCTGACCGCCTCATCGGCAGCATAAGCCTCATGAGAGGCGAGACGAACAACCGTGGATTCTGGCTCGGGTTGCAATGGCACGGCCAAGGCCTCATGACCGAAGCCTGCGAAGCCGTAACCGGGTTCTGGTTCAACACGCTTAACTTTCCCGTGTTGCGAGTTCCCAAGGCAGTGGCGAACGTTGCGTCGCGCCGAATCTCCGAAAAGAGCGGCATGCGTATGATTCGCACGGAAGAGCGCGACTACGTTTCGGGGCGACTAGTGACAGAAATCTGGGAAATCACCGCCGAAGAATGGAATGCGCGCCATCGAAGAGTTATAGGACTGGACTGTTATCCTCAATCAGCTTCTTAATCTTCTCCACGAAGTCCGCCGCGGCCATGTCTTCGGTTTTTTCTTTACCGCGGGTACGCACGTTCACTTTGCCCGCCTCGGCCTCTTTATCTCCAACGACCAGCAGGAACGGCACCTTCTGCATGGCATGCTCACGGATCTTGGCGTTCATCTTTTCGTTGCGCGCGTCGACTTCCACGCGCACGTCGATGGCCTTTAGCTGATCTGCAACCTTGTTCGCGTACTCCGCGTGGCGCTCGCTAATGGGGATCATCGCCACCTGCACGGGCGAGAGCCATACTGGGAACGCGCCCGCGTAGTGCTCGATCAGCACTCCGAAGAATCGCTCGATCGATCCGAACAGCGCGCGATGCACCATCACTGGCTGTTTGCGGGAACCATCCTCGGCGACATACTCCAGGCCAAAACGCTGCGGCAGGTTGAAGTCGACCTGCACCGTCGAGAGCTGCCACAGCCGCCCGATGGCGTCCACCAGCTTGATGTCAATCTTCGGTCCGTAAAATGCAGCCTCGCCAGGAATGGTTTTGAAGTCGATGTTCCTGCCCTTCAGCACTTTCTCGAGCGATTGAGTGGCGTGGATCCATTGCTCTTCGCTGCCCACGAAGTTTCTTCGGTCTTCAGGATTCCAAGTCGAGAGTTCAGTCTGGAACTTATCAAAGCCAAAATCTTTCAGCACGTCCAGAGCGAAGTCGAGACAACCGGTAATCTCGTCTTCCACCTGGTCCGGAGTGCAGAAGATGTGCGAGTCATCTTGCGTGAAGCCGCGCACCCGCAACAGTCCATGCATTACTCCTGACCGCTCGTAGCGATAGACCGTGCCCAACTCGCCCAGCCGAACCGGCAGGTCGCGATACGACTTCAGCGAGTCTTTGTAAATCAGAATGTGCCCCGGACAGTTCATCGGCTTCAGCCGGTATTCGGCGTCGTCGAGTTCCATGGCGTCGAACATGTTCTGCGCGTAATAGCCCTCGTGTCCCGAGGTAAAGAACAACTGCCGCCGCGCTACATGCGGCGTGTAAACCAGCGAATAGCCGCGCTTCAGGTATTGCTCGCGCATCCAGTCTTCCATTTCCTTACGGATGATGCCGCCCTTGGCATGCCAGAAAATCAGCCCCGGCCCGGCGAGTTCCTGGATCGAGAACAAATCCAGCTGCTTGCCCAGCACGCGATGATCGCGCTTCTTGGCCTCTTCCAGCTTGTGCAGGTACTCATCCATATCCTTCTTGCTGAAGAATGAGGTGCCGTAAA
>DASRWO010000265.1:0-5981 GCA_035654555.1 Candidatus Deferrimicrobiaceae bacterium | reverse complement strand
AGGTCGCGCAACCAGATGCCCAGAGCTGGCCGCAGACGCGCTGGCGTATTCGGCGCATCGGCCTGCGCCGGCAATGGACCAACCTGCAGCGTTGCGCTTTTTGGCTCTGTGGGTTGCGTCTCTGGCATGCGATTTCTATTGTATACAGATCAGGTTCGTCCGGCAGCCAATTCATCTGTGCCGTTGCTCGAAAACGGTGGTAGTCGAGCTCGAGAACCTGGCGATCCGGTGTGCGTCACACTCGGATTGACGAAACAAGCTAGAATGTTTTCAGGAGAGACCCATGGCGTCGACTGGATTTCTTGATCGCAAGTTTTTGCACCGTGCTTTCACTCTAAGTTTGCTTCTTCTGGTAACCCTGACCATGACTTCCCTTTGGGCTGCTCCTCAGCAAGAAGAGGAAGAGGGTGGGGTCCCCGCCTACAACGCTGGCCCCCCGTCGAAAGGAACGAAACTTCCCGCCATTCTTACCAAAGATCAGCTCTGGGGAGCCGACGCGCAGTACCCCTACCAGACGCACGCCTATGAACTGGCCTCGCGGATTCCAGTCGTCCTACACCAACAGCCCTGCTATTGCTACTGCGATCGCATGGGCCATAACAGCCTGCATAGCTGCTTTGAAGGCACACATGGCGCCCGCTGCTCGACCTGCCTGAAGGAACTCTATTACTCTTATCAGCAGCACAAAGCCGGCAAGACCGCGGCTCAGATTCGCGCCGGCATTATCAAAGGGAATTGGAAACAGATCGATCTGGAATCGGCCGCGGCGATCAATTAATACCGAGCAGCGAGCCGTCAGTATCAAGAAACCCGAGGACGCCGCCGTCCTTGCTCTGCTCTCAGTACCTGGTAATATCCCCGCGAATTGCTCTCTACCCGCCACTTGAGTGATACTTGGGGATCAGTTCTTTGAGGTTCATGCTAAGGAGTACTTATTACGACGAGCACAGGAAAAATTCTTCACATGGCTCAAAAGGCTAATCCCAAAAAATCCTCTATCGCGGACGATCCACGCGCTTCACAGGCTTTGCAGCATTACGAAGCTGGGCTGCGCGCCTTGCAGGAGCATAAGTTTGATAAGGCCAAGCCTCTGTTTCAGAAGGTTCTTGCGGGCGGCAGCAAGGAGTTGAGCGACCGGGCGGCGATGCACCTCAGCATCTGCAACCAGCATCTCGAGCGTTCGGCTACGACGCAGTTTAAAACCATCGAGGAGCATTTCGATTACTCCGTCTCGCTGATGAATGTGGGCGACTACGTCACCGCCCGCGAGCACATCGAAAAACTCGTCAAGCAGTCGCCTAAAACGGATTTTGTCATCTACGGCCTGGCCGCGCTCGATTGCCTCACTGGCCACGTGGAAGATTCACTTAAGCATCTGGATGAGGCCCTTCGCCTGAATGCCAGTTTGCGCTACCAGGCGCGCAACGACTCTGATTTTCATAACCTGGCCGAAGATCCCCGGTTCACGGAGCTGTTGTACCCAGATCCCGCAGCCGACCTGGCTTCGCCGGACGGTTCCTTCCGCGAAGACGAATCGTATTAGCTGGGCCGATAATCGAGCTTCTCTCGATGGAAACCAAAACTGCTACATTCGCGCCTCTGGAGAAGAGCGCCCGCGAGCGTGGTCTTCGCGTCGTCGCTATCGGCGGAGGCACGGGTCTCTCCACTCTGCTCAAGGGACTCAAACGCTTTGCGCTCACTCCCGCAGAACTGCCGGCGGCGCGCCCCGGTGCGCCCGTAATTCGCGACCTCTGCGCCGTGGTCACGGTGAGCGATGACGGCGGTTCCAGCGGGCGCCTGCGCAAAGAACTCAACATGCTTCCGCCGGGCGACATTCGCAATTGCATCGTAGCCCTCAGCGAAGATGAAGCTCTGCTCTCCCAACTCTTCCAGCATCGCTTCAACAAAGGCTCCGGTCTGGAAGGCCACAGCTTCGGCAACTTATTCCTGGCGGCGCTGACTTCCATCACTCAGGATTTTGCTGAAGCGGTGCGGCTCTCCTCGGAAATTCTCGTCACCCGTGGACACATCCATCCCGCCACAACGTCGAATATCGAACTCGAATCTCTGATGGAAGACGGCACCCGTGTACGCGGCGAGACCAACATTACCGCAAGTAAAGGTCGCATCCAGGAGTTGTTTCTGGTTCCTCCCGATGTCGAGCCTCTGCCGCAAACTCTCGACGCCATCGCCGGCGCGGATATCATCAGCATCGGTCCGGGTTCGCTCTTTACCAGCCTCATTCCTAACCTGCTGGTGCATGGCATCGCCGAGGCTATCGTCACCTCGCCCGCCACCAAGGTTTACATCTGCAATCTGATGACGCAGGCCAATGAGAGCCTTGGTCTTACCGCAGCCGATCACATTCGCGCACTCAATCGCCACGCCGGCCAGCAGATTTTTGACTACGCTCTGATCAACCGCACGCCGGTATCCGATGAACTCAAGTCCAAGTACGCGTTCGAAGGCGCCTGTCAAATCATCGCCGATCTCGATGCCATCGAAGCTCTCGGCGTTATTCCGGTCCTGGGCGATTATTTGGAAGAGGCTGGCGTTGCGCGCCACAATACCGCCCGCGTGGCTATCGATCTGGTGCAACTCGGATCGCAACCCTCGAGCGAGCGCAAGATCCGGCCTTCCGAGAAGTCGTAAGCTTTCTTCCTTCCCCCGGCGCTTCGTAGTCGCTAAGATATTGGGATATGACGTCGCCACGGAAATCCTCGAGCCTTGAACGCACCTACCATCCATCGACCGTCAAAATGAAATGGCGAATGAAATGGCAAACGATCGGGTGCCTCTTCTTGCTTCTCGCGCTAGCCGGCGCAGCCGCGGCACAGAAGGATGAGGAAGGACCCGTTGCGGTTATGACTTTTCTCGTCATTAAAGAAGACAATGGCAAACCCATACGCAACGCCGCCGTGATCATGCACCCCGTAAACGCGGATGGTAAACAAAGCCGCGGCGGACTCGAACTCAAGACCAACAATGACGGCAGAACCAGCTTCGATGACGTTCCTTACGGTAAGTTGCGGGTTCAGGTTTTGGCCAGCGGGTTTCAGACCTTCGGCGAAGATTACGACGTGGACAAGGCGAAGTTGGACTTGACTATCAAACTCAAACGCCCACAGGGGCAATACTCGATCTACGAAAACCATCCAGAGGAAAAGAAGGATGACAAAGCATCGCCGCCTCCTGATCCAACCGCGAAGCCACAGTAACTCGCGAAGCCAGAATAATTAACAACGAGTAAAATCCTGCTTATGTCCTACCTTCTGAAAACCGAACCTACCGTATATTCCTTCGCCGATCTGCAACGGGAACAAACCACGATCTGGGACGGCGTCACCAATCCCGTCGCCGTCAGGAATCTGCGTGGCATGAAACCGGGAGATCCGTTGGTGATCTACCACACGGGAGATGAAAAGAGCGCCGTGGGAACCGCCTCCGTCGTCTCGGTCGAAACCGGCGATCCCAAGAATCCGCAAATAAAAATCAAAGTTGGCAAGCCCATCGCCAAACCCGTCACCCTTGCCGAGATGAAAGCCAACAAATTGTTCGCCGATTCTCCCCTGGTGCACCAAGGCAGACTAAGCGTAGTCCCGCTGACCGGCCCTCAGCACAAGTTCATCACCGGTTCGTAAGAGAAGTTCTGCATCTTCACAGCGCCTTCGCATCCCGACGGATCAGCGCATGATCCACAAAAAAGCCGATGCCTACGGCCAAAGGAATTATCCCAAAGGTAGCCGCAATCATGGCATCGGGCTCCACGCGTCCGATGAGAGCGAAGGTCGCGATGTAACCGATTGCTCCCGCCACCAACAGAATCCCCGACCGCCGCGACCGTGCCGCTTCTGAAAGTTCCGGCTGCATGGGTATTTCCGCACCGCGCGCAATCGCCGCCATACGCTCTTCGCTGCGCAGCTTCCGCACCCGGAAAAATGTGTACATCGCCGCCATCGGAATCCCCAGCGACATCACCACCGCAGCCAGTCCCACCAAATTACCGTCCATAAATGCCTCCTGATCCAGCCCGTCCTCGGTCGCAGCGTCTGGTCGAATGTAGTTACGACGATCCGCGAAAAAAGTTCCCGGCTTCGGGATTTGCGACTCGCTTACAAAACTTTGCAAAACTCCCGCCCCTGGCTAGCAACCCCGTGATACCCTCGCGGTTCTTATGCCATGACGGCCTTAGGCCAAACTCAGTGCCTACTTCAGCATGCGTCACGGGATGTCAACCATCTTTGAAACCAGCTAGGCGTATCTGCAGAAATCCATATTAAAGAGGAATAGCAAGAATGAAATTGAAACTCTCCTCGACAAATCTTCCACTCCTCCATCGGTCGCACCTCCCCTACGCGCTAGCGTCCTGTTTTTTGGGATTGCTCTTCGTACTCCCTTTGCGAGCGCAAGACTCCCAACAACAACCCTCCCAACAAAACAGCTCTCAAGAAAAAGCTCCTCCGGCACAGGACTCTCAGGAGAAGGTTGACGTCAATGACGTCTCCCGCACCTACGTCGTGCATCTCCCGCAAGGCTACAATCAGCAGCAACACTATCCAGTAGTAATCCTACTGCACGGCCGAAATCAGGATGCCGGTGACATGGCACGGCTCACCCACTTCAATCAACTTGCCGACAAAGACAGGATTATCGCGGTCTATCCCAACGCCGCGCACGGCTCGTGGAACATCGGCGTACACCCGGAACAGGTAAACCAGGGAATGCAGCCTCGCCGCGGAGGTGGCCGTCGTGGCGGATGGGGAGGCTATCCGGGCGGCGGTGGCGGATACCCGGGAGGTGGTGGCGGCGGATATCCCGGGGGTGGTGGCGGAGGCGGTTATCCAAGCGGTGGACAGGGCGGCGGCCAGAATGGGGGAGAGAATCCCGACCAGAATAGGAACCGTCCCGAACCCCCTGACGACGTAGCCTTCCTCAATCAAATGCTGGATCAGCTCCCGCTGAAATATTCGGTCGATACTCGCCGCATCTACGCCACTGGTTTAGGCGATGGCGGCTTCATGGCTCTGCGCGTGGGTTGCGATATGGCGGATCGCGTGGCCGCAATCGCACCCGTGGGCGCGGCTATGCCCAAAACTATGATCTGCCTTCCGGCACGGGCCGTCTCCGCGCTTTTCATCAACGGCACCGACGACCCCGTCGTTCCCAACAACGGCGGCACTTACAAACCCGGCCGCTTCCATGTGCTCTCCGCAGAAGATAGCGCGAAGACCTGGGCGAAGTTCGACCACTGCGGAGACAAGCCCGCCGAGGCTAAGTTGCCAGCGGCGGAAAAGGGCGGGAAAGAAACGGAAACTTATACCTACAGCGGCTGCCAGGATAATGCTCAGGTCGTGCTCTACAGTGTAAAGAACGGCGGCAACACATGGCCGGGCGGCGAGCAGTACATGAGTGAAAAGGAGGTGGGCAAAACCAGCAATGCTCTCAACGCCAACGATGCCATCTGGAGCTTCCTGGTGACGAAAAAAATCGCGGGCGAGAGCGGCATAGAAAAATAGGGCTTACTCCAAGTGCGAGTGCGCGTCAGGATAAAACTTGGCTATCATGCGTCCCGTCATCAGACCGCCCTCGTATTCCGGAATGATGACCTCGTCCGCGCCCGAGTTGCGCATGGCCTGCGCGTAGCGCGACTGCCCTGCCCGGGTAATAATGCGCGCCTTCGGGTTCAGCGCCTTGGCCGTCACCGTGATGTAGAGATTATCCGCATCGTTGTCGATCACAATGCACACCCCACGCGCGCGCTCGATTCCCGCCGACTGCAGCACATCATGCCGTTTGGCATCGCCCTGGATGGCGAGGACTTTATCTTTCAGCAGTTCTCGGCATAAACCTTCGCTGGTTTCGATCAATACAAAAGGAATCTTCAGCCGGTTCAACTGATCCACCACCGTTCTTCCCACCTGTCCATAGCCGCAGATGATGAAGTGATCGCGTAGTTTTTCGATGCTGACGTCGTTCACCAT
>DASRWO010000264.1:0-7542 GCA_035654555.1 Candidatus Deferrimicrobiaceae bacterium | reverse complement strand
GCTAGTGTATCAGCCACCGAGCCGGCAATATTTCTTCGATCCGCTGTTTTCGTCGCCCCAGAATCTGCCGCCCGGAACTCCTATGTTCCGCAACGTGGATAACCTGAGTTACCGTCAAAATCAGATCGCGCGCACCAACTAGCGCGAGGTTGGAAGTGTGAAATCCCCGGTCCTGCTCCGCGGATCGGGGTTTATTTTTTGTACTATTCCCTTGCGTGGCCTCTCTCCTTTACAGTGGCCCGACTAAAAAATACGGAAGTAGCTTGTTCATCACGCTGAATTTATGAGCCCTTCTTTTACATCCACTACTCAACAGACTCGTCCCCAAACGCCCTACCACATCTGGATTGGCTTCTCTATCTGCGCCCTCATCAGCATCGGTTTCTTCTTGGTCCCCGCCTTCATCATTCGACCGTTCCGCCATCAGGCGCCGCACGCACTTTTTGTGGCAATGGCGCTGCGGCAACGCGCTCCGCTCGGCACGTTGATCGCAGCTCTCCCCTGTTTCGTTTTTGCTATCGCTTTGTGGAACACCGCAAACCGCTGGCGAAAATCCGTGCTCGTGCTCACGTTGTTTGTGGTCACTTTCTCCGCCGTCATGGCTCGCCTCAACTACTTCGAATGGATGTTCCATCCTATCCCCGGAGCGCAGTTCCTCGCCCAAGCCGACAGCAAACTCGATCCGAAAGAAATGATTATGTCGGTTCGCTTAGGCAACGATGCGCGCGCCTATCCCATCAGCCAGATGGCTTACCATCATGTCCTTAACGACGTCGTGGGAGGCGTGCCTATCTCGGTTACCTATTGAACGCTCTGTCACACCGGTCTGGTGTGGACACGAACCATCAACGGACAAGTGCTGCACTTTTATCTGGCTGGAATCAACAACCAGAACTTCCTGATGCGCGATAAAGAAACCGGAACCTGGTGGCAGCAGATCACCGGCAAGGCCATCTACGGCCCGCTGCGAGGCGCGGCGCTAAGTCTTGTTCTCAGCGACGAACTCACGTTCGGTGAATGGAAAACTGAGTATCCATCTGGCCAAGTGCTTGCGCCCGTGGCGAAATACACAAAAGAGTACGACAGCAACTGGGAGCCGGACGTTGCGAAACTGCCCGTCGTCATTAGTTTTCCCGGCACTGAACTGAAATCGCGTGATGTCGTCGTCGGACTCACGACCAACGGCGCCGCCCGCGCTTATCCGTGGGAAACTTTTGCGAA
Organism: Candidatus Deferrimicrobiaceae bacterium; assembly: GCA_035654555.1. Taxonomy (GTDB): domain Bacteria; phylum Acidobacteriota; class Terriglobia; order Terriglobales; family Acidobacteriaceae; genus Sulfotelmatobacter. The sequence continues at coordinate 6,321 of DASRWO010000264.1, read as the reverse complement.
GCAGTCTCCGGTGGTGGACCGGGTCAACGGTACCCCTTTGCTACTCGTCGTTGGCCCTGACGCCAAATCCTTCCGCGTCTTCCTCAGCCGCATCGATGGCCGCGACGCCGAGTTCTTTCTGCAGGCTGATACTAAGGACTGGATGCTAGTCGACTCCACCACCGCCAGTCAGTGGAACTTTCAGGGCTGCGCCATTTCCGGCCCCGCGCAAGGAAAATGCCTTGAGCGAATTCCCGCCCTGAAGGACTACTGGTTCGATTGGCGGAACTACCACCCCAACACGACAGTCTACAAACGATGAGTAGCTACGATAGCGTTATGCGCATCGACGAGAGGAAGACCGGGTTGGCTAATTTTGGCAGTGCCGCCGCAATCAAATCGTCACGAACCTCTCGATGAATAATCTAAACTGATAATTGGAAACAAAATGAAGGGATGGATAAGTGCCTGACATTCACACCATCTTCTGGGACGTGGGAGGAGTTCTGCTCACCAACGCCTGGGACCATAATGAACGGGCCGAAGCGCTGGAACACTTCCATCTCGACCAAAAAGAGTTTCAGGCACGGCACGACATGGTTGTGTCGTCGTTCGAGTGCGGCAAAATCACGCTCGACGAGTATCTGGATCGCACTGTCTTTTACACAGTCCGTTCCTTCACGCACGAAGAATTTCGGGATTACATGTTTGCCTTGTCACGACCGGTGAACGAGGTTCTCGACTTCGCGCGTGCTCTTGCCGATTCCGGTAAGTACTTCATGGGCACGATCAACAATGAGTCCCGCGAGCTAAACGTATACCGGATCAGAAAATTCGGCTTGCGGGAAATCTTCCGCGTGTTTGTCAGTTCCTGCTTCGTCGGTCTGCGCAAGCCCGAGAGCGGTATTTACCGTCTCGCCGTCGAGATCACGCAGAGCGATCCCGAGCAATGCTGTTTCATCGACGACCGCGCCTTGAACCTGGAATGCGCCGCCAAACTGGGCATGCGCGCGATTCAGATGCAAACGCTGGACCAATTGCGTGAGGACTTGGAAAAACTTGGTGTGAGGCCGTAAGGCAGAGATAACGGTTTTCGTCCCAGGTTATTCGTGCTATCGAAGCCTGTCTATCCCTTGCGAGGCAATCCCTTTGACGCCACTGGGGTCGCCGGCTTCGGGATGTCTGATTCCGCGTTGCTCAGCGTGAGGTCGCTTGACCAGCATTCCGAGACCAGCTTCCAATCTCCACTGCTCTGCTTGGCGAAGACCCACAAATACTTTCCGCGCTCTTCGCGGCGCTTGCCTGCGGTCCCTGGAACCAGGGCGCTGTAGCGTCCCACTTCGTGAGCCATGTCGCCAAGCACTTCCACGCGGATGGGTTCCACCGCAACTTCTCCCAGACCGGATTCGATGGCAGAGAAAAAGAATTCGCGCACTGCCGGTGCTCCCCGCAGCAGCGGCAGGTTGGAGCGCACCACCACCGCGTCCGGCGCGTAGAGATCAAGCAACTCATCGAGTTGTCGCGTGTTGCAAGCTAGAACCCATTCTTGAGTCACGCGCCGCACCGCAGCCTCACTGCGGCTCATCGGCTCTCCCTTGGCGGCAGCCGCAATTCTCATGCGATCCGTTTCGCGAGCGCTGTCAGGCGCGTTCCCTCGCGGGGCTGCGATGCTGCCTTCTACTCCGCCCTGAAAATAATGATGATGGTAGTGGTGGTGATAGTGATGCTGACCCGCTGCCGAACCCGGAGCAGGATGCAGTTCGCGCTCGGCTTCCTGCGCTGCGTAAGGTATCCGAGACGGGAGCCGCTCGTCCTCGAATCCTGCTGACGCTTGAACTGGCAGGCCGAAATTTGGTAACTCGAGCTCTGGCAATTCAGAAGCGGGCGATTCATCAGGCGCGGGTTCTACTGGAAGTCCGCACATGCCGCAAAATTTATTGGCTTCACGGTTCTTATGTCCGCAGGAGGAACAAATAATAAAAGCGGTGGCGGTGGCAGTGGCTTGCGACCCACTTTCCTCGGCGGCGGATTCGGAATCCATCTTCATCGTGAGACGTTGCATGGCCTGCAAAGCCGCCGCAATCGCCTCCTGATTGGGTTTGGGGCGCCGCATTTCGGGGAAGAGACGCTGACGGGTTTTCCCGCCCGTCGAATCGTCTGGGCCCACGCCCGGCGTTGTCTCCGGAGAGTCCTCCGCCGGAGTCGCGCCGGATGGTTTGCCGAGTTGGTTTTCGCTATCCACGATTTGAAACATGCTCTGAGCGAGTAATGATTCATTCTAGTCCAAGAGCAGGCTAGCGGCGGGAAAACTCAATCTTGCCCTCGGCCTCAGTGGGCACGCCATTACAAGTAGCCGGACGGTAACGCCAAGTGCCTACGGTTTGCAGCACATTGCGGTCCCCCACGGGTCCGCCGCTCTGCAGAATGAGAGGGCTGTGTACGCGGCCATCTGCCCCTATGATGAAGCTTACCTTCACCTTGATTCCAGTGACCACCGGAATGATCAGCGGATCGGGCGTAGTCAGAGCTTCCGGGGGGTGGGTATCTTCGCAGCGCGAGCGCGCGCTGACGTGAGGCACATCGCTATATTCGGAGGCGCGAATGGGAGTCTTCCACAGCTTGTGTTCCCGCTCGGATAAAACCGTCTGGCCAAAACGCGGAACCACAGGCCGCACGCTGGCGCCGGCAGGCGCCGCGAGAACTAGCAGCAAAGGCCAGATACGACAAAGCATTTCGCGACCCAGGAGGACCAGGTAACTCCCCTATGGCTTATTTATGGGCACGTCTAGTGCCAGCCTGCGCACATCCTAAAACGCGCATTGTCAATCGGTTGCGGCAAGGTAAAAGCGGTTGCCAGGCAGCCGTGTGAAGGCAGTTGCACTTCGCAGGACGGAGTAGAGGGTCGGAGCGTGCTTTTTGGTCTGCCTCAGGATCATGCTTTCTGAGCAGATCGAACAGTGATGAGCGTAATTTCCGGCGGGCAATTCAAACGCACGGGAATGTTGACCGTCCCGATGCCGGCGTTGGTATAGAGAGGTAGCGGACCCACCTGGTAGGTTCCCATCACATATTTCTTGGCAAGATCGGGCAAGTAAAACAGAGGGACGAATGGGATCCGAATCTGGCCTCCGTGAGAGTGCCCGGAGAGCTGCAAATCGATAGGAAATTTCGCAGCTTCGTCGGCGAAGTCTGGTTCGTGAGCGAGAAGGATCACAGCGTCGTTGGCGGGTATGCCGTGCAGTGTTTCTGCGAGGTCGGGAGCGCCGCTGAGGACGTCATCCACGCCCGCCAGCCAGAAGCGCGCTCCATCATGCTCAATCGCCTGGGATTGATTATCAAGCACTCGGATACCCTCGGCCTTCACCGCACGCGTGACCTCCTCCGGGTCGGTATCGCAGTCATGATTTCCCAGCACCGCCCACAATCCGTGCCGAGCGCTCATTTGGCGAAGGACTTTAGCGCAAGGCACGGCGGCGAATGCGGCTTTGGAAGCTGCTCCGGCCAGCGGTGCGGAAATAAAATCTCCCGTTAGAACAATCAGATCAGGACGCAGTCCGTTCACCAACGGAACAGCCGCATGCAAGGGGTGCACCGAAAAATATGGATCGTAGTGAAAGTCGCTCAACAAGGCGATGGTAAAGCCGTTGAGCCGCTCCGGCCAGCGTGCCAGCGAGAACTCCTGGCGAACCACAAGAGGGCGATTCGGCTCCAGCAGCACGGAGTCGCCTGCAATTGCGAGCGTACTCGCCCCTACGGCAGAGTAAAGAAATTTGCGCCTTGTGGTGGGAATCAGTGACAAACGTAATTATTCTGTGGGCGGTCGCAACTGGCGCTACGCTCTTTCAGGATAACCCGAACCGCGCACTCTCGTGTGGAACTTATGGTCACTGACTAGAAGTTGAAGGTCGCTATCAAATCGATACGGCGATTGGCCGCCCCGTTCGAGAACGGTCCGTTCAATACTAGTCCGTTTGGCGTGTCAAAAAATTGAGAACCCAAAATACCGCTGGGATTTGCAAAATTGACTTTGTTAAAAACGTTGCGCGCCGAGACTCCAAAAGTGAGACTGTAGCGGCGATCAGACCCTCCGCCGGACATTCCGCCCGGTCCGCCGCCGAACAGAGGTCCACGAGGACCGCCTCCTCCGTGAGATCCGCCACCACCTCCGCCACCGTGTCCGCCGCTGGGTTGGTTGCCCGGTCCGCGAGTGATCTTGGGACCAAATCCGAATGTCCTGGTCAGCCGCAGATTCACAACCGCATGCGATGGACCGATCGCAGAGTTAATCGGAACAAGTTTTTCCCCGGCCGTTGGAGCCGCGTTGAAAGTTCCAAGCGGCGTGCAGTATGTGTTTGAAGTCGGCGTCAGCGTCACCGATGAGGCGCAAGTGGCAGTCGAGACCAGCCCTGGGCGATCGTTGAAGATGGAGTCGTTATTGAGGTCGTCTCTGACGGTGATGTTAAACGGAGAACCTGAACTCAAGACCATGAACGGGCTGAGACGGAAGTTATAGGGAAGAGCGAACGATCCGGCCAGAAAGAACCGATTACGAATGTCAAAGGAAGCGCGTCCGTAATCCGCACTGATGTTGTAAGAGTTCGAGGGAAAACTGGAGACACCAGAAGTATCGCTATTGGCGTAGTTCAAAACATAGTAGCCGAAAAACTGCACCTTCGATCCCACTCGCCAGTTCGTATTGGCAATCAATTGATTCTGGCGGAAAACGGCGTCGGACACATATCGATAAAGATTCGCGGTGGGTATTGCGCAAGCCGGACTGCACGGCGTTCCCGGGAAGGGAGCGTCAGCATTAATGGTAAGCAACTGGTCAAAGCCGCGTGAGTTCAGATAAGTGACGTTCAAGGTTGAGACCTTCGTCAGCTGACGCTCCACACTGATGGCGGTTTGCAGTGTGTAAGGGGCATGCAGGCGTGGGCTGATTTGATAAGTCGTCGGCGTCGCGGGTATTACCGCTCCAGTGCAGGAAGAGAAATCCGTAAGGGAAGAGCATTTGGGATTGTCGATCACAAACTGCTCCTGCGTGGTGCCATTCAAGCGCTCAGCTTCCAGGATTTGAGCCTCCAGGAACCGGTCATAAAAAATACCGAAGCCGCCACGCAGAACGACCTTGGGCGGAGCGCTTCTGCCCCCCACTCCCCAGGCAAAGCCAAAGCGTGGCGCCAAGTCTGCGTGATCCTGAATGCCTGTCTGGCTTTCAAAGCGCAGGCCATAACTGAGAGTAATGTTGGAACGCACCTTCCAATCGTCCTGATAGTAGAGTCCCGCGTCGAAATTTCCTACAACCAGGGGCGGCTTACCCACGGTAAACGTAAGTTGAGTCGCGATCGGCGTGGTCGTGTTTCCCATATTTTGAATTGCAGTCGAATAGGAAATCGGGCAAGGCGCGGACCCCGGCGCAGGCACGCAGGCTACCTCTTGTGCCGTGGGGAGCAGCGAAGAGAAGATAAATTCGCCATTAAATCCGGAAGTCTGGCTGTTCGCGTCCCGGATGCCGCGCAGTCGCGCTCCAAACTTCACGGTGTGATTCCCGTGGATGATGGACGTGTAGTTCTGCAACTCGTAGTGATCCTGGTGATCCAGAATGTTTTGCTGGTTGTTGCCTCCGCCATCGAACGATCCCAAAACGTTGAGCGTCGGCTGGGTGCTCTGTGCGATCTGATTGTCCAGTTCGCGGAGGTACTGGAATCGAAGCTCGTTCACGATCTTTGCGCCAATGACTTGCGTATCGCTGATTTGCAGGGTGTGCTCGGTCGAATCCGAGTTGTACGCTTGGGAAGGCAGCGTGAATTGGCCGATGCCGTCATTCTCCTCAGTATCGCGATAGTACTGATAGCGCACCGTCAGGGTGTTGTTTTTGCTGAGCTGGTAATCGATACGAGGTGTGAGATTGGTTCGAGTCCTGGGAAAGGGCACTGCTTCAATCACCGGAATTTCGGTGAGAGTGGTGGGATCGAGCGTAATCGCATTGACGGCAGAAAGATCGTTAATATTCCGCCGCTGAAAATCGAAAAAGAACGACGACTTCTTATTGATCGGTCCCCCGATGCTGCCGCTGAACTGAGTGGAATCGTAACCGGGCTGGTTGGCGCCTCCAAACGGATTGGGTGAGTTGAAAGCCGAGTCGTTTCCATTCACTTGGAACTGTCCGTGAAATTTGTCGGTGCCCGGCTTGGTGAAAACTTCGATACGCCCGTAACCGAGCTTGTCGTACTCAGCCGAGAACGGATTCTGATTGATGCGAATTTCGCGAATCGATTCCTTCGGAGGGAGCTGGCCGGCGGTGAAACCGTCGATGTAAAGCTGACCGCCATTGGGACCGGC
>DASRWO010000263.1:0-16089 GCA_035654555.1 Candidatus Deferrimicrobiaceae bacterium | reverse complement strand
CGCTGGTAGAAAGATCAGGCCACGACGTGGCCGTGGTGATGGGGTCGCCGCGGAATATTAAAATCACGGCGCCGGCAGATATGGAACTTGCGGAGTTCTACTTAAAAAGTGCGCGGACCGAGCGCCATTGACGCGGATGCCAAAGACCAAGGCGCAACCACAACCGACAAAACCTGCGAATAGAATTGGCTACGGTTTTGACTCGCATGAATTTCGCCCCGGCATTCCCCTCAAGATTGGCGGGGTTGCGCTGGCTCACGAAAAAGGTTTAGGCGGGCACTCCGATGGCGACGTGTTGCTGCACGCTATCACCGATGCGCTGCTCGGGGCGCTGGCAGCGCCTGATATTGGGGCGCTGTTCCCGCCCTCCGATCCAAGGTGGAAGGATGCGGATTCGGCGCTCTTCCTGCATGAAGCTCTGAACCGCGTGCGCGATGCGGGATACGGCTTGGCGAACCTGGACGCCAGCCTGGTCCTGGCCGCGCCAAAGATTGGGCCGCATGCTGCGACAATTCGCGCGCATGTGGCGGAGTTGCTGGGAGTGCCGTCCGATTGCGTCGGCCTTAAGGCCAAGACGCCGGAAGGACTCAATCTGGAAAATACTGCGGTCGCACATGTGGTAGCGCTGCTGGAAAAGCGTAGCGATCTGAAGAAGCCGCCAAAGAAAAAGAAATAGCCACGCTGGATTCGACCCTAAGTTTCAGACCTTCACTTCACACTTTCAAACTCACCCTTCAGTTGCTGATGTCGAGCCTCCGCCGCTTTAATCAGGGCGCGAAAGATGGCGCGAGATGGTTCGTCCTGATCGACGGAACGCTCGGGATGCCACTGCACGGCGAGCACGAAGTGATCCGGAGCGGTTCCTTCCAAGGCTTCGACGATGCCGTCGTCGATGCAGCGAGCGGAGATCCTCAAACCGTTGCCGATTGCATTTGCCGACTGGTGATGCGATGAGTTTACTGGGAGCACGAATCCGTTGCCCTCAGGAGCTAAACCCCTGGGTGTTTTTGCAGGGTCTTCGGCAACGCTGAGGCCGAGCCCTTTCAATTCTTTTCCGCCGACGATTTCCGCCAGCCTGGAATCTCTCTCAATCCTGACTTCGTGCGCAACGCCGATATTTTTCCCTGCTTCGTGATCGACTCGCGTGCGCAGATCCTCGGGAAGAAAATCCGGAATGTGTTGGATGAGCGATCCGTTGCGATAAACATTCAAACTTTGTAAGCCGTAGCAGATGCCAAGGATGGGTTTGCGCAGGCTGTATGCATCCTGCAGTAGAAGTTCGTCTACGGCGTCGCGACGCGGATCGGAGGAGGCGGTGTGCGGGGATCGCAGTGCTCCAAACTCTGCGGGATCGACATCGGCCTTGCTCCCGGGCAGCAGAACTCCGTCACAGCGCTCTACGATTTTCATTACCTCGGCGGGCGTCCGGTCGAGCGGGATGCGAACCGGTTCGCCTCCGGCGAGTCTGACTGCCTCTTCGTACTGGGGGATGGAGCGCTCCGCATATTCGGGATCGCTGGAATGGGGCAGCGGAACGGCGATGCGCGGGGGCAAGTTGGTGAGCATGCTTAGCTGACCCTCTCAATATCCGCCAGAGTTTTCGTCTGGCGGTAGTGGCGGATTTCCATAACCAATGCCAGCACAAAAATAATGCTGCCCGCCATCACCGCAGTGGGCAGAGCGATGTGACGATAAGCGATCGTCATATCGGGGCGCACGTGGCGCCAAGTTGAGACCGCTCCGACTCCAATGATTCCCAGAAATAGACTCACCGCGAACGAAATCAAAGTGCCGATAAACGTCACCAGCAGAACGCGCACCGGGATCGCGTACCATCGTGGCGGACGCGCATGAGATTTCTGCGGCATACGTCTAACCTACACCATTCCATCCGAATTCATCGACGTAACACGAGACCAAGCCACACGAGACCAAGTCGGCGGCATCCCGTCATGGCTCCGGAATCGGCTCGATGCGTCCCAGCAGAAAAACATAGCCCACAATCCCCATCAGCAGAATCACGGTCGCAGTCACGAAAGCTGCCGCAAAAGAGTGGGATGCGGCGACGATATAGCCGGTCACGATAGGAGCAGAGATCGCCGCAATCTGTCCGCAAAGATTCACCGCACCGGCAAGCGTGCCGACGCTCTCCCGCGGAGCGATAAGAGACGGAACGGTCCATGCGACGGGCGCAGCGGCCGCTAATCCTCCCAGGGCAAGGCTGATCCAAATCAGCGCGGCAGTAGGCGTGTGAGTTCGCGCGGCGCCAAAGATCGCGAGACCGAAAGCCATGCCCGCCACCAAAACAGTTTGCCGGACGCGGTTTGCATCGTGACCTCGCTGGATGAGAGTGTCCACCAGCCATCCTCCAATCAGCAGGTCCGTGGCCGTCGCGAATAACCAGGGAACGCTGGTGTAGAAGATCGAGTGAAACAAATCCACATGAAGCGAAACGGAGAGGTAGCTGGGCAGCCACGTTAGCAGAAGAAAAAAAGTGTAGTTGTAAGCTCCCCATCCCATGGCAAGCCCATAAACCTTTCTCTGCCTGAGAAGATAGCTCAACGAGCTTCCTCTTCGTGTTCGCGCCTGATCTTCCAGTTGCGCGCCGCCGTTCAGAACGAACTGCAGCTCCTGACCTGAGAGTTTGTCGTCTTCACTCGGATTCCTGTAGATCCAATAAAACAGAAGGAAATAAATGAAGCTGATAAAGCCAGTGGCGGCGAAGCTCCAGCGCCAGCCAAAATACAGGAGCAGCAGGCCAATCAAAGGAACTCCGATGGCGCTGGAGAATTTCGCAGCCGCGTCGGTGATCGCAGTTGCGAGACTTCTTTCCTCGCGCGTGAACCAGTAGCCCAGAGCTTTCGCATTGGCGGGAAAAGTTGGAGATTCGCTGACACCAAGAAGCAAGCGGGCTCCGAAGAACCAACCAAGACTGGGAGCGACCGCCGCGGCGAAAGAAGAAAAGCTCCACAGAAATGCGCTCAGCCGTCCCACCCGGCGCACTCCCCACCGGTCGAGCAACACTCCGGCGGGCATCTGCATTAAGGCGTAAGTCCAACTGAAGGCACTGGAGAGATAGCCGAAGGCCACCAGCGATAATCCGAAGGAGTCATGGAGCGCGTCGCGGGAGACGGATAGATTGATGCGGTCAAAAAAGTTGACCAGTACTCCGAAGGCTAGCAAGAAGGCGATTCGCCAGCGCCGGCGAGGGATCGCAGTATTCATCGACACTACTGGCGGTTCAGTAGTCAAAAAGGCTGCCAGCCTATCAGCGCGACCATTCTCGCACGAACCACTTCGCGATTCCTGCAAAGAAGCTCGCCGCGATTGCGATGCGCCGCGCCCGAGGTTAGGGTTGCAACACTTGAATCGCTTGCGGATGAACCACTTGATCCTCGATCTGGCTGGAATCCCAGCCGCCGCCGAGCGCTTTCACCAGATAGACCGAGCTGACCATTTGCTGGCCGAGCAACTGCGTTTCCAGCCGTTCACTGCTCAGCAGCGTAGTCTGCGCATTGATGACGTTGAGATAGTCTGTGGCGCCGCCAATATAACGATTGGTGGCGATGGTAAGTTCACGCCGCGCATCTTCCACGGCGGCACTCTGCGTAATCAACGCTTGCGACAGCGTGCTCAAATTGCTGATGCCGTCCTCCACTTGCTGGAAGGCCGTGAGCACCGCCTGGCGATAATTCGCCACGGACTGATCATAGGCGGCTCGCGCTGCTGCCAGGTTAGCGCGGTTTCGTCCACCTTCGAAGATAGGCTCCAAAGCGTCGGCTCCGAGCGACCAGACAAGGCTCGGTGCATTTAGTAGCGGAGCCAGTTGCGCACTCTGCCAGCCTCCGGCGCCGCTCAGCGTGATTTGCGGATAGAACGCAGTGCGCGCGATGCCAACCTGCGCATTCTGATACGCCATCTGCCGCTCCGCGGAAGAAACATCAGGACGACGTTCCAACATGTCAGATGGCACGCCCAGCGGAACAGGCGGAGGCGTGGCCTCCAGCGGCGCCACACGCAAAGTAATGCTGGACGCGGGCTGTCCGATCAGCACGGCAATCGCGTGCTCATACTGCGCGCGCGATTCCTGCACCAAAGAGAGCTGCGATATGGTTGCGTCAAGAAGCGCAGCCTGTTGAGCAACCTCGAGTCCGCTGACGATGCCACCTTGGTGTTGCCGGTTAACCAGATCGAATCCTTTACGCTGGTAGCCAACCGACTCCTGCACCACATTGAACTCGGCGTCCAATTCGCGCAAAGAGAAATAGTCGGCAGCCAGTTCCGCGGTCAGCACCAGCTGCGCGTTTCCAAGATCAGCAGCCGTGGACTGAAGAGTGGCGTTCGCCGCTTCCACATTTCGGCGCACCCGCCCGAAAACGTCAACCTCATAGTTGATGTTGAACGGGATGGTAAAAACGTTCTGCGTGTACGGAGGAACTGTCTGAGTTTGATTCCCCACGCCTCCCACCTCGGCTGGCGCTGCCCCATTCAGCGGTCGATTTCCAGATCCGCGCTCACGTACGGCAGAAGGATCGGTCGACAATTGCGGGAACAGTCCGGAGGTGGCAACGCGCGCCAGCGAGCGGGCCTGATCCAGGCTGTCTCGTGCCGCGACCAGCGATTGATTGGCCTGCAGTAACTGCTGCTCATAGGAATTGAGCTCGGCATCGTTATAGATCCTCCACCACTCGCCCTTGGGGATCGAGTCCTTGGGTGCGGCTGGTTGCCATGGCGGTTGCGTCTTCCACGCGTCGGGAGCTGGGGCTGGAGCCGCGGGACGGCTGTAACGCGGACCGACCGTGCATCCAGCCGTTAAGGCCAATAGCATGAGCACCGAGCATAGTGCGGCACGCTTCACTACGCTCCGCCTTTCTGCTGGTTCTGCGTCTGACCCGGCTGCGGTTGATTCGGAGGTTGAGCCACGTTGACTTGCGCCCCTTGTTCAAGAGAATCAGGCGGGTTGACCACGATCCGGTCCGTGGGCTCGACCCCGCCCAGAATCTCTAACGTCGTCCCGTAATCGCGCCCAATGCTGATGGACCGCAACTCCACTTTGTTATCCGGACTCACGACAGCCACCTGCGGGCCCTGAGCGCGGAATAACATCGTGTTCACCGGGACGGTCACCTTGTTCACATTGGATCCGACCGCGAAGTGAACCTCGCCAAACGAGCCAGGCAACAAACGGCCATTCTTATTAGGCACGTCGACTTCGGTAAGGAGAGTACGGGTGTTGGTGTCGATTGCCTCGGCAGTTCGCTCCACGATCGCGGCAAACTTCTGGCCGGGAAATTCCTGCAGCGTGACAAACGTCTTGGCACCGACTTTTATATATGGTGCGTAGGCCTGCGGCACGCTGGTATAAACTCGCAGCGGATCGACTCGCGCAAGATCGAACAGCTCGCGCCCCGCAGCCTGAGCACCGGCGTTGATCAGCGCTCCCGGATCTACGTTGCGTCGAGTTAGCACGCCGGTGAAAGGCGCGTAGACATCTTTGAACCCTTCCAGCTGTTCCAGACGCCTAACGTTAGCCTCGGCAGAAGCCAGGTTGGCTTGACTCTGCGTGTATGCGCTGGAGTACTGGTCCGCCTCCTGCGCGGAAACGGAGTCAGTCTTGCGCAGGTTTTCCCACCGGTCCGCGGTGATTTTTGCGATCTGCATCTGGGCGACGATTTGCTGGCGCGTAGCCCTCGCCTGATTCAACTCTTGATCGACCTCAGGCGTGTCGATCTTTGCCAGTAACTCGCCTTTGTTCACCCGGCTGCCAATATCTTTGTACCAGCGCACTAGGTATCCATTAGTCCGCGCGTAAATCGGAGAGTCCTCATAGGCGAGCATCGATCCGGGCAGAATCAAATCTTCATCCGGTTTTTCCGGAGTCGGATTTACCACCGCGACAGTCGGTACCGTTTCTATCTCAGTTTCCTTGGCCAGCGCTCGCTCATGGGTTGCCCGCACCAACAAAGTGATTCCACCTGCGGCCAGAAGAACCAAGAGCAAGACCCCGACAATGGTCAACGCCTTGCGCGGCGGAGCGGGCGGAAGCTCCGGAGGACGTTGGATCGAGGGCGGCTGGTGCCGGGAGCGCTTCTGGATTTCCTCGATCTCCTCATCGCGCTGGACCTGAGCGCTGACTGCATGGTGCTCTTCGTTGCCGTCCTGCGGCTGAGACTGCCGTCCATTGGAGCCCGGTTTATCGCGCTGCTCATCCTGCGTTGGCTTCGACTTGATTTCCTCGGTCATTCTTGGACTCCACTCCGCTCGACTACGTTTTTCTTATCAACAGCTCTTATTTCTTATTCTGTTCTGCCTGGGACCGCCTGGCTTCTCGACGGCTATGAAAAATGGCGAATACACTGGGCACGAAGAAAAGTGTGGCGACAGTAGCAAATAGCAAACCTCCGATAACGGCCCGGCCCAGCGGCGCATTCTGTTCGCCGCCCTCGCCAACCCCTAAAGCCATCGGCACCATTCCAATGATCATAGCCAATGCAGTCATCAGCACCGGACGCACGCGCGTATATCCGGCAGCAACTGCGGCTTGCACCGCGGGAACGCCTTCATCCATTTGTTCTCGGGCGAAGCTCACCATCAGAATGGAATTAGCGGTGGCGACGCCCATGCACATTACCGCGCCAGTAAGAGACGGCACGCTCAACGTCGTGCGCGTCAGCAATAGAAACCAGCAGATTCCTGCCAGCGCCCCGGGCAATGCGGCAATAATGATGAAAGGATCAAGCCAGGATTGAAAGTTGATCACGATCAGCAAATAGACAAGAACAATCGCACCCACCAATCCTACGCCCAAGCCAAAGAAAGACGAGCGCATGGTTGCCACCTGGCCGCGCACCACAATGTTTGTTCCGCGCGGCAGGTGGCCGTCGAATGTCTTGAGTATCTTGTCGGTGTCCGCAGCCACAGCGCCCAGGTCTCGGTCCTGGGTGCTGGCGAACACATCAACCACGGGCGCCACGTTCCAGTGGTTTACAGTCGCCGCCCGCACCACCGGCGATAACTGCACCAGATTCCCCATGAGTTGCGGACCCTGTTGCGAAGTGACCGGAATGTTCAGCAGGTCCTGCAGATTGGTCAAGCGATATTGCGGAGACTGCACAGCCAGCTGATAAGTGACTTCGTTTTTCGGATTCAGCCAGAAATTGGGTGCGGTCTGGAAGCTGCCGCTCAGCGAAACCAGCGCGCTCTGCGCTACGTCGCGCGCCGTGAGCCCGACTTGCGTAACTCGCGTGCGCTCAATCTCCATATGAAGCGTGGGCAGAGAAAGCAACTGCTGCACGTGCACATCGGCCGTACCGGGAACGTGCCTCATCTTGTTTGCAATCTGTTGCGCAATCTCATAACTGCTTCCCATGTCGTTGCCGATGATCTGCACGTCGATGGGGGCGGGCAAGCCAAAGTTTAGAATTTGCGTCACGATGTCGGCCGGCTGGAAAAAGAACTCCACGCCGGGAAAGCGGCGCGGCAAAACTTCGCGCAAACGCCGGGTGAGATCGGCGGTGGGCGGATGCTTTTCAGGATCTAATGCAATGAGAATCTCGGCGTCGCTGCTACCGATCGTCCCATTCGAACTGTAGGACTGGTTGATGCCCGAGTTGGGCAGACCGATGTTATCGAGAACGGTCTGCAATTGTCCCTTAGGAACTTCCTGCCGCAGCACGGCCTCAATTTGATCGCAGAGCCGGGCGGTTTCTTCCACCCGCAAACCAGGACGAGCCCGCACATGCAGTCGCAACAGGCCGGCATCCACTTGCGGGAAGAAGTCTTCTCCAAGAAAGAAAAACAGTCCGAGCGAGAGCAGGCAGAAAGCCAGAAAGCAAATCACGAACAAACCGCGATGCTCGATCGTGGTTTCCAGCAAGGCTTCGTAACCTCGCCGGAAGTCTTCGAACTTGCGCTCGAAACCGCGCTGAAATCTCCCGAAGAACGATTTGGGAACTTCCTCGCGATGCTCATGCCCACGCATGATGTACATGACCAACGTCGGGATGAGGGTTCGCGATAATAAATAGCTCGCCAGCATGGCAAAGCTCACAGCCTCTGCCAAAGGCACAAACAGAAATTTGGCCACGCCCGCCAGAAAAAACATGGGCACAAACACAATGCAGATGCTAAGCGTCGAGACCAGGGCTGGCACGGCGATTTGCTGCGCGCCGTCGAGGATGGCCTGCCTCATCTCCTTGCCCATCGCGAGGTTGCGCTCGATGTTTTCAATTTCCACCGTGGCGTCATCCACCAGAATGCCCACGGCCAGCGCCAATCCTCCCAAAGTCATGATATTGATGGTCTGGCCGATCGCCCCGAGCAAGATGATCGAAACGAAGATGGAAAGCGGAATGGAAATAGAAATGACGATCGTAGGACGCCAGTCGCCCAGGAACACGAGGATCATGACCGCGGTAAGCGCAGCCGCAATAAGCCCCTCTCGCAGTACGCCATAGATCGAGGCGCGAACGAACAAAGACTGATCAAACAATGCAGTGATCTTCAGCTCTGGCGGCAAGGCCTGTGCCGCCTGCTGCACAATACTCTTGACGCCGGCCACAATCTGCAGGGTGGACGCATTGCCGTTTTTGTAAATCGACATGAGCGCGCCGCGGTTCCCATCCTGGCGCACAATGTTGGTCTGCGGAGCGAAGCCGTCGCGGATGTGGGCAACGTCCCGCATATAGAGTGTGGAACCATTGGTGGTCTTCACCGGAAGATCGTTCAATTCCGCAATGGTTTGCGGCGTTCCGTTCATCTCTACGTTGTATTCCAGCGATCCCATCTTGATGGTGCCCGAGGGCAGGATAATGTTCTGCGCGTTGACCGCGTTAACAATGTCGTTGGGATCAAGCCCGTAGGCTTGCAACTTCGGCAAATCGAGGTCCACCTGGATCTGCCGAATTTTGCCGCCGTAAGGATACGGAGTAGCGGCGCCCGGCACGGTCGCAAGATAGTTACGCAGAAAGTTCTGCCCAAGATCGAATAGTTGTTGTTCCGGAAGAGTCTTGCTGCTCAAGCCGAGTTGGATGATCGGTGTGGTCGAAGCACTGTAGGAAATAATGAGTGGCGGGGTTGTGCCCGGAGGAAGACTGCGCACCGTGGTTTGCGCGATAGCGGTGATCTGCGCGATGGCGCCTTGTACGTTTGTGCCCGGACGGAAGAAAACTTTGATGACGCCCAGCCCATATACCGACTGCGATTCCATGTGCTCGATGTCATTGACTGTGGTAGTGATGCCGCGCTCCGAGTTGGCCACGATACGGTCGGCCATATCTTGTGGCGACATGCCCGTATAAAACCACACCACGGAGACGACCGGGATATCGATACTCGGGAAGATGTCGGTCGGCGTCCGCAGAATCGTGAGCGGCGTCAGAATAATGATAACCAGCGCCATCACCACAAACGTGTACGGACGTCTTAGGGCTAACGCTACAATCCACATCGCTTAGGCACCACCCAGAGTTAAACAGGGCCGCCTGCACGGATGCGAAGCCAACCCATTAAGTTTGGTCTTAGATTCGATACTGCCCGTATTGGATTCTAATGGGCAGCCTTGATTATATGTTAGGGTAGGCACATGCGCCAAAAGGCATCGGCTCACAACAGTAGCGGAGGTAACGGCCGCAAACGTCCGCCGGGGAGACCTCGGAGTGAAGAGGCGCGGCAATCTATCCTCCAAAGCACGTTGAAGCTGCTTGCCAAAAAGGGCTTTTCGGAATTCACCATTGAAGCTGTAGCGGCTCGCGCCAACGTCGGCAAAGCGACAGTTTACCGATGGTGGCCTGATAAGGCCGCTCTCATCGCCGATGCATTTGTCAGCAGCACCACTCGCAAGCTGCATTTTCCCGATACCGGTTCGGTGCGCAGCGATATGAGCCAGCAGATGCGGCAGCTGATAAAAATCTTCCGCAGCCGCCGTGGACGAATCGTCTCCGCCATGCTGGGCGCCGGGCAGAGCGATCCTAACCTGATTGCCGCCTTCCGCGAACGATTTCTGAAACCTCGGCGCCAGGAGGCTTACGCGACACTTCGGCGCGGCATCCTTCGTGGTCAGTTGAAGAAAAATGTCGATATGGATTTGCTGCTCGATTGCCTATACGGTCCCATCTACATGCGATTCCTCATTCGACATGACAGTTTGACCCCCAAGTTTGTGGATGGCCTTTGCCAGCTTACTCTGGGTGAGGATCGTTCCCACGCCAAGCCGCGCCATGTGGGACGATGAGTCAGCGTAGCGATGGCATTCAGTTTCCGCTGATAGGGAAATAGGATGGTTTCTCGCAGCATAGTTTTCTGGGAAGTCGATACACAGGCGGATTTTATGCTGCCTGGCGGCAAGCTCTACGTGCCCGGAGCCGAGCGGTTGCTGCCTAATATTCGCAAGCTAACCGATGTCGCCCGCGAAGGCCGCGTCTTTCTGGTCTCGCACGGTTGCTACCACATTAAGGACGATCCTGAATTTCAAACGTTTCCGCCGCACTGCATCAAGGGCACGCCCGGTTCGGCGCTCGTTCCCGAGGCCTTGACCGATAAAGTTCTAACCATCGCAAACGATGCTCAGGCGGTGGTTCCTCGCGATCTTTCCCCGTATCAACAGGTTCTGCTGGAGAAACAGACGCTGGATATCTTTGAAAGCCGCCACGCTGCAAAGTTTCTACAGAGATTCGGTGACGATGTTGAATTCGTGGTATTCGGCGTTGTCACAGAATATTGTGTGCGTTTCGCTGCCAAGGGATTGCTGGATCGCGGCCGCCGCGTGTCTGTTGTGCAGGATGCGATAGAAACTTTGAACGCCGAAAAAGGGCAGCGGGCCGTTTCCGAGCTCCAGAATCTGGGAGCAAGGTTCCTTGGTACCAGCGAAGCCCTCGCGCTGCTGGATCTTCGGAGATAGCGCGTCCGACTGGGTAGTGATTTATAATCCGCCCACCGATGAACCTGACCTCCGGCACGAAGCTAGGCCCGTACGAGATCGTTAGCCTGCTGGGCGCGGGAGGAATGGGCGAGGTTTACCGTGCCCGCGACTCGCGTTTGAAAAGAGATGTGGCGATTAAGGTTTTGCCGCAGGCGCTTTCTCTCGACGCGGACCGGTTGCGACGCTTTGAGCAAGAGGCGCTCGCCACCGCTGCGCTGAATCACCCTAACATTCTGGCGGTATTTGATATCGGGACCCACGCCGGTGCGCCCTACGTTGTCTCCGAATTATTGGAAGGCGAAACACTGCGCGAGCGCTTGCGCAATGGTGCAGTTGCAGTTCGCAAGACTTTGGACTACGCCCTGCAAATCGCGCATGGGCTGGCTGCGGCCCACGAAAAAGGGATTATCCATCGCGATCTAAAACCGGAGAATTTATTCCTCACCAAAGATGGGCGGGTAAAGATTCTGGATTTCGGCTTGGCCAAGCTGACTCAGCCCGATCTGACTCAAGGGCAAGCTGGCCATACCTCGCTGCCGACCATGACCCACGCTACCGAAGCCGGCGTGGTCATGGGTACCGCGGGCTATATGTCGCCGGAGCAGGTGCGCGGCATCGCCGTGGATGCCCGCTCTGACATTTTTAGCTTCGGAGCAATTCTCTACGAGATGATTTCCGGCAAGCGGGCGTTTCACCGCGAGACTTCCGCGGACACGATGAGCGCGATCCTGAAGGAAGATCCCGCGGACTTAAGCGAAACCAACCGCAACGTCTCTCCCGCACTGGAACGCATTGTGCAGCATTGTCTGGAGAAAAATCCCGAGCAGCGTTTTCATTCGGCCAGCGATATCGCGTTCGATCTTGAACATCTCACCGGAGTTTCCGGCAGCAGCACGAAGGTAACGGCCGTGGCCGCTGCGAGGCCGCGGAGCAGGCTACTGGCCGCGATCGCCGGAGCAGTCGGACTTGCCCTTGTGATGCTCGGAGTCGGCTGGTGGCTGGGACGAGGCAGCGGAGTCACTCCTCTTGCGGAATATAAGCAGATTACATTTCGCACCGGCTATATTGGTCACGCCCGCTTCACGCCTGATGGCAGCGTGGTTTATAGCGCCGCGTGGGATGGCGGCGAGAGCCAGTTATATCTCGCGCGAACCGATGATCCCGGCTCGCGTGAACTAGGGCTGAAGGATGCGGAACTGCTCGCGATCTCAAAGAGCGGTGAGTTGGCAATTCGCCTGAAGACCGTGATCTTCCCCGGTTATGCCCGAAGCGGGACTCTGGCGAGGGTTCCTCTCAGCGGAGGAACGCCAAGGGAAGTTTTGGACAACGTGCAGGACGCGGACTGGGCGCCGGATGGCGACAGCATGGCCGTGATCCGATATGTACCTGAAACCAGCCACTGGCGGCTGGAATATCCCATTGGCAAAGTGCTGATCGACAGCATTACGTGGATCAGCCATCCGAAAATTTCTCCTGACGGCAAGTGGGTGGCATTCGCCGATCACGAAAATAGCACCGGTGACGACGAGGGTTCCGTGGCGGTGATCGCCTCCGATGGAACTGGAAAGGAAAAGAAGCTTTCCTCGGGATGGGAGTCGCTGCAGGGAATACTGTGGTCGCCGGCGGGGGATGAAGTGTGGTTTGCTTCGACTAACAGCGGGAGCGGCGACAATCCACGCGGCGTAAGCCTTTCCGGCAAACTGCGGAACATCACGAATATTCCCGGAGGAATGTGGCTGGAAGATCTGCGGAATGGAACGGCATTGGCGGTTACGCATCAGCAACGCATCGGGATTCGCGGATTGGCCCCGGAAGCCAAGGAAGTGCGGGAACTTGGTTGGTTTGGTTGGTCGATTCTTTCTGACATCAGCCGCGATGGACGAAAAATTCTGTTCACTGAGGCGGGTGATGGTGGCGGCCCGAACTATACCGTCTTTCTCCGTGATACCGATGGATCACCCCCGGTGCGCATCGGTGAAGGTGACGCCATGGCCATATCGCCAGACAAAAAATGGGCGATCACGCAACCGCCGAAAGGCGGACCGTTGAATATGGTGCCGACCGGAGCGGGCGAAGTGAAGAAGATAACGCATGATGCGATTACCTATGACGCCGTGCGCTGGCTTCCAGATGGCAAAAGCCTGCTGGCCAGCGGGATTGAAACCGGTCACGGTGCGCGCGACTACTTGATTGATTTAGCAAGTGGGGACGCGAAGCCGGTTACCCCGGAAGGCGTTGCTGGAGTTCGCGTGTCGGCAGACGGTAAGAGCGTAGCCGTGCTGGGTTCGGACGGAAAATGGGGAGTTTGGTCGCTGGAGGAGGGTACGCTTCGTCCGATCCCCGGACTCGATGCGGGTGACCGTGTGATCGGATGGTCTCCCGATGGAGGGTCCGTGTACGTGACGTCGGCGCGGGCAAGCCAGATGGTCGCGAAGGTTTACAAGATAAACCTCCAGACCGGGAAGATGGATTTCTGGAAAAGTTTCGGAGAAGAAACGTTGGCGGGGAGCAGAGGCCGCGGGGGCCTTCGCCTTTCGGCCGATGCAAGTGCGTATGCGTACGCCTACGTGGTAACACTGTCGCAGGCTTATGTGGTGACGGGATTGAAATAGAGAAATCCGGGATCAGCTGGCCAAAGTTTCGATGCCCTGGACAGCGTCTGGCGAGAGTTTCAGGGCGAGGCTGGCGAGATCCTGCCGCATGTGTTCGGGATCGGAAGTGCCGGTAAGTGGCAGCATTCCGATCGCGCGTGCGAATGCGAAAATCACTTGCGCTGGGCTAGCCTGATGCTCCTGGGCCAGGCTGGCGATTACAGGATTTCGAAGCACTTCAAGGTTTGCCGTGAGAAGTGAGAATCCCTGATAAACCATCTTGCGCTCCCGGCAAAATCGGCGTACGTCGCGGTCCCATCCTAAGCGGGCATAGCAGCGGTTCTGCACGAAGGCAGGCGGCTCGGAGTGTGCCGCGGCTAGCTGTTCCAAATGCCGCAGCGAAACGTTGCTGACTCCCAGCAGACGAGTGCGGCCAGCGTCACGCTCCTTCCTCATTGCTTCCCAGACATCAGCGTCGGCGTCGGTCCAGGCGTAGCCGGAAGCTGGTCCGTGCAAAATGTAGCTGTCAACGTAGTCGGTGCCAAGATGGTCGAGCGAACTCGCCATCGACTGCGCCACCTGCGAGGAAAAGCTGGCGCTGGCATCATACGGCAAACGGTGATCCTGGCCTGGCCGGTAGGTAAATTTTGTCTGCAGAAACAGATCCGCGCGAGTGACTCCATCGCGATAGGCGGCGGCCAATCCCTCTCCGACTCCTGCTTCGAAGTAATGCCGCCGCTGGTTGGCGGTATCAATACCACGAAAGCCCTCACGCAGCGCGAGTTCGACAAGCGCCGGCGTTCGTTCTCCTTTCCAAGCGGTACCGTAGAGAAATTCAGGGATGGGCAGGGATTGCGACCTTTGCATGCCGATATTCTGACACGATCCAGCTCCGGCGATTTGTCGTGGAGACGCGCCACAATAAAACCGGGGACGGTTGCCCGTCCCCAGCCTCGTTCTTTATCTGTGTTTCTTGATCTGTATTTCTTGCGATTGCGAAGCTATTGCGATTGTGCCTGTGTCTGTTCGTCCAGTTCCACCTTATCGCCGGCATGAACGTCTTCCATGGCGAAAACGACCATTCCGGTGGCGGTGGTAGGAGTAGTCCCAATCACGACGATCTCGCCCACGGCGCGCCGCGGCAAATCGCGAACGTGAATCACAGGACCGTTCCCTTTGGTGAATAGGTTCGGATCGAAGGACGGCTGCTTCTTCTGGGTGTCTTCCCCTATCGCAGCTTTGAAAGAAAGCGAATCCACAGGATCAGTCAGGTCAGCTTCGTAGTTGCGCACGGCGCGAAAATAGTCGCCCACCTTCACGCCCTGGTTTGCTCCCACATTCATGTAGACCTTCTGGCCTGTGCCCAGTATTGAATCGAAGTCCCTTCCCATCACGATGCGTCCCGATACTTTGCTGGCGGTCGGCAGGAAGCGATCAAACCGCACCGGCGGATGAAATGCCACCATGGATTTCTCGGCAAAAGGAATCGCGGTATCCCCGGGATTGATGGGGTCACACGCGTATTCGACTAGCGCCACGGCCACCTTGCTGCGCGTATCGATGACGCGCACCCGGCCTATCTCTGCATAAGGCTGCCCCGTAGCCTTCATCAGCTTGCTCTGTCCAGGAAACATTTCATATTCGTCCATATCGTGCAACGCGCGGATAATCTCATACTGCGCGCCCAGGGAGTAGCCAGTTCCTTCAAGGTAGACGATGTCGTTCTTGACGAATTTGGTAGTGTTGGGGGTCTGCAAACCACCGGCCACAAAGTTGGCATCGGGCAGAGTTTGACGATTAATGAATCCCGCGCAGTAGACATCTGCGTAGGTGGGCATCTGCACCCGTTGGATCGGGAAACTGGGTATCGTGGGAATCGTCCCCGATGGCGTAACTATATTCGCTGTAGCGGTATCCAGCTGGCTTTGAGCCCAGCCTGCAGTCGCTGCGAGTAACAATAACCATCCTATTTTCTTCATGTTGCCTCCGGAAAGGGGCCGACCTCGGTACCTTCCCCGTCAAATACCATGGAACCGCCGCGTCAGATGGAAGGTAACAAGGGGGTAAGAGGGGGTCAAGGTTACGAGGGTGTCAGGCGGAATGTGAAAACAGTTTTTTCGATTAAATTGTGAATCCACAGTTGCATCTGCAATTCGACCCCTGTAAGATTCGCGCCGAACCTTTTGCTTCTAATCGAACCTATTGATTCAAGATGATTTCTGCTCCCAAGAGCTATTCGCCACGCCTTCTGCCCCTGCGGATGCCGCGAGTTTGCGTGGCTGTCGCTGCCTCAGACCCCACGGAACTGATCGAGAAGGCAGAGGGGCTGATCCGCGATAACTCCTTTCTTGAGTTCAGATTAGACCACATCTCAAAGCCGGGTTTGGCGCTTCCAAAGATCAAATATTTTATGGAGACCCATCCCGGCATCACCGTGATTGCGACCTGCCGCAGGGTGGCCAGCGGCGGCAAGTTTCGCGGCTCGATAGCCTCCCAACTCGACATTCTAGCCAAAGCCGCAGCTACGGGATGCCAACTCGTCGATGTGGAACTCCAGACGGCCGTAAAGTGCAAGCCGGA
>DASRWO010000262.1:0-4305 GCA_035654555.1 Candidatus Deferrimicrobiaceae bacterium | reverse complement strand
TAGCGGCACAAATTTCTGCAGTTCCCGGGCCCGGCGGCAAACCGACAAACATGCCGATCGAAGTGCGCCAGTTCCCGAGCCACGAGTCGAAATCGAAAACTAGATCGAAAAACCGCACTTAAAGGAGCGGGATAATGAAATACATTTTGATGATGAACACAATGAAGGCCGGCGAGGGGGTGCCGTCGTGGCCCAAGAAAGATTTGCAAGCGCACATCGCCTTTATGCACAGTCTCAACAAAGAGTTGCACGAACGGGGCGAGTTGGTGTCAGCGGAGGGGCTCTCGTTTCCGGACCGGGCGAAGCTGGTGCGCGCCGGCAAGGATGGCCAGCCGATCACCGACGGAGTCTTCCCCGAGTCTAAGGAGTTCCTCGCCGGCTTCTGGATAATCGATGTTGACGGGCCCGAGCGGGCATATGCCATTGCCTCGCGAATCTCGGCTGCACCAGGTCCCGGAGGCACACCGCTGAATATGCCGATTGAGTTGCGACCGATCATGAGCGGACCACCGCCGGAAATGGTGTAACGAAAAACTTTAATGACCAAGCCAATGGACGCAACATCCGAGCATCTGTTGCGCGAACTTGCGCCGCAGGTGCTCGGAACGGTGGCTCGTCGCTTTCGCGACTTCACAGCAGCCGAAGACGCCGTGCAGGAGGCAATGGTCGCCGCTTTCACCCAATGGCCGCAGGAGGGCGTTCCCGACAACCCTCGTGGCTGGCTGATCCAGGTGGCGTGCCGCCGCATGACGGACCAGGTGCGCAGCGAGATCGCCCGCCGCGAAAGAGAAACGGCAGTGGCGGCGGAAGCGGAAACCTTGTCACCAACGTTTGAGATCAATTCCGACATGGATCCCGACGACACGCTCATTTTGTTGTTCATGTGCTGCCATCCTGCCCTGACGCCCTCCTCGGCAATCGCACTGACACTGCGGGCGGTCGGCGGTTTAACCACGGCTGAGATTGCCAATGCTTTTTTTGTCCCGGAGGCCACGATGGCGCAAAGGATCAGCCGCGCGAAGCAAACCATCAAAGCTTCGGGCGTGCCGTTCCGTCTTCCTGCTACGCACGAGCGAACCGAACGGCTGCCCGCAGTTCTGCATGTGCTGTATCTGATCTTCAGCGAGGGATATGCCAGCAGTGTAGGCTCCCATCTGCAACGACTCGACTTGGCGCGTGAAGCGATACGCTTGACGCGCAACACGAAGGCGCTGCTGCCTGATAATCCTGAGGTCGCGGGACTTCTGGCGTTGATGCTTCTAACCGATGCACGTCGCGCAGCGCGAACCGGTCCGAATGAGCAGTTGATTCCGTTAGATAAACAAGATCGAACTCTTTGGGATCGGGTGGAGATCTCGGAAGGAACGGAACTCGTCACTGCGGCGCTGTCAAAAGCATCCGTGGGCTTGTATCAGCTTCAGGCAGCGATCGCCGCCGTTCACGACGAAGCGGAAACAGTAGAGGACACAGACTGGCCACAGATCCTGGCTTTGTATGAGTTGCTGAAACGAGTCGCCCCGGGCCCCATGGTCACGCTCAATCACGCCATCGCAGCCGCTATAGTGCACGGCCCGGCGAAGGGTCTCGAACTGCTTAGGGCTCTCGACAGCGATCCGCGGATTGCCGGTCACTATCGTCTCGACGCCGTTCGCGCCCATTTGTTTGAAAAGATTGGCAATCACGAAGCCGCCATCCAACACTACCGAATCGCAGCTTCGCGAACGACAAGCATGCCGGAACGTAATTACCTCACGACACAAGCAGCGCGCTTGGCCGGGGAATAACTCCCGAGTCGTCGGCAATCCGGAAGTTGGTCGGATTTGTATCAATAAGTCGGCTATGCGCCAATCTTTCTAGTAGCGCCGGATCGCGGTGCGCTGGCGCGTTTATCGTTACTAATCCCAGGACGCCGGTCTAAGCCCACATTCCACTTTTTGTGCACAGAATCATGGTGTCATGGGACACTATTGCGACACTCGACAGCAACTTGAGCCGCGTTTCTTGAGGACTCGAAATGGATGGCGAACCAAAACTCACTGAACTGAGCGCAGGCGAGATCTCGCCCGAGATAGCTAGTGTGGCTAACGACCAGTTTAATTCGGAAAGTTTGAAATTGGAACGGGAGAAGTTCGAGTTCGAGAAGACGGTACGAACGAGTGAAATCAAGCTAAAGCAGGCAGAGGCAGTTCGTCTAGCGGATGAGTTGTAGATCAAGAAGCGAGACGCGCTGCGATCCTGTTGGACAAACCCGTTTATTGTTGCAATCATCGGCGCGATTTTAGTTGGCATCGGCAATATCGCTGTAAGCGTATTCAATGGCTCTTCTCAACGAAATCTAGAACAGAAAACCGCAGAGCATCAGCAGCAGTTAGCTGAAAGGAACAACAATTATGCAAACGCCCTTGGGAGCCTTAGGGAGGAAAACGCAGATGTGCTTGAAGTGGTAAAGCTCGTGACCCAGAAAAGGTTCTCGCCGGTCTTTGTCTGCTCGTCAAGCTGAATTCAATCAAGTCGCCTGCAGCAAACTACGCGGTTCAATCTTATTTGGCCGAGCATCACGGATGCCCGACGACAACACCTAAACCCGACTGGGTGACTGCGCAGCTGACCATTCCCGGTTGCGGAGAAAGCGGCTGTAACGCTCAGTATCAAGTTTGCGGGTCAGCGCCTGTAAACACGAAGACAACTGGCAATGTCCGAAACTACATTGACACCTTTGGAAATGCCTGGGGCGATTGGGTCGGGGCCTCCTGTCATTACACCGACCCAGGTCTGTAGAATCTTCAATCAGCATTCGCACAACGTTACAAGAACTGTTTCATTTCAGTTCGAAGTTGTGCCGATCTCGTAATCTGGAACTGACACTCTGCGAACACGCACCTAGAGGCGGATGAGTCCGTTGAAGTCGACCTATCGCCATCAACTTCCGAATGGTCGCTGACCGGAAACTCGGGTACCAGAGCCCACTTTTCCGGTAACCGCGTTAAGCAGGACCGTTGGGCTGTCGAACGCCAATCGGCCTTGGGTGCTGATGAAGCGACTGCCCTGGTCATTACAGACACGCAACAAGCCGGGCTTCAGCCCCCGAGGTATACCTTCGCCCCCCAAAAAAATCGTCACCCGTGTCGATCCTGCACCTCCTCATTCGACATATATGGAGCAGCAATTAAGCTCTGAACTTGAACGTCAGACCAACTTAACCCGAAAGGACAAACAAAATGCGATTCATGGCCATCGTCAAAGTCTCGGAAGGCTCTGAAAACGAAGTTTTCATGCCGTCTGACCAGTTCATGGCCGACATGAACAAATTCAACGACGAGCTCTTAGAAGCCGGAGTCTTGTTAGGCTACGACGGTCTTCACCCCTCCTCCAAAGGCGCCCGCGTCCACTTCTCCGGCAAGAACTGCACCGTCACCGACGGCCCCTTCGCCGAAAGCAAGGAAGTCATCGCCAGCTTCTGGTTCTGGCAGGTCAAGTCTCTCGAAGAGGCGATCGAGTGGGTCAAGCGCTGCCCCAACGAAGGGGAGGCCGACATAGAGATCCGCCAGGTCTTCGAGCCCGAAGACTTCGCATCTGCCTTCAACGACGAAGAAATTCAGAAGGAAAAAAACTTTCGCGCTCGAATGGCAGCTAACGCAGCCAAGAAATAGTCCCGCTTGCACTGACGTATCCAAACTGGTGCGATCGGTAGCCCGCTAAGTGTTCGAAAAATGTAGATTCGGTCGAAGTGTGAACGGCCGAGTAACTGTTGATAAATCGCGTTATCACAAGTAATCGACCCGGTCAGGCGCGGTCAACTTCCGATTTGTCGGCTTGTGTGAATCGATCGAGAAACTCCTGGATCACGGGCTAACCGGAAGTCAACTATTGTTATTCAGCGATAGCGTTCAATGCCCGCCGTGGAAATGGTTGATGTTTGCTAACTCAACCACAGATTCGTGGTTTATCACTTGTTCGGGGTGGAGGTCCAATTGACGACGACCGACATTGGCGTCAGGCCTGACTTCAGCTCGGTGTTGATCAGGAACCGCTGGCCGTCTTTGCTTACGTCGTAGTCGAAGCGTTCGGAAGTGGCGATCATTTCGCGGGGATTCGCCTGAAAGAGCGCCGCCGGTGCTCCGGCATCGAAATTAGCGCCCAGGGTGACCGGCACGGCCATCATCCTGCCGTCGGGGCCGAGGTAGAACAACTCCTTGCCGTCGTCGCGCCACTTCGGCTGTTCTCCTCCCGCGTTCGACACCTGCCATTTTCCCTGCGCTCTAGGGAACGACGTCACGTAAATCTCCGATCGCCCGCTTTCATTCG
>DASRWO010000261.1:0-5681 GCA_035654555.1 Candidatus Deferrimicrobiaceae bacterium | reverse complement strand
GGAGAGTGTGGCACCGTTTGTGGTGGACCAGGCGATGGTTGCGCCGTTTACGGCTGTGACGCCGTCAGAGGCGACGGCCCTTACCCGCAGCGGATTCGCCGCCTGCGTGCCTACGGGGGTTTGAGGATTGGTTCCCTGTACGAGGATGATCTCGTCGGTCGATGCGGCCCCCATGGTGAGGGCGTTCGTCATGGTCGAGATCGCGCCGCTCGCCGGGTCGGTGACAGTGATGGTCTGGGGTCCGTCACTTTGGGCCGGCGCCGCCAGGAGCATCTGACTGCTGTTGGTGGCCAGGAGCGGCACCGCGTGGCTTCCCACGGTAACGGTGAGATTGGGCTTGAATCCGATGCCTTGCAAGGTAATAGCTCCGCCATTGATGGGGATGCGCGCAGGGTTGACTGAGTCGCTGTAGAGAACGTGGGCGTGGTAAGCGTAATCGGGTCGTCCGTCGCCGCGCAGATCGGCGACTCCGATATTGAAGCTGCTGGTACTCAATACCTGTGCATCCAGCCGGCTCATGCCGAAGGTAGAAGAATTGAAGGGCACAGAGGTAAGAACTGGCGGCGCCGTGCCTTCCGGGTCGCCCGAGTTCCACATGCCCACCACGGGAGATGCTTTCGACTCAGTGGGCGAGCCGCTTTCATCCAGAGCAGTGACGGCAACTGACAGCGTGCGATTGGCTTGGGCGGTGATCTGGAAGTAGGAGACATCGCCATAGCCACTGAGGGAGCCGACCCAGTCGCCGGGAGGAGGGACCACGGCTGGGGCGCTCCACGTTTCCGTCGCAGACCACGGCGGTACGGCCACCGCGCTACCAGACATGGGGATGTCTTGTTCAAAGTCACCTCCAGCGCCGACCGAAATGATAATCGGCGCAAAACTGCCGGAAGGAGCCACCTGCGAGAAGTCATAGGGGCAAACGCCGCTGGACCAGAGCGGATCCAGAGGCTCGATCGAGAGCTGGTATTGGGCTGTGCTTTCTCCGTTCGGAATCGGCAATCCACCCAGATCGAAAAATCCTTCCAAAGTTTGATCGGCCGAGCCGAACTGACTGTAGGCATTTCCCAGGGGGTCGATTAATCCTGTGATGGGATTTCCCGCGTTGCCGGTGAAGAGAAACCCCGAAACAGAGGAGACTGAGTATTGGTGCGAGGGCAATCCCGTGGAAGGATCGATCCAACGGGCGAACACGTTCACGCCCTGCATAGGTTGGCCCTCGGCGCCGAAATGATTCACGAAATAGACCGAGCCGTGTATTCGCGCCGTGTTCGATGGGGATGTGCCAGGGGGATAAAGACGGGAAAGCGCGGCTATGTCATCAGGGACGAGCTGGTAGGGGTTCGGATAGCAAACAGTAATCGGCACGCAATTTACCGAGTCCATGTAATGCATGACGGGAAAGCCCGCATAATCGTCTGCGGTTGGGTGCGGATTGCCGGTGCTTACGTTTACATTCAACTGCGACCAGCCCACGCCGAGGACATTTCCCAGCACGCGTACCAGGCGGTATTCCACGTCTGTAAGTTGCGCAGGCTGAAGTGCACACTGTCCATTGATTACGACCAGGGCGTGCAGGAAATTCGCGCTTGTGCTGAAGTTGTCCGCACCTCCATAAACCGCGTTCCAGAAGCATTGCGATGTTCCGCCTGCACCCGCGCCCAGCAGGGCGTCGGTCACTGAGCCATCATAGTCGTAGACAATCCCAACCGGAGTTTGGGTGGCGGCGGGAGTGATGTCGGCAGGAGCGGTTACGGTCCCATTCGAGTCGACGGCGATGTTGCTTCCATTTACATCTTCGGCGAGCTGGCCGGCGTCGGTTACCGTGATGGACGCGACGGAAACCGAGCTCCATTGCAGGAAAGCGCTGGCGACAAAAGCGTTGGCAGCTGTGTTCGGCAGGATGGGACTCAAGCCCCCCTGGTCTGTGTAGTAATTCACCTGGCCTCGCGACCAAGTGAGGGGTTGGCCCGTCGCCGATGAATTGAAGAAGCTGGAGCCAGCAACATATTCGGGTCCTCCGGCGATGGCGATGGCGGCGCATGATAGAACCACAGAAAAAATTGCGGCCATCCGAAATAGGTGGTCGATGAATGCCGCGGATTTCTGCGTGACCAGGGTGATCATTCTTCACCACTGGCACGACGCACCGCATGGAAGAAGTCGGCGCAGGGCACGAGTTTTTTCCCGCCGATCACCGGATCTGCCGCCAGAGCCGAAATATTCTGGACATTCATCTTGATCCTGCCCTCGGGATCGATCCCGAATCTGCCCATGGGGCCAGCTACGGGACTGGTGAGCCCCAACTTGCTAGGAGGATACAAAAACAGCAAGACTCGCTCCCCTACGCGGTAGTGCTCTCTCCCAGTCCAAAGGCCGGCCCACTCGTGAATGGTCAAGCTTCGGCCGCTGGTAGTCCCGCGAAGTGCGTGTTCCACCTGGAAGGTAACTACAGTGGAAGCGGTGCTTTGGCCGGAGGCTGACGCGAGGCGGCCGCCAGCGTGTCCCACAAAAGTGACGCGGCCAGAAAAAATAATTCCGGCGGCGCCGGAGATTTGCGGCAGGCCGATCGGGGACGGGGCGGCGGGGATAGGCCACGGCTCAGCTATAGGCACGGGGAAGCGAACCGGTGAAGAGCGAGGACTATCTGGCGGACTCGCCATTATAGGTGGAAGGATCCGGAAGTAATCTTCACTAGTGCTCTGTCCCCACAGAGGGGAGGCTGAGAACATCGAAGCTACGAAAATAAGCGAGAAACAGGCGAGCAGACGCCAGCAGCTCCCGGTCATAGCAATCACCTGGGAAACAAATATCTGCTCGGAAGGTTTTGGGAAACCAAGCGCATCCTAACCGGAGTCCAGGAAATGGCGCAGTGACAGATATCACAATGAGCCTGTGCATTACCGAGCGAAGAGCAGCGACGGAGGCGGAGTCCTGAAATTGGCGGTAATAGGCTCTCCTCGCAAACTCGAGGCAGCGGAGAACGGTACTGCTAATCCTTTAGCTTGCGACGCCGATATTGCAGTTAGGGGCGACCTGCGTGAAAATCCTTTTGGTGGAAGACAGCAAAACGATTCTGCGCGAAAACGAAAGAGTCCTACGTAAGGCAGGGTATGAAGTATTATGCGCCGGGGATGGCCAGTGCGCTCTGAAACTGGCGCGGGAGCATAAACCCGATTTGATTCTGCTGGATATGATCTTACCCAAGGTGAGTGGGCCAGAGGTGCTTGCCCGCTTGAAGAACGACACTGCAACAGCAGACATCCCGGTTGTGGTGCTGAGCAGCCTCACGGAAAAGAACCGGCAAAAGCTTATCGAAGCCGGGGCCGAAGATTACGTGGAAAAGAACTCCCTGGCGCCGCAACCTGGGGTCAATCTGCTGCCCACCATACTGGAAAATCTAATTTGCCGGATCAATCGGAAGCGGGGAGTCGCTTTCAGCAGCATACCGCTGAACAAACAATAGGATTACCCGTACGAGAAACTGTCGACTCTTTCAACGCGCACTCAATTGGGGAAGATTACACTTATGGCCTGCGCCGCTGGTGTTCTTCCGCGCTCAAATTCGCTCCGGCCAGCAGCAATAATCCGGACAGGAATGCCCAAAACATCATACTCACCGATAGAGAAAATGGGCCATAGACCTCGCCGAAATTAAGCCAGGGCAGCGCTAGAATGTAACCGTATTTCAGCGCTTCCGAGAGCAATCCCATGATGAAAGCGGCCGGGAGCACGGCGCGAGCTGGAACCTTGCCATTAGGTAAAACCCAATAGATCAGGAAGAAGATGGCCACGCTGGCAGCAATGGCAAAAACCTTCATCATCACGAAGGCGGCCAATCGAATAAAGGCGGTGCCATGGCCACGCAGCACGAATTGCAGCAGGGCCATGTTTCCTGCAGTCATAGCGATGGATAGCAGAGTCAGCACGCCACAGCCGAACGCCAGTCCCAAAGAGATCAATTGATTTGCTAGGTAGGAGCGGTTACTGGGAAACCGCCAGATCCGGTTCAGGGCAACTTCCAGCGGCATGAATACGCCCGAGGATGTGACGAGTAGGATAATGAGTGAAACGACTTGCACACGTTGGCGGCTGTTCACCATGGCGTTCAGGTTGCGAATAACGAACTCCTGACCTGCGGGCAGGTAGTCTCTTAGCAGCTCAAGGATTACGTCGTACATCACGCGGGAATGAAAAACGCGCCGGATGAGTGTCATCAGCAGGACTACGAAAGGGAAAAAGGACAATATCGCATTGGCGGCGACCGAGAATGCAAAAGTATGCACATCGGTCCGCAACAGATACTTTATGGTGGAAACGGTTATCCCTGAGGATCGTTTGCGCCGTTCTGATGGCGACGGCGTAGTATCTCGCTCCGTCACTAAAGGGGTCGCAACCGAAGTTGTGCTCTGTTCAGCCATAAAGATTACAGGCTAATCCTATCAAGGGTTTGGCTTGGCGGCGTATTTTGCATCGCACCAAAGTTTGGGTCCAGGAAGAGGCTTTTCTTATACTTCGTTAAAAGAATCGAAAAACGGCCTGTTGCTTTTTTTTACGTTTCCCTTCTAATTCTTCTTGTCAAACGATTTAGTAGTGCTTATTATCGTTTGCTCATTCCCGGTGTATGCCGGGCGATGGGTTTGTAAGGCAGGTTGACGTCTTGAGTAGGGCCGTAGAAACAGCATCGATGGTCCGGGGCTCTGAAAGTTTCTCGCCGCAATGTCTTCGCGTGGCGTTGAACTGGAGGAGTCTTTTGCTTTGGGGCAATTTCTAACGGCACTATGGACGCGGCCGAGTTCCACCGTTTTTCCGAAGGGGGCGTTCCGGTTCGCCGGAGCAACAATAAAGGGGATTCGGGGAATTAATTCTTCACGACAGTGAAAGGAGTTTTCCGTGAGAGAGAAGGGAACAGTGAAGTGGTTCAACGGGGCGAAGGGATATGGATTTATCCAGCGCTCCACGGGCGAGGACGTCTTCGTACATTTCTCCGCGATTCAGGAGAACGGCTACCGCTCGCTCAATGAGGGTGAGACCGTGGAATTCGATTTGCTGAAAGGCCCAAAGGGCTTTCAGGCAGGCAACGTCGTCCGCGCCTAATCTACTGGCTGCGATTTTCCCACCCTCCCGCTTCCATCGGGAGGGTTTCTTATTGCGCGGGTGTCAGAGGCGGGTGGCCCACTCTTCTGAAGGTGTTTTCCTTCCCATTACGGAATCGTGGGTGCCCGTCCTTGCGCTTTTTGCAAGGGCGGGTACGATGCTGCCGATAGCATTGGGTTTGTCATGCCCAGCGGGCTGCACCGCACCTACGGCGCTCATCCCCTGCACTTTATCACTTGTTCTTGAACCATCCATTCAACGGGCAGATCGGCCGTAACCAGCGTGCCGCGACTCGTGGAGTGGATATTGAGAACTCCTCCGAGTTGACGCAGGCTTTCGCGCATTCCATTGATCCCCACACCAGCGACCGAGCGACGGAAGCCGGTACCGGAGTTCGAACCGTCCGCAGGTTCTAATCGGTGGGAGTGGTGGCTTCCGGGTTGGCTTCGATTGTAACTTCCACTTCTGCGCCGGGCTTCAAGCGAACCTTTTCCCCGTTCTCGTCAGTCAAGGTGTTCTCGATGCGTACCTCGCGGTAAAGGTGATCGGCCCCGTGGATGGCAATCTGGGCACGTTCGGGTTCAAAG
>DASRWO010000260.1:0-4666 GCA_035654555.1 Candidatus Deferrimicrobiaceae bacterium | reverse complement strand
CAGGAAACACTGCACCCAGCGACTCTTCGTCACTCGCTCCACAACGTCGCGCATCCATGCGGGGATACCCAGGCCGAGCAGCAGGACCAGTTGCAGAATGCCCCACGCGCTGCCGACGAAGTACAGCGTGGTTTGAATGCGAAACAGCTCTTTCGCCAGCTTCAGCTTGTCCGGCGGTAGCGTGTAAAACGCTGGGCCATGAGCTGCGGCCTGCAGTGCCTGCGCCTCGGTAGGCGTTGTTCGCTGCACCCACGCTGACACGACAGCCAGCGCGGCCACAGCAGCAAGCAAAAGCAGAATCGTGCGTAGACTCATTGACCGGAAACTCCCTAGACACTTCAGCCAGTGTGCACGATGCGATGAGGCAGCGTAAAGATTGCCCGGGTCGACTTAGCAATGGTCAGGTAGTCGTGATAAGCCCGTTATACGGCAACTTGCACCGAAGAAGATCAATCTAAAGAGGTCAATGAGCGCATTGGCGTGAAGTCAACAGTTGAGTGCAGACGCGCCCTGATTGCTGAATAGTGCTGGGACTGCGATGCGTTGGCGCCATACCTGAGAATGCGAACTCTGGGCAAAAATGCGGGAGACCATGCGGCGACTCGCTACCGGCAGAGACATGATCGCGAGACTTGAAGCATGAAAGTTCCGCGATCCATGTTCCGATAAAAAGCACGTTCGCGTGATTCACTACATCATGGGTGGAACAGCCGCAGCGGAAATGCCTGGAGCGAATGACGCCACACCTTCCACTCGCGCGTTCCCGGTGTGGTGTACCACTCATGCCGGATGTTGTGTCGCGCTAATGAATCTCTGAGGTCGAGCTGGCCCCGATACCGCGCGTCTTCACTGCCGCAACTAAGAAAGAGCAGCTTGAGTTTCTGGTTCACAGTCCGAGCATTCTCCACCAGGCCTGGCATGTATTTCTCTATCCTGAAATCGGCGTCGCTGAGCAGACCAGAGCTGAACTCTCCGACCCACGCAAACTGGTCCAGGTGATCGAGGCCAATTGTGAAGGCTTGGCCGCCTCCCATGGAGAGTCCAGCGACGGCGCGGTTGTCGCGGCCGGAAAGGGCGCGATAATTCTTTTCGACTAGGGGAATGATGTCGTCCATTAACCCTTTCCCGAGCGCCGCTATTCCTACCCGCGAACCCCCTCCGGTTGAATTGATTTCGCCGTAGGACATCACGATGATCATGGGGACGGCTTTGCCTTCAGCAATGAGGTTTTCGAGAATGACGCTGGCACGACCTTCCAGGGTCCACGCGGTTTCATCGTCGCCGTTTCCGTGTCCCAGGTAGAGAACCGGAAATCTGCGCAAGGGCTCACTATCGTACTGCGGCGGGAGATAGACGTACATCGTTCGCTGCTTGCTTTAGGGCATGGACCTATAGAAACGAATCTGCAAAGTTCCATGCGGAACGTTTTGTATTTGATCGAAGCGCGGAGGTTCACCGGGCACGTCCACAAGGTTTGCCGAGAACGACCCAACTTCAAATCCTTGTTTTCGACGTCCAGCACCTTCGCGCCATCCACCCGGAAGTAGTACTCATAAATTCCAAAGCGGGCAAACTGACCCACAGCACGAACTGCCTGACAGCGGAAACTGTTTTGCGCATGATCGGGAGCCAGTCTACTGCATGGAAGATGCACTTAGCTGTTACCAAGCGCGTGAATATGGAAGCTAAGCAGGCACAGGAAGAGGCTGAAATCGGAGTGTGAGAACCGTAATATCATCTTCCTGTCCAAAATCTTTGGCGGCCTCGGCAATGCGCTCGGCGGATTTCGTTGACAGGGCAAGCGTGCGCTCAAAGCCCATCAGTTCGCCTCGAGAGTCGCGCGCTTCAACTACGCCGTCGGTAAGCAGAGTGAGGCGGTCGCTGCCGTGCAATTCGATTGTGATTTCGGCGTACTCGGTTGCCGCGGACAAGCCCAGCGGAAGTCCATTTTCGGTCCCCACTTCACGTCCTTCAAGATAGGGCGCAAGGTGGCCTGCGTTCGCGATGGTGAGGATTCCGTTGGCATCGATTCGCAGCGCAAGACAAGTGGTAAATCCTCCGTGGCTGCGGCCCAGCATGCGTTCATTCATCGCCGCCAGAATTTCGCCGGGGTTTTCCGTGTAGTGGGCCAGGGTGCGGACGGTCCCCACCAGCAGCGAGACCATCATCGCCGCCGGCATGCCCTTTCCGCTCACGTCGCCAATGATCGCCAGAAGGCCGCCGTTTTTTGCAGGCAGGATCTGGAAGAAGTCGCCGCCGACTTCACCGGCAGGGATGTAGCAGCTTTCGATCGCGAAGCCAGGAATCGAAGGGACCTCGTCTGGGATCAGGATTTGCTGCACGGTTCGCGCTGCCTGCAGTTCCCCTGCAAGATGCTCCTCGTGCCGCCGCGTGCGGGTGAAGCGGCCCACGAGAATGGCCAGCACGGCCGACAAAAAGATCACATCCACAAATGGGCGCAGCGTAAGAGTGATGAACTTGTTGGCGCTCAATGAACCATGGGTGAAGCCGAGCGCAAATGCCTCGAAGGAAATGATCCCGGCCACGATCACGCCCTCCTGAAGCAGCGTGGGAGCGAGTAAAAGCCGCGCGTCGGGTATACCGCGCCAGGCCCTCGAAATCACCAGGATCACCACCCACGCGACGCCCGGTAACAGAGTTACGAAGTTGCATGCATTTACCTGCCTCTGCGTCAAAACCCCGAGCATGGCCAGCGTGAACGGCAACGGGCGCGTCAGGGCGGCAATGGCCGACAGCCAGAAGAGCCAGTCCTTGCGGCCGCGCAACAGATAGAAATAGAACGCAAGCGAGGCCAGAATGCCTCCGGCCTCCGCCATGGCTCGCGAGATCTCCCGGAAGTCAATATTGATAGCCGCAAAGTTTGCGAAGGAAGCGAGGCCGTCGAAGTATGCCTTAAAAAGGAGCCACACGCCGAACCAGAGATATTCGCGCTCACGCCGGTGCTGCCAGGCAAACCCCAGCGCAAAGATGCCGCCAATCAGACACATCAGCGCCGAAAACAGCGGGGGAGCCCAGCTCCACGGATTCCCTGGGAAATCATCGCGCCGCATGCGGTCAACTGCTGAAATCTCTCCTACATAGCCAGCGCTTTGCGGGCCTCCACCGTAGTAATGAGCCCAGAACGGCCAGTGCCACACGCGGATGGCGATCACCACGGACTTTCCTGCGGGAGAGCCGGCGCCAGGAAGAACATAAAGAGGAGGGCGCCCTGTGAGCAGCTTGCGGTATGGCGGCATTCCGCCGAAGGTACCGATCCTGCGACCGTCGGCATAAACCTCGTAGCTGGTCATCAGTCTTGGAAAATAGAGTGCGAGTGGCTGCGCTCCCTCGGGAATGCGGATGCTGAAGCGATACCATCCAAATCCGCTCATCGCGGGATAGCCCTGAGAGCTCCAACCGTGATCGGATCGAAGCAGAGGCCACGAGGAATCGTCGAACGAAGGATCGGCCCAGCGGCCATCGTCACCGGGATGAAACCGCCATAGTCCGTCGAGCCTGGTAAGCGCCACGCGGCCCTTGTCCAAGTCAAAGGCCTGAGCCCCGACGAAATTCACTGTACTCAAGCCCAAAAGGACGAGAAACAACACGAGCACAGCCGGCTTTTTGCGGGGGAGCATTGAGACGGATGGTCTCACATTCCGATTTGTAGGTGCAATCTAAAATTGCCGGGGCGCGCCACCGCCGCAGATCCGATGGCAAGCACCGGTGGCAGATTGCGCCGTGCTTGCAAGCCACAAGTATTTCATCCTGCCCACCACGCAACTGCCACCCTCATGCATGTTGATTGGTGCCAAATCGCCGAGTCACTCATCGAGAGACGGAGTCAGGTGTCCGAAAAGTCGTGCATATCGGACAAGTGTCTAATTTCCAGTGACGATAACAGGGCTTCGCGTTAGCTGACGTACTGGCTGTTCGCGCGAGCTAGCCAAACGCGGTTAAGCTTATTTCGGAGGGGTCGCTCTCGAGACACTGCAGCCAGTGTGCACGATGCGATGAGGCAGCGCGTTAGTCGAATCTGTGCGGTGCCGTACCTTCGCTCAATTCATGAGAAGGTGATTTGTCGCTAGTTTTAACGCTGCTGTATCTAGTGAGATATCACCTCAGATTCCGAGGATTGTTTTGGTCATTCCGAGCCACCAGGCGGGAGCGGCGCGGTACAGGTACTTCGCCAGACTTTGTCCAACGATCAAAAGGGGCAGCGCGTAGCGATACACGGTGTGGAGACGGCGATCGACGAGAAGATCGCGCCCAACTCCGAGCAGGATCACGAGGTCGAGGCACGGGTAGTAGAGGTTGTGGTTGGAGAGGAAATCAAATCGGCCAAAGGGTGCGTCGAGGAGAGCACAGGTCGCGAGGAATAGAAGGCGGCGATGCAACTCAGGCTTCTTGCGCCAGTAGATGGCAAGTGCAAACAATAATCCAAAGACCGCCATGTCGAAGAATGGCACGCTCAGAAACGTGGGTTGAGGGTGATGAAGTTGCACGGCGTTGAAGCGGCCCATGATGACGGCGATGGTGAATCCGAGCGCAACCATGAGCGAGGCGAGCCCCACGCCAAACCAACCGAAGAAGCGATGCCACTTCACGTTGTGCGTGCGCACCAGCGCGGACTGAAAGATGTAGAAGGCGATCCATAAGGAGAATG
>DASRWO010000259.1:0-6841 GCA_035654555.1 Candidatus Deferrimicrobiaceae bacterium | reverse complement strand
AAGCTCGATTCCCATGCTGGTCGGATGCGTGCTGATCAGCGCACTGATCTGGTGGCTCTTTGCTCGAGTGATGACGGCAAAGACTCTCAAAGGCGCACGCACTCACATCGCGGTATTGGGATTCCAGGAATTTATGAACCGCGTCGACGCCGACCGATTGAAAGTCATGCCGCCCGACACTTTCGAAAAATTCCTGCCCTACGCCATGGCCCTTGGCGTAGAACATCACTGGGCGCAAGCTTTCGCCGGCATCATAAAAACTCCGCCAGCTTGGTACGCCGCCCCCGCCGGCTACGCCTACGGCACGATGTTCAATCCAATCCTTTTCTCCTCGTCTATGCATGGTATGGCGGCGGATATGCATCAGGTATTTGTGTCGGCGCCGAGAGCGAGTTCCGGAGGATCGGGCTTTGGCGGTGGTGGATTCGGTGGTGGCGGAGGATTTTCCGGCGGCGGATTCGGTGGCGGCGGCGGCGGCGCGTTCTAACTGTGGTGCGCCCGGAGAGACTCGAACTCCCAACCCTCTGCTCCGAAGGCAGATGCTCTATCCGATTGAGCTACGGGCGCGTGGGAGTATTTTACGGCAATGCGAGCGTCCACGCACGGTGATTCAGCTCCCGGCGGAGGTTGGCAATGCGTCCGTCGTCCACGCCAAAAAAACTTACTCCATCTCAAAACTCAAATACGTCAGCCCATCGCTGCGTTCGACTTGCAGGACGGCGGCAGCGTTGGTCTTCAGTCTTTGAACGGCGGCGCGTAATTCATCCATGGAAGTGATGGAAGTTGTGTTGAGGGAGTGAATGATGTCGCCGGTTTGCAGGCCGGTTTCGGGAGTGATGAGGTCGGCGGCGCGGCCAAGGACGATTACGCCGGAAGAAATGCGCAGCGATCCAAGCTGCCGGCGCAGATCAGGAGTGAGATCGGTGCCGAGAATGCCGAGGCGGGAGATGAGACTTTTCTCGGGATCGGCGGCGTCGAAGAGTTGATCCATGGGATCGCGCTCTTCGATGGCGGGAACGTACAGAATTTTTCTTTCGTCGCCGCGCAAGATTTCCAGCTTCAATACTTTGTCGAGGCGGTGAAGATAGAGCGCTGAGGAGAGCGTGGGAAGAGTATCGATGGTGCGATCGTCGGCGGTGAGGACGATGTCCTGAACTTTCAGGCCGGCGGCGGCGGCGGGGCCATCGGGTTTGACATCGGCGATGATGACTCCCCAGCGCTGCGCAAGATGGAGACCCTCGGCCATCGTGGGCGTGACCTCCTGCGCCTCCGCGCCGATTTCGACGCGATGCACGTGGCCGTATTTGCGCAGACTGTGGTAAACGAAATCCACGATGCGGGCGGGGATGGCGAAGCCCAGGCCCTCGCTGCCGCCACCTTCGGAGAGAATGAAAGTATTGATGCCGATGACCGATCCATTCATATCGACGAGCGGGCCGCCGCTGTTGCCGGGGTTGATGGGCGCGTCGGTCTGAATGTAGGCGAGGGGTTTGGTGGGATCGGCTTGGCGGGAGACGGCGCTGACGACTCCCATGGTTACGGAGTTCTGCAGGCCTTCGGGACTGCCGATGGCGAACACGAGTTGGCCGACGCGGGGACGGGGCTGGGTGAGAAGCGGAAGAGTGGGGAGATCGGTCTCGTCGATCTTGAGCAGGGCGAGATCGGTGTCCTTATGAACGCCGATTAATTTCGCTTGCAGGATGTGGCGTTTGCCGATGGGGACAGCGCGGCCGGTGTCGTATGGCAAAGGGAGAGCGACTCGGATGCTTTGCGCGCCTTCGACTACGTGAGCATTGGTCATGATGTAGCCTGAGGGATCGACGATGACGCCGGAGCCGACGGCTTGCTGGCGGACGATGAGAGCGGTTTGGGCACGGCTCTCCTGATGCAATGGCGCATAGCCGGTTACGAGAATCTGAACTACGCCGGGCGAGACTTTTGCGGCTAGACCTTCGAGGGCGTTGTTGAGTTGCACGAGAGCGGCGGTAGCAGCGGCGGATTCGTCGGGCCTGGGCTGGAGGTTTTGGGGGGTGGGCTTGTCCGGGGGCTGCTGGGAGAACAGGGACGTGGCTGAGAGCAGAACTATAGCGGCAAGCTGCCGAATGAGACGGCTCGTGCGTAGGGTGGATTGCGCACCGCAGAAAGATGGACGGAGCATAAGTTAGATCTCCCAGGAATGAAAAAAGAACACTCATCTGACGGTATCACGCGCGATTCGGTTGCAAGGTATCGCGCGTTGAGGTGGGTGTGGGAGACTCACGATGCCTTCGCCGCAGAATCTTGCATTGGATTGATAGGGGCTCTCGACATCGGAGCACTGGGCAATCAGAACCAGTCGGGGAAGATTAGGTCGATTAGGCCGGGAGTCCAGTAGGAATAGAACTTGTCGTCGCAGATTTTGTATTTGCCGTATTTTTTGCGGGCGTAGTTGCCCCAATGAGGCTGGGTGCCGTCGACGTCGGTGAATCCGTATTCGCGGGCGAGGACCCACGAGCTGTAGACGCGTCCGGTCTTGTTCATTACGTTGGGATCGGTGGCAAGAGCCACGACGGCTCGGCCGATATAGCGCGGCGATTCAGACACCATGAAATCGCTGGGGGCGTCGTTCTGGTCTGCACTATTTTTGTCTGCGTTCTTTTTCTTGCCGGCATCTTTCCAGTTTGCTTCGGTGACTTTGAAGTGTTCGAGAACTCTCTCGGAACGCAGGAAACCCGGAGTCAGGGCGACCGCAGCGATATTACGTTTGCGCAGTTCGCGGGACATAGCGAAGGCTAGCCGGATGACGGAGATTTTTACGAGGTCATAAAAGAGGTTGCCGCGGTAGTAGAAGGCGTCGCCGTCGGTGATTTCGAAGATGATTCCACCGGGACGATCTTTTTTGGTTCCTGCTTTCAATCGACCAAGTTTCTCTCGCTCGAGCATCAGCGGGGCGCCGTAGTGAGCGGTGATGATGTGGGAGTGGATGGCCTGTTTGAGCATGCGGAGACCGTTCTCGAGATTGACGGACCAGAACGGCTTGCTCCATTCGGTGAGGGCGTCGCCGCCCCAGACATCGTTGACCAGGATGTCGAGGCCGTTGTGGCGGCGCTTGATGATGGCAGCGAGTTTCTTAACTTCAGAGGGAACCTCGTGATCGACTCGGAAAGGGATGCCATGACCGCCGGCGGCGGTGACCAGGTCGGCGGTCTCTTCGATGGTTTCGCGTTCTCCAGGCGCGTGGGAGCGCTTTTGGCGGTTTCTT
Organism: Candidatus Deferrimicrobiaceae bacterium; assembly: GCA_035654555.1. Lineage (GTDB taxonomy): Bacteria > Acidobacteriota > Terriglobia > Terriglobales > Acidobacteriaceae > Sulfotelmatobacter. The sequence goes on along the minus strand of DASRWO010000259.1, from coordinate 3,600 downwards.
CGCGAACTTCGACCCGTGCAGTAGACTGTAGCGCCAGCTTCGCCGAGGGCAATTGCGATACCGCGTCCGGCCCCGCGGGTGGCGCCGGCTACCAGAGCGATCTTGCCGTGCAGGGGTTGGTGCGGTGAATTTTTCGATGGTCGAACCATTCTTATTCACCCGCCGGGGATAATAACAGAGATACAGACTTCAAAATGCAGGTAAAGAGCAGCGGGCAAGAGCGTCCGCTCCACATAACTGCTAGGGGGAATCTAGGTTCTACCCTTAACTAATTCGTTATCAGGCTTTTATAGAGCTTGCATCCGTGATATAACCGCCGTGAGCCATAAAGTGGGTGATCCGCCTGCCAGGAGCGTACTTTGATGGTATTGGCCTCGTTCGCAAAAAGAGAAGGATCGAACCACGAAAGAGGAGGCACTGTGTCCGAAGAAGCACGGACCGGAAAAAGATTTCCGCTGGAGTTGCCGATTAAACTGCACAGCGAGGCGGCCAGCGGCGATGCCAAGGGGACGACAGGAAATCTAAGCGCGGCTGGAGTTTACATTCGCGCTGACGCGTCGCTGGAGATTGGATCGCCAGTGGAATTCGAGATCACGCTGCCACCCGATGTCACTGGGGGACAGGAAAATGTTGTGATTCAGTGCAAGGGACGCGTGGTGCGCACTGATCCTACGGGCGCCAGTGCCGATGGTAAAGGTGTGGCCTGCGTGATTGACTCGTATGAGTTTGTGAGGAACTCGTAGAACTGATTGCTGATTCTTGCTGATTGTTGACTATAAAACGGGGTGTAACAGGATTTTTAATCAACCAGCATGAATCAACAATTCCGTGGTAACACGGATGTAATTCTTAGGACGATTTTGGAGCTACGATAACATGCTCAAACTGATTCTGGCCGATAACCAGGCAATCTTCCGCGCCGGCATTGCCAAAGTGCTGGCGGTAGAAGACGAGATGCGCATTGTGGCGCAGGCTCAAACACCGGAGCAGATGTTTATGGCTCTGGATAAATTCCGCGCCGCGGTGCTAGTCGTGGCGGCGGGATTTCACAACGATTTTGCCGCCATCGTGCAGGGCGCGAATAAGGCAAAGACGCGCGTGGTGGTGCTGGCCGATACCGGCGAAAGCGCGCAGCGGCACATGGCAAACGGAGCACATGGAGTGGTTTATCGCAATGTGACCAGCGCTGCTCTGGTGGATTGTGTACGTAAAGTGGCGCGCGGCGAGACCTGGGTACAGGACGTAGCAGTGCCGAGCGAACTGACCGAAAACGATATGGTGGGGTTGCGCGTGCGCGATCGGCTGACAGCGAAAGAGCTACGCATCGTGGCGCTGATTGTGCAGGGGTATAAGAATAAGGAGATCGCCACGCAGTTGGGAACGACCGAGCAGGTCATTAAGAATTATCTACGCAACGTGTATGACAAGATTGGTGTGTCGGATCGGCTGGAGCTGGCGCTGTTTACCATTCACCACCGGATTTTGAACGAGGCAGCCGCCGCAACTACTGCCGGTCCGGCTCCGCAGACCCCTGCGGGTGTGATGCCGTAGGTTGGAGCACCTTCTTTACACCAGCCGCCTTCGGGCGGCTTTTTTTATTGCCGGCCTTGTGCATTTTTGTCGACGCATCGTTCTGATTGCCTCGGCATCTATGTCCTCATGGAATTTCGAACGCTGGGACGCTCTGGTTTGAAGGTGCCTGTGTTGAGTTTTGGCACGGGAACATTTGGTGGAGGAACCGAATTTTTTCGCGAGTGGGGCGCGAGCGATGTAGCCGAGGCCACTCGGCTGGTTGATATCTGCATGGACGCGGGCGTCAATCTTTTCGATACCGCCGATGTTTACTCCGATGGCCTATCCGAAACAATTCTCGGGAAGGCGATCGCCGGACGACGCGGCGATGTCTTGATTTCCACGAAGACCACTTTCCGTCTTGGCCCCGGGCCAAACGATGTGGGGTCCTCGCGGTATCACGTGATTCGGGCTTGCGAAGCCAGTCTGCGAAGACTGGGGACCGATTACATCGACATCTACCATCTACACGGATTTGACGCCCTCACTCCGGTTGAAGAAGTTTTAAGCACGCTAAACCAGTTGGTGGTTAGCGGGAAGGTTCGATATATTGCCTGCTCCAATTTTTCTGGCTGGCATTTGATGAAGTCTTTGGGCGTTGCTGACAGATATGGCTGGACGCGGTACGTGGGCCATCAGGTGTATTACTCGTTGGTTGGTAGAGAGTACGAGTGGGAGCTAATGCCGCTGGCTCTGGATCAAGGAGTGGGCGCACTGGTGTGGAGTCCGCTGGGCTGGGGACGGTTGACGGGAAAGATCCGGCGCGGACAAGCGTTGCCGGCGCAGAGCCGTCTGCATAAGACCGCTGGACAAGGACCGCCGGTCTCGGATGAATATTTATACGCCGTGGTTGACGCGCTCGATGCGGTTGCGAAAGAAACAGGAAAGACGGTCCCGCAGGTCGCGTTGAACTGGGTTTTGCAGCGGCCCTCCGTTTCGACAGTGATTATGGGAGCGCGAAACGAAGAGCAACTGCGTCAGAATCTGGCTGCAGAGGGATGGAATCTGTCTCGCGAGCAAATGGCGAAGCTGGATGCCGCGAGCGAGGTGACGCCGGTTTATCCTTACTGGCACCAGCGGCAGTTTGCGGAGAGGAATCCGGTGCCAATCCCAGAGGAAAAGAAGTCGGCATGAGCTCAAAGCCCGCGTCTTTGGGGCATCTGTAGGGCGCGGCTGGAAGCCGTGCCCTTTCCAGTCCTCGGCTGCCTTAGAAATCTCTGCTTAGATCCCCGGCGGGCAACCAGCCCGCCTCAGGATCACAATCAACTCACGCTACCCGACCTTCTCGCCGACCGATTTGGCTTGGGTGAACAGATAGAGATAATCCGGGCCACCGGACTTGGAATCGGTGCCGGACATGTTAAAGCCACCGAAAGGATGCGCACCCACCATCGCTCCCGTGCATTTGCGGTTGATATACAGATTGCCCACCTGGAAGTCGCGAATGGCGCGGTCGATCTTATCCCGCGACTTGGTGTAGATGGCGCCGGTGAGGCCGAACTCGGTATCGTTGGCGATCTCCAGCGCATGATCGAAGCCGCGGGCTTTGATCACGGCCAGCACGGGACCGAAAATCTCTTCCTGTTCGAGTTTTGACTTCGCGGGAATATCGGCAATTACCGTCGGGCGAATGTAGTAGCCTTCGCCAGCTTCACTAGCGCGTTCGCCGCCAGTGATCAGGCGTCCATCTTTCTTGCCTTGCTCGATGTATCCAAGGATGGTCTTCATCGAGCCTTCGTTGATCACGGCACCCATGCCAGTGTTTTCGGCAGGATCGCCAATGGTGATTTTTTCAACTCGCGCTTTGAGTTGCTCGAGGAACTTGTCATAGACGCGTTCGTCGACTATGGCGCGCGAGCAGGCGGAACATTTTTGCCCTTGAAAGCCGAAGGCAGCCTGGGCGACGCCTTCGACAGCGGAATCGATATCGGCATCGGCATCGACGATGATAGCGTCTTTGCCGCCCATTTCGAGGATGGTGCGCTTGATCCAGAGCTGGCCGGGAGCTTGCGTAGCGGCCACTTGATT
>DASRWO010000258.1:0-31188 GCA_035654555.1 Candidatus Deferrimicrobiaceae bacterium | reverse complement strand
TGCCGGGGATGCCGTAGAGAAATCGCTTTCCATGATCGCCCCACACTGGAAGATGCGCGTCGGAGAAGCGCGAGTCTCCGGCAGGCGGGCCGAAGAAAAAAACGTCTTGCTTCGTGGGCCGAATGAATTCGCCTACTGTTTGCGGAAACATTTTCCCCAGCCAGGGCCCGCACGCGAAAACATAAAGATCCGCTTTGAGCAGCGGACCATCCGAGAGCGTCAGGCTGCGCACAGGTGCGCTCTCCAGGCCGTCGGTTGACACTGCGGCTAGCCGATACGTGCCGCCTTGGTTCTCGAACGCATCGACCACAGCCTGGCAGCTGGCGCGAGCATCGAGATATCCGCACTCTGGTTCGTAAATTCCCCAGTGGACATCGGCAAAGTCAATTTGTGGCCAGCGTTTCTTCATCTCTGAAGTGGAAAGCTCGTTAAATCTGATTCCCGCTTCGCGAAGCGTTGCTGGCGATCCACGCTCGAATTCATCGTCGCGGCTGCTGACCATCCAAAGAACGCCGGTGCGGTGCAGGAATTGGCGATTCCAGCGCCGTTCGTATTTCGCCCACAACTTCAGGGCGCGGGCAGCGAGGCTCGTATAAGGCTGATCGGGGCCATAGGTGCCGCGCATGATGCGAGTTTCGCCGCCGGACGATGCGCGCGAGTTTCCCGGCCCCCATGCGTCGAGTAATGTTACGCGGGCTCCGCGTTCGAGAAGATGAAGCGCGGTCCAGCCGCCAAAGGCACCGGCGCCGATCACCACGACGTGTGGTTTCGACCTCATATGAAATAGTTTCGCATCACAAACGTTTGAGGATACGCGCAGATGCGACGGCAGAGGAAGATGCCAGAGGATATTCTGGTCGGGTATACTCCTTCCGCCATGCATCCAATCATGAATATGCAATTCTCGTCCAAAGTTCTATTGATCGCCGTAGCAAGCTCTCTGGTCTGCACTTGCCTTTTCGCGCAAGACTCCACTCCCGCGACCTCGCACGCCGCCGCAGTTCTCGATTCGATGCCGCACGCGAAGAGGATCAGCGATGTTGCACTCTCGCCCGATGGAACTCGGGTGGCGTACATCGTGAATGAGAAACTTAGCGTCGCAGGTGCTTCGCCTGGATCCTCTCAGGCGATCGCGGTGGAAGGCGGCCTTCGAATACGAAATGTTGCCTGGTCTGCCGATAGTAAGCGCATTGCTTTCATCGCCGATCTTCCGGGCGACGTTCCATCCGCGCAAATCTGGACCGCAGCCGCCGACGGCAGCAATCTGGTGAAGCATGTGGAGTTGAAAGGATATGTTCAGGCACCGCGCTTTTCTCCGGATGGCTCAAAGCTCGCCATTCTCTTCATTGAAGGCATGCCCCGCGTTGCAGGACCGCTGCAGCCGATGACACCGCTTGCGGGCGTCATCGACGAGAAAATCTTCGAGCAGCGCATTGCAACCATCGACCTGAGCACAGACCATTTGACGCAAGTCACACCAGCGGATGTCTACGTCTATGAATACGACTGGACGCCCGACGGCAAAGGCTGGGCAGCGACTGCGGCTCACGGCAATGGCGATGCGAACTGGTGGATTGCTCGTCTCTATTTAATCGACGCAAGCAGCGGGGACATGCGCGAGATTTATAAGCCGAAGTTGCAACTCGCCGATCCGCGAGTCTCCCCCGACGGCAAGTATGTGGCGTTCATCGAAGGACTGATGAGCGATGAGGGTTCTACAGGAGGCGATGTTTATGTAGTCCCCAGCGTGGGCGGGGCCGCGCGAAATCTCACTCCTGATATCAAAGCGTCCCCTTATACCCTCGCGTGGCAGGCTGCCGATCGCATCCTGTTCGCAGAAAACGTAGATGGTAATTTTGGCTTTGCCAGCTTGAGCACGAACGGCGGCGCCATCGAAACATTGTGGACCGGGCCGGAGTTGGCTCGTCCTGCCAGCATCGCTTGGGTTTCATCCGCTTCGAAGGAGGTCACGACAGCGATTGTGCGGCAATCGCCGAGCGCTCCGCCTGAGGTCTGGACGGGACAGATTGGAAACTGGAGCCAGCTCACGCATGTGAATGCGGACGTGAAACCGGCGTGGGGCGAGATGAAGAACGTGCACTGGATGAACGGCAGCATGCGTGTTCAGGGATGGTTGATGCTGCCCAAAGACTACGACACCAGCAAAAAGTATCCACTTGTCGTAAGCGTGCATGGAGGGCCGTCCGCTGCCTGCGCCCCAGTGTGGGATGAGCGCAATATGGGCCCGCTTTCGGCAATGGGATACTTTGCTCTCTGCCCGAATCCGCGCGGCAGCTACGGTCAGGGAGAAACTTTCACGCAGGGCAATGTAAAGGATTTCGGAGGCGGCGATTATCGCGACATCATGGCAGGAGTCGATGCTATGGTGAAACAATATCCGATCGATGCCAAACGCATCGGCATTCGCGGCCACAGCTACGGCGGATACATGACCATGTGGGCCGAAACTCAGACTCATCGTTTTGCCGCCGCTGTCGCGGGCGCAGGACTTTCCGACTGGCTCAGCTACTACGGTCTCAACGATATCGATGAATGGATGATCCCCTTCTTCGGGGCCTCCGTATATGACGATCCCGGGGTCTACAACAAGAGTGATCCCATGCACTTCGTCAAAGCGGTGAAAACTCCCACCTTGATTCTGGTGGGCGACCGCGATGGCGAAGTCCCGATGGAGCAATCGGTGGAATGGTGGCACGCCCTGAACTATTTTCATGTGCCTACAAAGCTTGTTGTCTATCCGAACGAGGGACACATGCTCATCAAGCCCGCAGATTCGCGGGACTATTCACTTCAATCGCTCGAGTGGTTCGAGGAATGGTTTGCTAAAGCACCTTGAGAGTTTGCGGACTCTAATCGAATCCGAGTCCTCTCGGTCTTCTTATCAGCAATCATGCTGGGGCTATAATTGCGCGAACCCATGGCTCTAGCCTCTGGCACAAAGCTCGGTCCTTACGAAATCCTCAACCCCCTTGGCGCAGGCGGCATGGGCGAGGTCTATCGCGCCAAGGACACGCGTCTCGACCGTACCGTCGCCATCAAGGTTCTACCTTCTCACCTTTCCTCTGATCCGGAATTGAAGCAACGCATGGAGCGCGAAGCGAAAGCCATTTCCGCGCTTCAGGATGCGAATATTTGCACGCTTTATGACATCGGCACGCAGGACGGCAGGCAGTTCCTGGTGATGGAATATCTCGAAGGGCAAACGCTCGCTGATCGCCTGGTGAAAGGCGCCCTGCCCGTTGAGCAAGTTCTGAAGATTGGAACAGAAATCGCGCAAGCCCTGGAGAAAGCTCATCAACAGGGCATCATTCATCGCGATCTAAAGCCAGCGAACATTATGCTGACCAAAGCGGGCGCAAAGCTGATGGACTTTGGTCTGGCAAAACCGGGCCTGGCAAAAACGGAACTGGCGATTGCCTCGCACGCCGTCGGTCAGTTCACGCCTTCCACTCCGACCGTGAACCTGGCTTCGTTGACAGCTGCGGCATCGCCGCTCACGCAGAAGGGTTCGATCGTCGGAACTTTTCAATACATGGCGCCCGAACTTCTGCAGGGAGCGGAAGCCGACGCCCGCAGCGACCTCTTCAGCTTCGGATGCGTTCTCTACGAAATGATCACCGGACGCCGCGCCTTCGAAGGCAAATCGCAACTCAGCGTCTTCAGCTCCATTCTGGAAAAAGATCCGGAGCCGATCAGTGCGATCCAGCCGCTGGCTCCGCCGATGCTCGATCGCGTAGTGTGTGCGTGTCTTGCCAAAGATCCCGCCGACCGCATGCAATCCGCGCACGATCTCGCGATGGACCTGCGCTGGATTGGCGAGTCGATGATTTCGGAACCTACGACCGATGCGGAGAAAACATCTCCGCAGTTCAAGAAATCATGGGCAGCCTCGGCAGGCGCGCTTCTGCTGACATGCATTGCACTCGCCGGATTCGCCGGTTACCGTTGGGCGAAAGCTTCCGCAGAGTCCATTTCTCTGCACGCCGAAATCCAGCCACCGGAAAAATTCTCGCTGGACACCACCGGCGACGCCGGCGGCATGCCTGTCTTGTCTCCGCAGGGCGACAAGTTGGCTTTCGTGGCTCACTCCGGCGAAGCTAAGATGCTATGGGTGCGCCCGCTGAACAGCGACGCTGCGCAGCCGCTCGAGGGGACGCAGAACGCGATGCATCCCTTCTGGTCGCCGGACGGCCGCTTCATCGGCTTCTTCGCCAACGGCAAGCTGGCAAAGATCCCTGCCACCGGCGGTCCGGTGACCGTGCTAGCCGACGCTCCCAACTCACGCGGCGGCAGCTGGAGCGCGAACGGCGTGATCGTGTTCGCCCCGGATTTTCTCGGCGCTTTGTGGAAAGTGAGTGCGCAGGGCGGTACTGCCGAGCCGGCAACAGTAATCGAGAAGACCCGGCACGACACCCATCGCTGGCCCTGGTTCCTGCCCGACGGCAAACATTTTCTTTTTCTCGCCACCAGCCACACCGGAGGTGATACCAAACCGAACGGAATCTACTTCGGATCGTTGGACAATAAAGAGACTCGCCAGATCGTCGCCTGCGATTCCGCCGCGCAATACGCTTCCGGCTATCTGCTCTACCGCGCCAACACCGCCCTGGTCGCCCAACCGTTTGATCCGCAGTCGGGCACTCTCTCGGGACAAGCGGTTCCGCTATTCAGCAATCTCCGTGACGACGTCGGCGTGTGGCGCAGCATTTTTGCGGTCTCCCAGAACGGACTCATGGTTTACCAGCTGGGCAACGCCGCCTCGGCTAAAAGCAAGCTCGTCTGGTTCGACCGCACGGGGAAAGCGCTGGCTGACTTCGATCCAGGCGGGATCGCCATCAGTGATGTGCGCCTCTCGCCCGATAACAAGCGCGCGGCATTTGCCAGCGGCAACGGCATTTGGACGCTCGACCTGGAGCGCAAGGCCAGAACCCGCATCACCTTCGACCAGCAGATTGTTCAGGAACCCACCTGGTCGCAGGATGGCAAAACAATCATGTTCTCCGCGCAGACCGCCACCGGTGGAGGCAACGTCGAGATTCGCAGCAAGGCTGCCGATGGGAGCGGAGCTGAAAAGGCGCTGATCGCCGAGCAACTTAACTATCACTATCCGGCATGGTCGCCCGATGGAAAGTACGTAACTTATACCCGAGGCGAAGGCGAGAAAATGATTTCTCTCTGGGTCGTGCCCGTCGCCGGAGGCGCCAAGCCGGTAGCGATCGTGCAACCGCCTTCTCTGCAGTCGAACATCAATAGCTATCGCATTTCCCCCGACAGCCGATGGGTAGCCTACGTCTCGGACGAATCCGGAGTGCAGGAGATTTACATCACCAGTTTTCCGGAAGGAAAAGGCAAATGGAAAGTGTCGTCCAACGGCGGAGCTTACCCTGCATGGCGCGCCGACGGAAAAGAACTCTTCTACGAGAATCTTACCAATGATTTCTTCGCCTGCCCGATCGCTGTAAAAGGATCGGAGATCGAGGTCGGCACGCCCCAGCGTCTGTTCAACACCACTTCGCCTGGCATCGGCATATCGTTCGACGTCTCCGCCGACGGAAAACGCCTGCTGATAAACCACGCCGAAGAAGAAGCCCAGGCTCCGCTCCGGCTGCTCACGAACTGGCCTGCGGAATTAAAGAAATGACTGCGCTTGAACGAGTGAAAGTGGAAATGGACTCACCTCGCGGGTCACTCACTAACCTCCTTGACAGGACCCCACCACCTTCCTAGAATCCAAGCAGCGCAGGCAGTTTGCGTCCTGAAGCTAAGTTTTTGCATCTAAATTACTTAGCTGGAATTATGGCCGAAAGCCACGCCGACCTTGAATCTCATAAACATGCCTTCTGATCCGAACATCGGTAAGCGAGAACGCGAAGTTCTCACCGCGATCGTGGAGACTTTTATTTCCACCGGCGAGCCCGTCGGATCGCGCACGCTGTCGCGATCGAATCGTGAAGGTCTTAGTCCCGCTACTATCCGAAACGTGATGGCTGACTTGTCGGATGCCGGATTCCTCGAACAGACACACACCTCTTCGGGACGCATTCCGACGCCCGAGGCCTACCGCTATTACGTCGAACAGATTTCCGGGACGACCCAGCTTGCCCCTCAGGAACAGAGCATGATTTCCGACTCGCTGGCCGGAATCAGCGACGTGCAGGAATTTATGGAGCGGACCTCCCGTGTCCTGTCGCTGATCTCGCGAAATGTGGGCGTCACTGTGGCCTCTAGCGGCACCAAGAATGCACTGGAGCATGTGTATTTCTCGCGGCTGGGAGACCAGAAAGTTTTGGCAGTGCTGGTCACGCGCTCGGGACTGGTGCGGGACCGCGTTTTGCGCCTGGATTTGCCGCAGGATGAACTCGATATTGCGGCCCGCTATATCAATGAAAACTTTCGCGGATGGACGATGGAGTCGATGCGTGCCGAACTGGCTCGAAGAATCGAGCAGGAACGCAGCGAATACGATCGGCTGATGAATTCCATTGAGCAGCTTTATAAACAGGGCGCGCTCGCCGCCGAACCGGGGACGCAGGTGGTGTTCGTAGAAGGCGCGGCAAATCTTGTCACTGGCCAGCAGGATCGCCAGCGTCTGCAGGAAATGCTGAAGACTCTCGAAGAAAAGGAGAAAATCGCGAAACTCCTGGGCGCCTATCTGGACGTTAAGCAGGAGGCGGTGAGAGTTGTCATTGGGCTCGATGACGCGATTCCTTCCATGCAGAACTTTGTATTAATTGGAGCTCCGGCGCGCTCGGGAAGCGACATGGTTGGGTCGCTGGCGGTAATCGGACCTACGCGCATGGATTACCAGCACACCATGACTGCGGTTTCCTACATTGCGCGCCTGTTCGACAAAATTTTGAATGAATCGGAGTGACTGGGGTTTTTATGAGTAAAGCTAACGGTAGATCGGAAAAAGAAAGATCGGAAGCAGAGAGATCGGAAGCAGAAAGATCGGAAGCGCGGAGAGCTGGGTTGGACTTGGAGCATGAACTCCCAGCGGCAGACAACGAACCAGGGGCTGCGACGAGTCCGGCGGCGGCCGCGGAATCCGCGGCTCCTGAATCGGAGTTGCAAAAATTAAGAGCCGAGCGCGACTCCCTGCTCGACCGCCTGGCGCGCATGCAGGCCGAGTTCGAGAACGTCAGGCGCAGGAACATCAAAGAACAGCAGGATTTTCGCGAGTACGCCGCGGCGGACGCGATCAAGCCTTTGCTTCCCGTGCTCGATAGCTTTGACCGCGCGCTGCAGGTGAAATCGGAACCAGCTGACTTCCGCAACGGAGTCGATCTGATTTACAAGCAATTACAGGCCGCGCTGGCCAAGCAGTCGGTGCAACCAATCGCCGCCAAGGGCCAAACGTTTGATCCCCATTTCCACGAGGCGATTGAAATGGTGGAAACCTCCGACGCTCCGGACCATCAGGTGATTGAAGAGTTGCAGCGGGGCTATAAGCTTAAAGACCGGCTGCTGCGTCCGGCGATGGTGAAGGTAGCAAGAAATCCTGGGCGGTAAATTCCAACCTCAGCTGTATTGCTCATGAAGGAGAGGCGTCAATTCTGACCACGAACGCAAAACGCGACTATTACGAGGTGCTTGGCGTAACCCGCACCGTCACCGAAGTTGAACTCAAGAGCGCTTACCGAAAGCTCGCCATGCAGTGGCATCCTGACCGCAATCCGAACAATCCGGATGCGGAGGAGCGTTTTAAGGAAGTAACCGAGGCTTACGCGATTCTCGCCGACTCGGATAAGCGATCTCTATACGATCGCTACGGGCATGCGGGGGTGGGTGGTGCGTCTTCGGCCGGCGCAGGTTTTGATCCCACGATTTTCCAGGACTTCGGCGAGATATTTGGTGAGTTCTTTGGATTTGGAGATGCATTCGGTGGTGGACGCCGCCGCAGCCGGGTACAACGCGGCGCGGATCTACGGGAAGATATCACTCTTGAGTTTGAAGAAGCGGTTTTCGGTACGGAGACGCGCGTGACGGTCCGCCGCCACGAAGCCTGCGAAGATTGCAGCGGCTCGGGGGCAGCGCCGGGGAAAGGTCCCACTACTTGCAAATCGTGCGCAGGCCGCGGTCAGGTGCGATATCAGCAGGGCTTCTTCAGCATCGCGCGAACATGTCCGTCATGCCAGGGCGCGGGCAGCGTGATCACCGATCCCTGCCCCAACTGCAAAGGAGAAGGCAGGCTTCTGCGGCAGCGAGAGGTGGATGCAAAGATTCCGGCGGGGGTTGAAGACGGCACCCGAATCCGGTTTACGGGCGGCGGCGAGGCCGGTCCGTTCGGTGGGCCTGCCGGCGATCTCTACGTCGTGCTGCATGTGAAGGAACATCCTTTTTTTGTGCGCGAGGGTAACGATTTGCACTGCGCGGTTCCGCTTTCGGTGACGCAGGCGGCCGTTGGCGCGGAGATCAAGGTTCCGACGCTGGAAGGTGAGCACGCGCTCAAGATTCCAGATGGAACTCAGCCCGGCACAACTTTCCGCATTCGCAACAAGGGCGTGCCCGTGCTGAACGGTCACGGCAAGGGCGACCTCTACGTGGAAGTTCGAGTGCAGATTCCCACCAAGCTGAATAAGCGCCAGAAGGAACTGCTGCAAGAACTGGAGACCACGGCGAAAGTAGATAACCAGCCGCTGGTGCGCTCGCTGCTGGGCAAAATGAAAGATCTGTTCGACTAGCACCAGAGAAGATTCTTGTTTCGTAAAAAGCTTCGTTCCCGGATGCGTCCACAGGCGTCTCTTCAGGGCCAAACTTGGCTGACGTCTTTTGCGTTCACTTCATGACCCGCCGCCGCTGGATTGCCGACGAAGTCTCGGGAGATCGCGCCGCTCTGGTTGGGGAGCATGCGGATCACCTGGTCCGCGTGCTGCGTGCTCGTGTTGGAGAAGATTTCGATATCGCCACCGGCCAGGGCGTTCGCCGCGGAAGAATTACGTTGGTAAAGGATGACCGAGTCGAGTTCGACCTGAGCGAAATAGTTTCTGCAGCTCGCCTGGCTGAGGTCACCCTGGTTCTTGCCGTGTACAAATTTGACCGCATGGAGTGGGCGATTGAAAAGTGCACGGAGCTGGGCGTTACGCGCATCGTGCCGGTGATCGCTCGCCGTACCGATTCACATCTGGCTGTCGCGTCTGCTAAAAGGGTCGAGCGTTGGCGGCGCATCGCCCGGCAAGCGGCAGAACAATCGCGCCGGAGTGCGCCGCCAGAAATCGCCGAACCTGCCAAGCTTTCCGAAGCGTTGAATCTTTCCGTCGGCTTGCGAATATTTTTGTCCGAATCGGAACAGCATACGTTGCTGCGGGATGTACTGAAGCAGGAAACCGGCGGTAGCGGGATTATCTTGGCCATCGGCCCTGAAGGCGGATGGACGGGAGACGAGATCCAAGCATTTCAGCGGGCCGGCTGGATTTCGGCGTCCCTGGGAAACACAGTTCTCCGCGCCGAAACGGCCGCCATAGCCGCGACGGCAATTGCGGCGTCCGCGCTCTGCTCTCTGTAATTATCGCAGCCCGCCGGTTTCCGAACGGAGTGGTATTCTGAGCCCCAATGGCTGTTTCCAAACTTCAATCTCATCCCGCTCCATTTCTTCCCGATGATCGTCAGCGCGAAGCGATCGACCACGTTCACGGACCTATGCTGGTAGTGGCGGGTGCTGGAACCGGGAAAACTTCTGTCCTGATTCACCGCATTGCAGGCCTTGTGCAGCAGGGCCATGCCAAGCCGCAGGAAATTCTCGCCCTCACTTACACCGTGGCCGCCGCGGGCGAGATGCATGACCGGGTCAGCAGCCTGCTGGGCAAGAAGATTCACTCGGCTACATTTCATGATTACTGCAACGCCCTGCTTAAGCGCGCCAAGAGAGACTTTGCCGTACTCGACGAAAAGGACCTATGGATTTACCTGCGCAAGAGGATTCACGAACTTCGCCTCGAGCACTATGTACGAGCGGCTAACGTTGCCCAGTTTCTCGATGATTTATTGCGCTTCTTAAATCGTTGCCACGACGAACTGGTCACGCCGCAAAAATATGCGGAGTACGTTCAGCGTCTGGAGCGAGGAGAGTCTTCTGTCCCACGGGTCGCCAAGTCGAAAGAAAAGCTGACCGATGCTGAAGTGATCGGACGCTGCCAGGAAATCGCTGGGGTGCTTGCCACCACTGAGCGTTGGTTGCGCGAAGACAATTACGGCACGTTCAGCCACATGATCACGCGGGCCCATGAGTTGCTGACGACTAATGAGAAAGTCCTCGAAGAGGAGCGCGCGCGCGCCCGCTTCATTCTGGTCGATGAATTTCAGGACGCCAACTTCGCGCAGATCCAGATTCTGGCCGCGCTGGCGGGGAGCGACGCTAATATCTTCGCGGTCGGCGATCCGGATCAGGCCATCTACCGTTTCCGTGGAGCATCTAGCGCGGCGTTTCATCTCTTCCGCCGACATTTCCCTGATAGCAAGCTTGTCGTTCTGGGCAAGAATCGTCGTTCGACCACTCCGATTTTGCAGTGTGCCTTCGCCGTAGTCGACAAGAATCCGGCTGTCTTTCGCGCGGGCGAGGCAGGTGGATTCAGCTATCACCGTACTCCGCTACAGTCTGCGCGGGAAGAGGACGCGATTCATCAGGGAAAATCCTTGACCACATTCCCCGTGGAGGCGATCGCATTTACCGGTCGGGATGCAGAGGCGCCCGATGTGGTTCGCATCATCGAAGAGACGCGGCGCCATTCGCGATGCAAGTGGAAAGACTTCGCCATCCTCTACCGTTCTCACGTGAATCGGGATGATGTCGTGCAGCACCTGGCCGAGCATGAAATTCCCTTCACCATCGAGAACATGGACGTCAGCGACACGCCTGAAGTGCGGGATTTATTTGCCTGCGTTGCGACCGTGGTCGACCTGAGCGCCGATGCAAGTCTGTTTCGAGTGGCCGCATTGCCGCAGTTCCAAGTGGATCCCGAGCAGCTTCGAAGTGCGCTGCGTGCGATTGCGAAGGAATCACGGGACGGCGTAATGGTTCCGCTTGCCTCGGTTTTAGACAGCGTCATCGGTGGTTCGCCTGTGTTGCAATGTGTGCGCCAGGCGCGGGATGAAGTCGACCGCAGGCAGGCGAAAGCGCGCGCCGCAATGCAGTTGATCGGCAAGCAATTCGGTCTCACCCTCGATTCGCCGGTGATGCAGGCAGCTCTGAAGTTTGCCGCCGACTGGGAGCAGAAGGCGACTACCGAAAGTGGGGATCTGCATGAGTGGATCGAATATCTCAGCTATTTTCGCGAGGCTTGCGGAACCATTCCGCTGGCATCGAATGACAGTGAGGACGCGGTGCGGCTGATGACGGCGCATGGCGCGAAGGGACTGGAGTTCTCTCACGTTTTCATTCTGCGTGCCACCAGTCCATCTTTTCCTGCCAGCTATCGAGAGAGCCTGGTGGAGTTTCCGCGAGAGTTGCGCGATCCGGATTCGGCCGTGGGAGGCGATGACAAGACGCT
Organism: Candidatus Deferrimicrobiaceae bacterium; assembly: GCA_035654555.1. Classification (GTDB taxonomy): domain Bacteria; phylum Acidobacteriota; class Terriglobia; order Terriglobales; family Acidobacteriaceae; genus Sulfotelmatobacter. The sequence continues at coordinate 19,681 of DASRWO010000258.1, read as the reverse complement.
GCACGATCAGGAAGAGCGGCGACTTTTTTATGTGGCGATGACCCGTGCCCGGGATTCGTTGCACATGTACGGCAAGCAGGGGATTGGACGCGACAAAACCCCGGCGGGCTTCTTGCGCGAACTGATCGGCAACTCAGGGTTGCAACGATGGCTCAGAGCGCGGGCCGCGCTGCCTTCGCAACCGGAATTGATCGAGATCGCAGCGGCCGCGGACCCGGCCCATAACGGAGGCTCTCGCCTGCCCGCGTGGCTAGAACTTCCAGCCATTGAAGGACTCGATTTGCGACTGAGCGCGAGCGCCATCGAGACCTATGAAACTTGTCCTCTGCAGTTCAAATTCGAACGCGAATGGAAACTCTCGCGGCAACTCCATGCGGCGGTGCAGTACGGGGCCGCGATGCACCGGGTATTGCGCACCTACTATGACTCTGTACGTCTGCGCAGGATCAAGCCGGACGATGACTTGCTGCGACAGTTTAGTGACGATCTGCTCTCGACTGGAATTCAGGACGACTATCAGCGCGACCTCTATCTAAAGCAGGGGCTCGAACAGTTAAAAGAATTTCTCGTCGTAACACGATCGTCGACGCTGCCCGAGGTCCTGCATACGGAGGAGTGGTTTGATGTGGAGATCGCCGGCACAAAGCTTACCGGGCGAATCGACCGCATGGATCGCGCGCCCGACGGCAGCGTGGTGATCGTCGACTACAAAACCGGCAAGGCGCGGTCGCAGGAGGACGCCGACGAGAGCCTGCAGCTTTCAATCTATGCCATGGCCGCCGAGCAGAGGTGGGGATACCGTGTCAGCGAATTAGTGTTTCATAATCTCGAAGGAAACATTCCGATCATCTCGAAGCGTACTGACTTTCAATTGGAGCAGGCTCGAGAGCGAGTGCTGGCCGTAGTGCGAGGCATCGCGGATGGAAACTTCAAGCCTAAGCCCGATTTTTACTGCAACTTCTGCGCATTTCGCGGGCTGTGCCCGGCACGGGAAAAGCGTGCTCCAAATGTTAGTTCCAACACTGGAAAAACGGCGGCAAAGGTGCTCGATTGATTTGCGGAACGAGAACTTCGGGACAAAAACTTAGGGGACGCTTTTGGCGTCCCCCTTTGACTTCATACTGACTTCTTAATGCTTCTTTTTCTTCTTTGCCTTTTTCTTGGTTGCCATTGGTTCTATTCTCCCTTCCATTTTCATGGAAAAATCTGCAACGATGTTTTGTTGCAACTAAATGAAGTATTCAGTTAATGAAAAATGAAGTCAAGAAAAAAATGAACGTAGTGTGGCGAGCGATGCTGTACCAAAGTCACAGAGCAGAGAGCGTGAGCGACAGAATCTACTCGACGCAGCGATGAAATCTTCCAAGTATGCAACTCGCGCGAGACGTAAAGCCGTCGGACGCTCTTCGTTTCATCTGCAGACTCTTTGCACGGCGATGATCGAGCAACGCTATGAAAACATCGCGGAAGTTCATCGTTTTCGCCTTCGGCTGCATCTATAATGTAGCTGCGAATCTTCGCGGGAGCATGATCTATGGCGGGTTTCGACGATGTTGTCATCATTTCCGGTTGTCGAACGGCGGTGGGAAAATTCCAGGGAAGCCTGAGTGATTTGAGTGCTACGCAGTTGGGTGCGGTGGTGGTGCGCGAAGCGGTGAAGCGCGCCGGATTGAACTCCGATCAGATTGATGAATGCATCATGGGCAACGTCCTCCCTGCAGGACTGGGACAAAATCCCGCGCGCCAGGCTGCGATCTTCGCAGGATTGTCTCCTGCGACAGGTGCCATGACAATCAACAAAGTTTGTGGCTCCGGACTGAAAGCCGTAGCTCTCGCTGCGCAAGCGGTGCAAACCGGAAACAGTTCATTCGTCGTCGCCGGCGGCATGGAATCGATGACGAACGCTCCATACTTGCTACCGCAAGCTCGCAAGGGATACCGGCTAGGGAATGGCAAGGTAATCGACTCCATGGTGCACGACGGGCTGTGGGATATTTACAACGACTATCACATGGGCGTCACCGGTGAGAATGTCGCCGAAAAATATGGCATCTCGAGAGAAGAGCAGGATGAGTTCGCCGTCAACTCGCATCGCAAAGCCATCGCCGCATGGAAGGAGTGCCGCTTCAAGTCGCAGATCGTGCCGGTAGAACTTCCCGCGAAGAAGAAGGGCGAAGCGCCAATACTGTTTGAGAAAGACGAATCGCCGCGCGAGGATACCACCATCGAAGCGCTCCGCGCGCTGAAGCCCGCATTCAAGAAAGATGGAACGGTAACCGCAGGCAACGCGCCAGGAGTGAATGACGGAGCCGCCGCCCTGGTCGTGACCAGCGCAACCCGGGCGAAGGAACTTGGCGTGCAACCAATGGTTCGGATTGTGGCGCAAGCCACCAGCGGAGTCGAACCCAAGTGGGTGATGATGGCGCCGGTCGATGCGGTGCGTAAAATCTGGGAAAAGACGGGATGGAAAAACGAAGACGTCGACCTCTATGAACTCAATGAGGCATTCTCAGTACAGGCGCTGGGCGTGACGCGCGAACTTGGGCTGGATCTCAACAAGGTGAATGTGAATGGCGGTGCAGTCGCCATTGGTCATCCCATTGGAGCGAGTGGGGCCCGCGTGCTGGTGACTTTGATTTATGAGATGGCACGGCGGAATGCGAAGCGCGGAATCGCCGCACTCTGCCTTGGCGGGGGCAACGCCGTTGCGATGGCCGTGGAAAGAAACTAGCAGCCCAGCTCGAAAAGTGATTACGCAGGATCGACGGGGTTTAGAGAAGTAGCTGCCGGAAGTGAGACTGTAAATACTGCACCGCCTCCGGGTGCGTTAGCAGCCTCAACCATTCCATTGTGCTCCTTCATTACGGATTTGCAGATGCTCAGACCCAGACCTGTTCCCCGCCCCGGCCGCTTCGTCGTATAAAAGGGATCGAAGATGCTGGGGAGAATTTCTGCCGGAATGCCTGGACCATCGTCCAAAAAGCTGGCCCACACTGAATTCCCGCTGGTTCCCAAACGGATGCGCAACGTTCCCCGGTCGCGCGTTTCTCGGATGGCCTGTTCTGCGTTCAAAATCAAGTTCAAGAAAATTTGCATTAACTGGTGCGGATCGCCCTGAACATAAGGCAATCCGGGCTCGCGCACGAAGTCTACAGTGATGTTGTTTTTTCGCAGCGAATAGGAGTGCAGATTGAGCGTGCGTTCAACGATCTCCCCGAGGTTAACACGCGTCTTACCCGGTGTGGGCGGAGTTGCGAAATAGGTGAGGTTGTGAACAATTTCGGCCGCACGGCGCGCTTGCTGCTGCAGTATGGCGATCTGTTTCCGGGCCGCGTCCGTGGTCTGGCTATCTTGCAGAAGTTCGCTGACCCCGAGAATGCTGGTGAGCGGATTATTCAACTCGTGGGCAACGCCGCCGATCATGGCACCCATGGCGGCCAGGCGTTCGCTCTGCACCACCTGCTGCTCAAACTTCTTTTCCCGGGTGATGTCGCGAACGGAAATGATCACACCAGCAAGTTTGGAATCGGCGTCGAAAAACTGGCTGGCTGAGGCGCGCATGCTGCGCCCGCCTCCGTCGCTGCGGCGCGCCCCGTATTCCGCCGATCCAAATCCTTTGCTGCCGGCAAGCACATCACGATAAAGCTCCAACAGTTCGGGAGCGTGACGCGGAGTTTCGGAAATCTTCTTGCCCAACAGTTCTTCGGACGGGCACTCGAGCAACTCACGCACTCGGGAACTGACGAAGGTATAACGCTCCTCCAGATCGATTACCAGAATAAGGTCGGGAAAACTCTCCAGCAGGCGGCGGCTGAATTCCTCCTGGCGCGCCACTTGGCGCTCGAGTTTGCGCCTCTCGGTGACGTCCACCAATGTGCCCTGGTAGCGAATCAACTTGCCCGCGTCATCCCATACTGCGCGAGAAGATTCCAGAAATACGGCACAGTTCCCATCCTTCTTGCGGAGGGTGATCTCTCTGGCGCGAACACCACCGCGATCATCGGGGGCCCGGCCAAGGACCGCCGGTTGCTGGGGATCCAGGTTCAACTGCCGCGGCTCGAGAGCAAGAAGTTCCGCTTTCGTGGCATAGCCTAAAATGCTGACCAGCGCTGGATTGGCATCCAGCAGTTTGCCTTCCGGCGCACTGAAATATGCGCCTTCCTGCAGCGTCTCGAAAAGTTGCGTGAAGCGGAGTTCCTTCTCGTGTTGCTCGGTGACATCGCGCCCGAGTACGCTCACGCCAGCAACTTCGCCGCTTTTCATGATTGCGTTCAGGACGCAATCGAAGTAGAAGTGCCGGGAATTGTTCTTAAACCGCAACCGCACCGTGCCCGCCCAGTGCCTCTTGTCCAGAAAGCGTGCCAGTTCTGCTTCTATATTGGCCCGCGTGGGTTCTTCGATAAAGTCGAAGAATTTCTGTCCGACGATTGCGGTATAAGGAAGTCCCACCAGCTGGCTGACACGTTTGTTGACGGTGCGCAAAGTGCCGTCGAGCGACACAGCAAAGGCCGCGTCGTCAATCGAGTCGATCAGCTCTTTGAAGTTGCGCTGGGAGCGCGCAATCATTTCGTTCAGCTGATCGAGTTGCTCTTCCGAGGGAGCCGCTCCGACGTGTTCCTGTAGATCCTGAAGCAGAATCTTGAGTTCGCCGACTTCCTTCCGGCGCCCGTAGGCGTAGACGGCGAGAAGCACAGACAGAACCAGCACGCCCACCGCCATCGGACCGAGGTGGTAGGGCAAGGCTTCCAGCCGCTCCCAGGCCAGCACGGCAAAGCCGGTCGCCAGCAGCACCATGAAAAGTAAAACCCATCGCCACAGCTGGGATTCTTCGCGCTCCAGATTGCGCGGAGGGCGGGAACGCCGAGAACTACCGGAAGAGGCCTGCATCATTAGGGGTCAGGTTACTGAACGATCAAAAGATCGATCGAACCATCGTAAATTATACCGACCATATGGGAAGAATCGTCAGGCCATTGCACAATGTTGGTTACTAACGATCCACAGGCTGCGGCTGTGACATCCATCACTGCGCTGCGGCGGTTTAGGCGCATAACCTAGATGTTCCCGGATCAGGCCTTCGTGTGCCGATTCTGGCTCTATAAGTTTTCCCTCACAATCGATGCTATACAAGACACTCAGCGCCGCGGTGTATGGCATTGACGCCAACATTATTCAAGTGGAAGTGGACTGCTCGGGAATTAAGACTGACCAGGATCACTTCCACACCGTGGGTCTGCCCGATGCGGCGGTCCGTGAGAGCCGCGACCGCGTGCGTGCCGCGCTGAAAAATTGTGGCTACGACATTCCTCCCACCCACATCACCATCAACCTCGCACCGGCGGATATTAAGAAGGAAGGCTCCGGGTTCGATCTACCCATGGCGCTGGGCATCGTTGGCGCTTACGGGGGGTTGACCAGAAAAGAGATCGATGACTGTCTCTTCGTAGGGGAGTTGTCGCTCGACGGCGGCGTTCGCGGCATTCGGGGGACGCTTCCGATTGCTCTCGAGGCCCGCAGCCGCAAGATTTCCCGCCTGGTGGTGCCTGAGGCTAACGCCCGCGAGGCTGCCATGGTGGGCGGGGTCGATGTTTATCCCGTGCGCTCGCTGCTGGACGTAATCCACTTCGTGAATTCGGGCAACGGAATCGCTCCGCTGAAAGCCGATGGCGATGCCCTGTTGCGCGAGAATCAGGAATTTCTCGTCGATTTCAAGGACGTGCGCGGCCAGCAAACCGCCAAGCGTGCCATAGAAATTGCCTGTGCCGGAGGCCACAACATATTAATGATTGGGCCGCCCGGCTCCGGCAAAACCATGCTGGCCAAACGTATGCCGAGCATCCTGCCGCCGCTCACCTTTGAAGAGGCGCTCGAGACCACCAAGATTCATAGCGTGGCTGGCGTGCTCGACCCGGGCAGCGGACTGGTAGGCAAGCGGCCGTATCGCTCGCCGCATCATACGATTTCCGACGCTGGTCTGATCGGTGGCGGCGCAATTCCGCGGCCCGGCGAGGTTTCGCTGTCTCACAATGGATTACTCTTCCTCGATGAACTCCCTGAATTTCCCCGTAATGTTCTCGAAGTCCTGCGCCAGCCCCTGGAAGATGGGACGGTCACGATTTCCCGTGCGGCCATGTCGCTGATGTTTCCGGCGCGCTTCATGCTGGTGGCGGCTATGAATCCATGCCCCTGCGGCTTCCGCAATGACCGAACGCGCGAGTGCAATTGCACCACGCCGATGATTCAGCGCTACATCTCGAAGATCTCTGGTCCGCTAATGGATCGCATCGACATTCACATCGACGTCCCGGCGGTGAATTACAAGGAGATGCGCTCGACGAATGAGCCCGAATGCTCGGCGAAGATTCGGGACCGGGTTATCCGTACCCGGGGAAGACAACTGGAACGCTTCGCTTCTTCCCGCGAGAAGATCTATTGCAACGCGCAGATGTCATCCCGCCATATCCGCACGTTCTGCGAGCTCTCTGCCGACTGTGAACGCCTGCTCGAGCGCGCTATGACGCAGCAGGGACTCAGCGCCCGCGCCCACGACCGAATCCTAAAAGTTGCCCGCACCATCGCCGACATTGAAGAGACTGCGCAGATCGAGCCCAAGCACATCGCAGAAGCCATACAGTACCGCTCGCTGGATAGGACTTATTGGACCTAGAAATCTGGACCCGGAGATTTCAAGCTTCCTCGGTCCCAGGATGTATTCGAACATTTTGACTTCCGCTGTACGAGACCCTACTATACGATTGCCTGGGCGCCTCCCGCGTGATCGACCAAACCATCTCCCATTACCGGATAACCGAGAAGTTAGGCGGCGGAGGTATGGGTGTCGTTTATAAGGCGGAAGACACCCAGCTGGGCCGCTTCGTAGCACTCAAATTTCTTCCCGATGATCTGGCAGAAGACTCTCAGGCTCTGGAACGCTTTCGACGCGAGGCCCGCGCTGCATCTGCACTGAACCATCCCAACATCTGCACGATCTACGAGATTGGCAAACACGAGGCCCAATCCTTCATCGCGATGGAGTTTCTGGACGGCTTGACCCTGAAACACCGCATCACTCACCGTCCTCTTGAAGTAGGGCTCCTGCTTAGTCTGGCGATCGAAATTACCGACGCGCTGGATGCCGCCCATTCCAAAGGCATTGTCCATCGCGACATCAAGCCGGCGAATATTTTTGTAACCGAGCGGGGCCACGCCAAAGTTCTCGATTTCGGACTGGCGAAAGTGATATCGGACCACAAGATTGAAGCTGAAGCCACTGCTGGGCCTACAGTGGGCGTTCGTGCCGAACAGTTGACGTCGCCTGGCTCGGCGTTGGGAACTGTGGCCTATATGAGCCCGGAGCAGGCGCTGGGTGAGGAACTGGATGCCCGCTCCGACGTTTTCTCCTTCGGTGTGGTGCTGTATGAAATGGCCACCAGCCATTTGCCCTTCGAGGGGAACACCTCTGCGGCAATCTTCAATGCGATTCTGAATAAGCCGCCCATTGCGCCAGTGCGGCTCAACCCTGAGCTTCCGCCGGAGCTGGAGCGCATTATCAACAAAGCTTTGGAGAAGGATCGTGATCTGCGCTATCAGAGTGCGGCGGAAATGCGTGCCGATCTCAAGCGCCTCCAACGGGACTGGCATCCATCGTCGCGGCAAATGGCTGCTGCGAAGGAGGCCGACGCATTGCCGACATCGGCTCCGGCGCAGCCGAGCTTTAAAACGCCTGCGGCCCGAACTGGCATCCCTTTGCTGGCCGGCACAGCGATAGTGATGCTTGTCGCCGGAGCCATTGCAGGATTACTTATCGGCAAAAGAGCCGCCTCCGGACCCGTACCCACTTTTCACGAACTCACATTCCGCCGTGGAGCTCTCACCGCGGCGCGCTTTGCTCCCGATCCCCGCTCAGCCATCTATAGCGCATCCTGGGAAGGCAATCCGCAGTCGGTCTATATAAGTTCTCCGAACTCCACTGAATCCCGCGACCTCGGACTTCCGCAAACCGAAGTGCTGGCGGTTTCATCCGCCGGACAAATGGCCGTGCTGCGCCGCTTCCGGGTCGCCGACAATGCATTCACCTACGTAGGAACGCTGGCGCAACTCTCCGTGGGTGCGGATGCTCCGCGTGATCTGCTGGACAACGTCGAGGCCGCTGCATGGGCTCCGGACGGAACTGCGCTCGCGGCGGTTCACTCAGCGGGGGGAAAGGACCGTCTCGAATACCCGATCGGGAAAGTTTTGTATGAGACAACCGGCTGGATCAGCGATCCCCGCTTCTCTCCTCGGGGCGACCACATCGCTTTCATCGACCATCCACTTTTGGGCGATGATGGTGGAATCGTTAGCGCGGTTGACCTGAACGGAAAAAAGACTGATCTCACCGAACGCTGGGCGAGTGCCATTGGTTTGGCGTGGAGCCCTTCCGGCGACGAAATTTGGTTCACCGCCACCGCCACCGGGTTTAGCCGGTCTTTGCGCGGCGTTACGCTCTCCGGCAAACTCCGCGAATTGCTCACCGCTCCCGGAACGCTTACTTTGCACGACACCGGAGCCGGCGGCCGCGCATTGATTTCGCGCGATGCTTTGCGTGCTGGCGCTGTGGGCCTGGTTCCCGGCGAAACCAAGGAGCGTGATCTCAGTTGGCAGGACTGGACGGTGCCGTCATCGCTTTCTCCGGATGGCAAGATTCTTCTGTTTACGGAGGCCGGGGAAGCCGGTGGCGGAGATTATGCGGTTTTTGTTCGCGACACCAGCGGCACATCCGCAGTCCGGCTTGGCGAAGGCAGCTCGCGCGCACTCTCGCCCGACGGCAAATGGGCACTGGTGCAGCGGCAGAGCATGTCACCGCCCGATTTCGTGCTGCTGCCAACCGGGGTAGGTCAACAGCGCACGCTGCCAACTGGAAACGTTATTCCCCGCGACGGCAGGTTCCTGCCCGACTCCAAACGACTGGTGTTCGAGGGGCATGAAGCGGGTCATGGCTCCCGCCTCTTTATCATGAATCTGGATGGTGGCCAGCCGCGCGCCATAACCCCGGAAGGATTTCGCCTGCGCGGGGCCGCGCTCTCCCCGGACGGCAAATTCATCGCCGCGATCGGCGGTGACGGCATTTATCAGCTGCCTTCGGAGGGAGGCCAGCCGCAATTGATTCCCGGCTCGGGACCGGGTGATCTGCCATTACACTGGGAAAATGACGATCAAATTCTGTTGATCGGGAGCCGCGGCGAAACCTCCTGCTCGGCATTTCGTGTGGACCTCAAAACTGGAACCCGCACCCCCTGGAGATCCTTCAGCCCGGTGGATATTGCTGGAGTCGTGGGATCTTCCTGTCCTTTGCTGAGCGCCGACGAGCAGCACTACGTCTTCGGCTATACCCGCAGCTTATCCGACCTGTTCCTGGTGGAGCATCTGAAGTAGGCGAACAACGTAAGGTTGTTGGGAGTTTCGTCGATGCCGACACGTAGGTAACTCCCGGCTCGTGTCATTGACCCTATCCCTCCAACATGTTATAAATGCCCGTTTTGCACTCGTACGTTTGGAGCAGAGTTCCAATGGCTCCGAGCGGCACGGGGGCAGAATCCGACGCGGCCAAGCTCCAACACTCCGTTGTAGGTTTGCGGTGGAAGCGTGTTCGGAACTCCGGCATTGGTCTCCCAAGCTGCACCGACTTGCCCAAGGGGGAACTTCGCCGGAAGGCAGTACCTAAACACGTTTGCAAATTCCTAGAAACCGACCCTTTGTGGAGGACTTATTATGCGCACCTGGCTCGCCAATACTGCGTTCCAAGCACGCCGCGTGCTATCTGGCTTTCTGAAAACTTCTTTTGCCGTGGCCTCGCTGCTCACCGTCTGCGCCGGCTCGGCCCTGGCTCAACCCGCGGGCGAAACGGCTGGCGGCGAAGCCTCGCTGAAACTTCCTGATCTTTCCTCGGTCAGCTTCTTGAACGGCGCCATTGACGGCCATCGCCTGCTGATGATCGGCATCCTGTTCTGCATCTTCGGGCTCGGCTTTGGCATGGTCATCTTCATGCGGCTGAAGAATCTTCCCGTTCATCGCGCCATGCGCGAAATTTCGGAACTCATCTACGAGACCTGCAAGACCTATCTCATCACCCAGGGACGATTCATTCTCTTGCTGTGGGCCTTTATCGCCGTCATCATCCTGCTCTACTTCGGCGTGCTCGAGCACATGGAAGCGATGCGCGTCGTCATTATTCTGGTCTTTAGTTTGGTGGGCATCGCGGGAAGCTACGGCGTGGCCTGGTTTGGAATCCGGGTAAATACCTTCGCCAACTCGCGCACCGCTTTCGCAGCGCTTCCGGGAAAGCCATTTCCGGTTTACCAGATTCCGCTCGAAGCTGGCATGAGCATTGGCATGATGCTGATCAGCGTCGAGTTGCTGATCATGCTGATCATTCTTCTTTTCATTCCTGGCGACTATGCTGGCCCTTGCTTCATCGGATTCGCCATCGGTGAATCACTTGGTGCAGCTGCGCTGCGTATCGCCGGCGGCATCTTCACCAAGATCGCCGATATCGGGTCTGATTTGATGAAGATTGTCTTCAAGATTAAAGAAGACGATGCCCGCAACCCCGGCGTGATCGCCGATTGCACCGGCGACAATGCCGGCGACTCTGTAGGACCATCCGCCGACGGCTTCGAAACCTACGGCGTCACCGGCGTGGCGCTGATCACCTTCATTCTGCTCGGTGTGAAGAATCCTACGGTGCAGGTTCAATTGCTGGTTTGGATCTTCGTGATGCGCGTCATGATGCTGGTGGCCAGCTCCCTCTCCTATTTCCTGAACGCAGTTATTGCCAAGGGCCGATTCGGCAAAGCCGATGAAATGAATTTCGAAACTCCGCTTACCTCGCTGGTCTGGCTGACTTCGATTGTTTCCATTGCGTTGACCTTCCTGGTTTCGTACTTCATCATTCCCGAACTCGGCGGCGACGTTTCTCAATGGTGGAAATTGGCGGTGATTATTTCCTGCGGAACCTTAGCGGGAGCGCTGATTCCGGAGTTGGTGAAATCGTTTACCTCGACCGAATCGCGCCACGTAAAGGAAGTGGTGACGTCGGCGGAAGAAGGCGGAGCTTCGCTCGGAATTCTCTCGGGATTCGTCGCCGGAAACTTCTCCGGCTACTATCTCGGCTTATCGATGGTGCTGCTGATGGCCATCGGCTACTACTTCAGCACCATGGGCTTGGCCGCGGCCGCAACCATGCTGGCGCCGGCGGTCTTCGCCTTTGGACTTGTCGCCTTTGGATTCCTCGGCATGGGGCCCGTCACCATCGCAGTGGACTCTTATGGTCCCGTCACCGACAACGCGCAATCAGTCTACGAACTTTCTCTGATCGAGCAGGTTCCAAACGTCGAGGCTGAGGTGAGAAAGGATTTCAACATGTCTGTCGACTTCGAGCGCGCCAAGCACCTGCTCGAAGCGAACGACGGCGCGGGGAACACATTTAAAGCCACCGCGAAGCCGGTACTGATCGGAACTGCAGTCGTGGGCGCGACGACGATGATTTTCTCCATCATCATGGCGCTCACCAGCGGCCTCACCGCGGATGTGGATAAACTTTCGCTGCTGCATGCTCCATTCTTCCTCGGGCTCATTACCGGCGGGGCGATGATTTATTGGTTCACCGGCGCATCCACGCAGGCCGTGACCACGGGAGCGTATCGCGCGGTGGAATTCATCAAAGCCAATATCAAACTCGAGGGCGTGGAGAAAGCCTCGGTCGCCGATAGTAAGGCGGTAGTGGCTATCTGCACCAAGTATGCGCAGAAAGGCATGCTGAACATCTTCATTGCGGTGTTCTTCGGCACGCTGGCGTTCGCCTTCGTGGAGCCATTCTTCTTCGTCGGCTACCTGATCTCGATCGCCATCTTCGGCCTGTATCAAGCGATCTTCATGGCCAATGCCGGCGCCGCGTGGGATAACGCCAAGAAGATTGTGGAAGTCGAAATGAAGCAAAAAGGAACTCCGCTGCACGATGCAACTGTCATCGGCGATACGGTTGGAGATCCCTTCAAGGACACTTCTTCCGTGGCCCTGAATCCGGTCATCAAATTCACTACGCTGTTTGGATTATTGGCAGTGGAACTGGCGGTAACTCTCACGCGCGATCAAGGTGCGACGGTCACCAACATATTGGCCTTAGCATTCTTCGCGGTTTCGTTCTTCTTCGTCTACCGTTCGTTCTATGGCATGCGCATTCGAAGTGGGAAATAGGATTTCAACCGAAGGGCAAAATCATTTGCCGGTTTTGCCCTTCAGTTCTTCCATCACGCTTTGGATCAATTCCTTGGCGTCGGTCAGGCTTTTCATAATGATCTGAATATCCATGACCGGCTTGCCGGGCCAGCGCTGGCTTTGGCAGTAGACTCCGTGCTGTCCGACCAGCGCCATGGCATCGGTAATCGTGTCCATGGTGACCGCCAGGCGCCCGCGGGGAACGCCCATCATGGTTTCATAGTGATCCAATTCATCGCGCTTTTCATCGAATACCGGCATGGGACGATTGTAACCGCCCGCGGGAATGCGGCATAATCGTTGGGCGACTGACTTACTTGTTTCTCGCGCGTCTAACATTCAGCCATAAGGAAATAATCCACAGGAGAAGCGATGCGAAAACGAATTGCCCTTTCCGTACTGTTAACCATCACATTCGCTACAGCGGCAGTCGCGCAGAAGGGAGGCAAGCCTAGCCCGCCAGCCTCAGCTACGTGCGACCTCGGTGGCGGAAAAAACATCAAGACGGATTACTCCAGTCCTCGCATGAGAGGCAGAAAGATCTATGGCGATCTCGTGCCTTTCGGCGAAGTCTGGCGCACCGGGGCCAATGAGGCCACAACGTTTGTCCCCAGCACCGATGTCGTCGTGGGTGGCAAAACCGTTCCCGCCGGCAGCTATACGATCTTCACCGTGCCCTCTGCTGACAAATGGACTCTGATCGTCAACAAGACAACGGGCGAGTGGGGCATTCCCTACAAGTATGAAAGCGCCGAACTGGGGCGTGTGGACATGCAGGTGAGCAAACTGCCGTCACCAGTGGAAGACTTCACGATTTCCTATGTGAAGTCGGGAAGCGGTTGCACGATGCGGATTGACTGGGAGACGACGCGGGCGTCGGTGAACATTACCGCTAAGTAGGACTCACGCCGGACGAATTGTTGATTCTTAATTGCCGGTTGCTAATTGAAATCTGGCGGGGTTTCAATCAACAATCAAAAAATCATCAGTTAGCAATCAGGCCTGGGGCTTCCAGCGCAGCACCGGCTTGCGCGCGGCTGCCGTTTCGTCGAGCCGCGAAACTCGCGTGGAGTGTGGCGCATCGAGCACCGTCTGCGGGTTCTCTTCCACTTCTTCAGCAATCGACTTCATCGCGTCGATGAATAAATCCATCTCTTCTATCGACTCGCTTTCGGTCGGCTCGATCATCAACGCGCCCGGAACGATCAGCGGAAACGCTGTCGTATAGGGATGGAAGCCGTAATCGATCAGACGCTTCGCAATGTCCATGGTGCGGACGCCTTTTTTCGCCTGCAGTCTGTCGCTGAAAACAACTTCATGCATCGTGGGCGTGGAATACGGCAGATCGTAAGTTCCTTCGAGCCCCTTGCGAATATAGTTGGCGTTCAGCACCGCATCTTCAGTGGTTTGCCGCAGGCCATCCGGACCGTTGGCCTGAATGTAGGCCAAGGCACGGACGAACATTCCGAAGTTGCCATAAAACGCGCGTACCCGTCCTACGGATTGAGGACGGTTATATTCAAATCCGAGGGTGCCGTCAGTTTTCGTGATTAGTACCGGCGTCGGCAAAAACGGCTCCAGTTTCTTTTTGATAGCCACCGGTCCCGATCCCGGTCCACCGCCACCGTGTGGAGTGGAGAAAGTCTTGTGCAGATTGAGGTGCATCACGTCGACCCCGAAATCGCCGGGACGTACTTTGCCGACCAGCGCGTTCATGTTCGCGCCATCCATGTAAAGCAGGCCACCTTTAGCGTGAAGAATGTCGGCAATCTTGTGAATCTGCTGTTCAAAAACCCCGAGAGTATTCGGATTGGTAAGCATCAGCGCAGCTACGTCTTCATTCATCTGCGCTTCCAGTGCGGCAATGTCGACCATGCCGCGCGAGTCGGACTTCAGATTTTCAACCGAATAGTCGACCATGGCAGCAGTGGCAGGATTCGTTCCATGCGCTGAATCTGGGATCAGAATTTTTTTTCGCGGCCGTCCCTGAGAATGGTGATAAGCGCGCACCATGAGAAGTCCGGTCATCTCTCCATGCGCGCCAGCCGCGGGCTGCAGCGTGATCGCGTCCATGCCAGTGATATCGATCAGGCATTCGCTCAAAGTCTTGAAGATCTGCAGGGCGCCCTGGGAAATCACTTCCGGCTGGTAGGGATGGCCATTCGCGATTCCCTCTACCCGCGCTACGGCCTCGTTCACGCGCGGGTTGTACTTCATGGTGCAGGAGCCGAGGGGATACATGCCGAGGTCGATCGCGTAATTCCATGTCGAAAGCCGCGTAAAGTGGCGAATGATTTCGATCTCGCTCACTTCCGGTATGTGGCCGAGGTCTTTTCTTTCCGACGAACCGAGGAGCCTTGACGTATCCACTTCGGGCACATCCAGCGGCGGCAATTTCCATGCGGATTTTCCCGGCGAAGACTTCTCGAAGATCAGACCTTCGTTCTGATTCACGTGGCGAGTGGCTTTGCGGATCCTATTTTTCATCGCGCCACCTCTTCCACCGTGGCTTCTTCTTTGGCGGATAGTGCGCCTTCGCGGTTGGCGAAAACATCCACCGCAGCGTCGATCACGCTACGCGTAGTCAATTCCGTGCAGCACCACAGCGCCGCATTCCCAAGTTCGGGATAGAATTTTTTCAGAGGCAGCCCGCCGATGATTTTGCGTTCGAGCAAACGATCATTGACAAGCTTGGGATCTGCTTCCGTAGTCAACACAAACTCGTTAAAACGCGGTGCCTGGTCGAACAGGAGCTTGCCGTACTTCCCGAACTGCCCTGCCGAATATGCCGTCTTCGCGAGATTCTGCTTGGCCAATTCTTTCAAACCGACTTTGCCGTAGACGGTCATAAAGATGTTGACCATCAGCGCGACCAAAGCCTGATTGGTGCAAATATTCGAGGTGGCCTTCTCCCGACGGATGTGCTGTTCGCGGGTCGCCAGAGTGAGGACGAATCCGCGGCGGCCTTGCTTGTCGACGGTTTGACCCGAGAGGCGCCCGGGCATTTGCCGGACAAATTTTTCACGGGTGGCGATCACGCCGCAGTACGGACCACCAAACCCGAGCGGCACTCCGAACGATTGCGCTTCCATGGCGATAACATCAGCTTCGCGGGGCGGTTCCACAATTCCCAAAGACACCGCTTCGGCAATCGAGACTACCAGCATCGCACCGTTCTTATGTGCGATCTCGGCGACGGCCGCTACGTCTTCAATCGTGCCAAAGAAATTGGGTGATTGAATCAGGAGGCACGCCGTATCGGAAGAAATCGCCTTCTGCAACTCCGCGAGGCATACGCGCCCGTCATCGCCGAAACCGGCTACGGAGAGCGGCATTCCCTGATGCGTTGCGTAAGTCGCGAGCACTTCCCGATACTCAGGGTGCAGGCTTCGCGCCACGACTACCGATCTGCGTCCGGTAAGGCGAACCGCCATCATCACCGCCTCAGCGGCTGCGGTTGAGCCGTCATACATGGAGGCATTGGCCACTTCCATGCCGGTGAGTTCACAGATCATGGTTTGAAATTCGAAAATCGACTGTAAGGTTCCCTGAGAAATCTCGGCCTGATAGGGCGTATACGCGGTCAGGAACTCGCCACGCGAGATCAGTGAATCAATGATGACGGGCCTGTAGTGGGCATAGGCGCCAGCTCCCAAAAAGCTGGCGTAGCCTTCGCCGTTTTCTTTTGAGCGTTGGCGGAAATAGTCGACGATTTCCGATTCCGCCATTTGCCGCGGAACTTTGAGGTCACGATTCAGGCGGTATTCCGCCGGAATGGGCGCGAACAATTCGTCGACGGAGCGCAGGCCGATCGCCTTCAACATAACTTCGCGGTCGGCAGGAGATTTCGGTAAATAGCGCATAGGAAGTTGATTAGATGAGACTCAAGGTCAATTCGATTGTGGAGCCCAATCTATCGGTAGCTCGCGGCGTATTCGAACTCATTTTCGATTCCCAATCGTAAATTTCCGATTGAACACCGTCACCCCAGATGGTTTTGAGGAGCGCACTCGCGCAGTCCATTCGGCAATTGGAAATCGACACTTGGCAATCCTTCAGTGACCACCCTCTTCCGCCACGAACTTCTCATAATCCGCTGAAGAGAGCAGCGCATCCAGTTCTCCCGGGTTATTCAACGTGATCTTCATCATCCAGGAACCGTGGGGATCCTTATTTACATTTTCGGGCGACGTGGCCAGACTGTCGTTTATCTCAGTCACTGTGCCGGAAGCTGGGGAGTACAAATCCGAAACCGCTTTCACGGATTCAACGGAACCGAAGGTCTTGCCGGCTGCGACTTCCGCGCCAACTTTAGGCAGTTCCACGAAGACAATGTCGCCCAATTCTTCCTGGGCGTGATCGGTGATCCCGACCGAACCGGTGGTTCCATTGACCTGAATCCATTCGTGCTGTTTCGTATATTTGCGATCTGATGGATATGCCATGATGGCTGCTAGCTTCCCTTCGTGTGACTGAGTACCCTTCGTCGGTTAAACCTTTTTCGGTCTCTTATAAAACGGCGTCGGGACCACCTGCGCTCCCACGCCCTGGCCGCGAATCTCGACTTTCACGGGCGCGCCTACCGCTGCGAACGCCGGCGGCACATAGGCCAGCGCGATGTTCTTCTTCAGAAAGGGGGCGGGAGATCCGCTGGTGACGTATCCAATCTCGCGCCCATCGCCGTCCAGAACTTTATATCCGTCACGCGCAATGCCGCGCTCAATCATCTCCAAGCCAACAAGGGTGCGCTTTACGCCTTGGGCCTTGGCTTTCTCCAGGGCAGCGCGGCCGATGAACTCGGGCTTCTCCATCTTGCAGAAGCGATCAAGGCCAGCCTCCCAAACATCAATCGTATCGGAAATCTCGTGACCGTAGAGCGGGAGTTTGCCTTCCAGGCGCAGAGTGTTGCGCGCGCCTAATCCGCAGGGAACGATCCCGAACTCCTTGCCTGCGCTTAGAATTCCATTCCATACTCGCGCGCTGGTGGCCTCATCCGCGGGAACATAAATTTCAAAACCATCTTCGGCTGTGTATCCGGTGCGGGCAATCAGAATATTCTTCAGTTCGCAAACCGAGCCGCGCGTTACCCAGTAAAACTTTACTGCACTCAAATCTGCGTCAGTCAGCTTTTGCAGAACGTCCACGCCTTTCGGCCCCTGGATCGCGATCTGCGTGAAGTTATCTGAAAGATCTTCTACCACGCAGTCAAACTGCCGCGTGTTGTCACGCACCCAGTTGAAGTCTTTTTCGCGCGTTCCCGCATTGATCACCAGCAGATATTCATCTTCGCCGAGGCGATGGACGATCACATCATCCACGAATGTCCCTTGAGGATAAAGCAAAGCGGAATACTGCGCCTGTCCAACGGCGAGCCGCGAAGCGTCGTTCATCGAGATATGCTGCACCGCGGCCAGCGCCTGCGGTCCAGCGAGGCGGATATCGCCCATGTGGCTGACGTCGAAAATGCCAACCCCAGTGCGTACCGCCATGTGCTCGCTGATGACACCGCCGCCGATCGCCGCGGGATATTCCACGGGCATATCCCAGCCGTTGAAATCGACCATCTTCGCCCCCATCTGGCGATGGACCGCATTGAGCGCGGTCTTTCGGATGGCGGGAACAGGGGTGGCGGGCGTAGCTTCCACAGAAGACAAAATCGAAACCTCAAGACACACGGGCTGGTCTGCAGATGGTGACTGATTACCGTATCACGTGGTTTTTCGGCGGGTCAAACTGAAGGGATTAACCGCGGGGAAATGGAGAGCACAGGGTAAAGCGTAACCATCTTTATCCTTTATTGTCCGAATTGCACCGTGACGTGGGCTCCCGCGGCCACGTGCGCTCCGGCTGGTGGAGACTGCTGGCGGGCCACGCCACTGCCTACGGCTTCCAGTTCGAGGCCGGCGTCCTGGGCGGATTCCACAGCGCCGCGGACGGTTTTTCCTACGAAGGATGGGACTTCGATTCCGCCCTGCTCGATATCCAGGACAACGGTTCCGGTGGTTGGAGTTTTAGTCGCTGCTGCGGGATCATTGGCGGATGCGGCATTCGCGGGCACAAGTTGATCAGAAGCAGCTGGCGCTGCTTCATGCTGCCGCATTGCGGCCTGGACGACTTCTCCATCGCTGCCGGCAGTCGCGGGCGGGAACGCCCGCGCCATACTGGCCTTGCCGGCTGCCGGTTCTGGAGCAGACCCATTTACTTCCGCCGTCTCCAGTGGCTCGCCAGGGTGATCTGGGGTCCCTTCTTCCAAGTCCTTATCTTTTGTCTTCGCCTGCGCCAGTAGCAACTGATGGTTCGGCGCCAGTGGCAGGTCGTGCGGCGTGTGAAGATATTCGAGCACCTGCTGGGTTACGCGGCGAAAAACGGGCGCTGAAACTTGTCCGCCCTGGTGCAGGCCCACGGCGGAATCGAGAATCACAGCCACCACAATCTGCGGATTATTTACCGGGGCGAATCCGGCGAACGAGCCTACATACTTGGTCTTCGAATACGCGCCGGTCGCTGGATCTACTTTTTGCGCGGTGCCGGTCTTGCCCGCCGAGCTATAGCCTTCGAGAATCGCCTTGCGGCCGGTGCCTTCGAGCACCACTTTTTGCATCATCGAGCGCATCTCGGCTGCGGTGTAACTGGAAATTACCCGCCGCGAAGTTCCGGGATGAAATGCCACAGTCTGCGGCGAGTTCTTTCCC
The DNA here is from genome assembly GCA_035654555.1 of Candidatus Deferrimicrobiaceae bacterium. Classification (GTDB taxonomy): domain Bacteria; phylum Acidobacteriota; class Terriglobia; order Terriglobales; family Acidobacteriaceae; genus Sulfotelmatobacter. The sequence goes on along the minus strand of DASRWO010000258.1, from coordinate 734 downwards.
GGCGAACTCTGCGGATCGAGCGTTCCCGCAACAATGCGCGGCGCGATCCAAACGCCATCGTTGGCGAAGGTGGAAATCAAAGCCGAAAGTTGGACGGCCGAAATACCAATTTCCTGTCCCATGGAAATCGCCGCGATCGAAACTTTCGACCAGCGACTGACTGGCTTGGTCAGACCGCGGGTTTCGCCCGGCAATTCGATTCCGGTCTGCTGTCCGAATCCGTAGGCGCGAATGTATTTGTAGAACCGGTCTTCGCCGAGACGCAGCGCAATCTTGATAGCACCCACGTCGCTCGATTCGGCTAATACGCCCCACACTGGCAGCAAGCCATGCGGCCTCGAGTCGCGAATGCGCATGCCGTTGTAGACGATTGATCCCATCTGGCAGTCGAAAATCTCGTCGGGATTCGTCAGCTTCTCTTCGAGCGCCGCGGAGATCGTCACCAGCTTGAAGGTCGATCCCGGCTCGTAGATGTAACTCACCGCTCGGTCCGTCAGCGCAGCGGGTGTGATCTGCTTGCGCAGATTCGGATTGAAAGTTGGCCGGTTGGCCAGTGCGAGAATTTCTCCGGTGTGCGGATTTTCCACGATCACCGTGCCGGCAATCGCCTTTGTGTCGTGAATCGCCTGATCTAATTCTTTCTCGGCGATATATTGAATGTTCTTATCAATGGTGAGAACAACATTTTCGCCGGGCTCCGGTTGCTTCTCTACGTCGGAAAACCACTGCCGGCG
>DASRWO010000257.1:0-3214 GCA_035654555.1 Candidatus Deferrimicrobiaceae bacterium | reverse complement strand
GCTGGTGAACGAAAAATCTGCGGTCGCGCGCCAGTAGGGAGTAGATTCAGCAGGAGCGACAATCATGCAAGTCACGCGTCGCAGTTTCCTTGCCTCTGCCGCAGCGGCCGCATCCGCGACCGTCTTCCTTCGCGCCACCGATAAGGCTGGCAGCAAAGCGCCCGTCCTTGGACAAGGCGAGCGTCAGTACGAAGCGATTCATGACTGGGGCGAGTTGCCGCGCACCATCAGGTACGGCAACACGCACGGCGTCTGCGAGGATTCGCAAGGCAACATCTACATTCACCACACGGTTCACGCCACCAGCGAAAATTCCGACACCATGGTGGTCTTCGATCACAATGGTAAGTTCGTTCGTTCCTGGGGACGGCAATTCAAAGGCGGTGCGCACGGACTCACCATCCGCAAAGAGGGCAGCGAAGAGTTTCTCTATCTTTCCGATTACGAACATGGCATCGTGACCAAGCGAACTTTGAAAGGCGAGGAAGTATTCACCCTCGGCTATCCGGCCGAATCGGAAGCCTACAAGCCCAGGGACAAGAATCCCGCCGCATACCGGCCAACCAATGTGGCCATCGCGCCGAATGGCGACATTTACGTGGGCGATGGATACGGATCGAGCTTCATCAACCAATACAACCAAAATGCTGAATGGATTCGCACATTTGGCGGATTCGGCAAAGCCGACGATCAGCTCGATTGTCCGCACGGCCTGTGGGTTGATACGCGCCAGCCGCCGCCGCTGCTGGTAGTCACCGACCGCGGCAACAGCCGGCTGCAGCGCTTCACCCTCGATGGCAAACGAGTTGACTCCATTCTCGGAACTTCGAAAATGCCTTGCAACCTATACGAGCGAAATGGAGACGTCGTGATTCCCGATCTCTTGAGCAAAGTAATTATTCTCGACCGCAAGAATAATGTGGTGGCGAGCCTGGGCGAAGGCGAAGTTTCAAAGGCCGACTGGAGCACAGTTCGAAACCAGACTCCACGGACGTTCGTTCCCGGCAGGTTTGTTTGTCCGCATGGTGCGTGCTTCGATCACGAAGCCAACATCTTTGTCGTTGAATGGGTCGAGGCCGGCAGAGTAACGAAATTGCGCCGCATCACCTGATTGGGAACTTCTTATTTCGCATTCGCGCCGGAAGCCACTGCAACGCTCTGCTTCGCCAAATTCCAGCCTCGCACTGCGATCTGCGCTGCGCCGTTTGCCAATTTCGCCGGATACTCAATTTCGATCTCCCGGCTTTCTCCCGGCAACAGCGATACGTAGTTATCCGAGTAATATGCAGGAAGAATCCGGGAACCATCCGCAGCATTCACCACCGTCAGCTTGTTCGCCAGCGATACCACGGTTCCAGTATTTTTTATCTGCACGTGCAACTGGAAATTATCGCCCGCGCGGGTGGAGTTTGCAGTTAACGATAGAGTAGAAGTGGCCAGCCGATTCAAACGCCGGTAGGCGGAACTATCGCGCCCCAACCAGTAGAGATTCTCCGACACCACGGCGCCTGAAGAATCCAGCAGCTCCAGTTTCACGAGCACAACCGCATTCGACGAAAGCAGCGGCGCAAGTTGCAGCTTGAATCCATCCGTAACGCTGTCCGCGGCGGCGTCTTTCTGCTCTTCCTGATGAAGCAGCAGTTGGTTGTCCAGCGAAAAGACGCCCGCTGTCACCAGCAATCCCACCTGCGAGTCCTTGGTTGTGTTGATCACCGCCACGTTGTAGTCGGAAAGATCGAGTTGCACATGCAGCGGCTCGCAGGCCTTTTTTACGCCGTAAAAAGAAGATTGCGTATCGTAATCCGAGGACAGTATTTGCCAGGTATTGCTCGGCCATGCGGGCTGCGTCATCCACAACATGCGGCCGCTGTTCGGGTTCCACAGGTGCGCGTTCATCCCCTCGAAAATCGCCCGATGGTCCACGTAGTCGAGCATCTGCGCCTTGCGCTCGAAATCTTCCAGGCTCGCCGGAGCGCCGAACTCCGCTTGCATTTCCGCCATGAACGGAGCCATATCGCCATTTCCGCTCTGGTGCCAGTCGTGATAAGCCCAGTCATCGCTCACCGGCCACTGATCTTCTTTTGGAATCGACGCCTGAAAAGATTCCAGTGTAGAAAACGATGGCGTGCCGGTTTCTACAGAGAAGCCACGATTCAACGTTGTGTAATAGAACACCGGATTCGTGTAACTGTACGGGCCGCTATCCTGAAGGTTGATTTGGTTGGAACTCGGGGAATAGTAGCGCGTGCCGTCGAGAGATCGCACCAGATCGGCGAGTCCTTCGTTGAGCACGGGCTGTGGCACGCCTTCGTTGCGGCCGCACCACATCACAATCGATGGATGGTTCCTAAATCGCAGAATAGTGTCGCGCGCGTTCTTCAAAAATAAATCCGGATCCTCGGCCTCGACGTTATAGTCTTCGGTGGATTCCCAGAAATCATTCCACACCAGCAGTCCGTATTCATCGGCGAGCTCGTAAAAAACTTCCTCGGTATTCTGTCCAACCCAGTTGCGGATGATGTTCAGATTTGCATCGCGATGCAGACGGAAATAAGGCTCCAGTCGTTCGCGAGACACACGCTTTCGCGAATCGTCCATGCCCCAGTTCCCCCCTCGACAGGCGATGCGCACGCCATTCACTTTGATCACGAGATAAGGCGCAGGCTTCGTATCCTCCAGCATCCGTATCGACGAAGACGACTCGCCACCGGGTGCAAGCGATGATACCCATGACCTCCATTCGTCCTTCCCCTGCGGTGGAAAACTCGGCGGATACGGCTCAGCCGGAAGAATGTCGCGCATCCCTTCGTGACTCACGTCAACCACTTCTTCGCCTTTTACTCTGGCCGTAGTCGGCGAATATTCAAGACGACGCAAATGACCCGTGCTATCCAGCAAGCTCAACTCGTAAGTGATCTCGCGAATTCCGAATCGTAATTGTTTGCTATCGGACTCGGCGTTTCCTTCCGAAAATTCAACCTGCAAAATATAAAGTTCCGGCTTGCCATATCCGTTGGGCCACCACAATCTCGGATGTTGCATCGTCAACTGTGAGAACTCCGAAGCAGCCAACTTGACAGAATTCCCGCCCGGAGCCACTGTGACCTGTTTAGTCACCGCGATCTCCCCGAATGAAGCTTTCAACGTTCCGTTTACCGGCGCGTTCGAAACGTTTTCCAGCGGCACGGTAATCTCAACGTCGGCGCGGCTGGTA
>DASRWO010000256.1:0-5129 GCA_035654555.1 Candidatus Deferrimicrobiaceae bacterium | reverse complement strand
TTCACCACGCCTTTTGCGACCATCCTCGGATTATTTTCCAACGTGGGCGAGACCGAAGCGGAGATTCATCCGGATCAGGTCGATTGGTTCAAGGGAGAGTTGGCCGCTGCGGATCCGAATCTGGCGCTGATCGTAACCATTCATCATCCTCCGTTTTCCGGGGACGTGGAGCATTCAGGCAGTAGCGTGGCGGATCAGATTCTCTCCAGCAGCTTTCAGGCGACGAAACGCTATCCGAACCTGATTTTGTCGGGCCATGTGCACAACTACCAGCGTTTTACGAATGTAGCACAGGGACCGAAGGGCAAGCTGCAGATTCCGTACGTGGTGGCCGGCGGCGGCGGATATACGAACCTGGCGGCGCTGCATACGGTGAACGGCGCGCCTCCCAAGGTTCCGCTGGCTTTGGGGAACGGCCTGAGCCTGGAGCAGTATGACCAAAAAAACTTTGGATTTCTTCGGCTGGAAGTCAGCAAGAGCCAGATTGTCGGAGCGTACCGTTCCGCACCTTACGTGACCGGGGCGACGCCCAGCGGCAGCGTGCTTGATAGTTTTGTGATCGACCTGGGGAAGCACACGGTGACGACCTCGGGCTCAGGCAGTGCGACAACGGCCAGCAGTAGCGGCAAGACGGGGAAGGGATCGAAGCCTGCGAAGCCTCGAACCAAGAAGCGCTGAAATAAAGGCTGGGGATCAGAGCCGCCTGCGGTGAAATGCTCAGTACTAGACACGGGGGAGTTTCGTGAACAACGGTTGCACCATCGCCAACTCGGCGAGGATGTGTTGTAGCAGAGTAAAGTTGCGTAAATGTTCACGTTGAGCAGCCGAAGCTGGATGTGCTACCTGCTTAGGAGGGTCCTTCTCCCACTCTTTGTTGCCCATGTCCGCATGGGCGCGCTCTCATCCTTTGCAGGACAGGCCTAAACAGTTCTTACTAAAGTGAACTCTGTGCGAAGCGTTCTGATCTGCCATCATGATGAGCCACTGAACCGATTCGCCCTGGCGCGTTGGATGGCTTCCTTTACCGAGTTAGCCGCGATCATCGTCGTACGCGAGCCGCAGGCGCGTCTCAAGCGGCGCGTCCGTCGCGAGATCGAGCGAGTCGGAATCCTCCGCTTCGTGGACGTCCTCGGTTTCCGCCTCTACCAGAGGCTGGCACTCGCCAAAACCGATGCCGCGTGGACAGACGCAACGCTGAGCGCTCTGCTCCAGCGCTACCCCGACGTTCCCGCAACATGCCGCGTTTTGGAAACCTCGAGTCCGAATAGCGCCGAGACCTTGAAGCTGCTGGAGGAAGTTCAGCCCGACCTCATTGTGGCGCGCTGCAAGACCATCCTGAAGGAACAGGTCTTCGGGATTGCGAAAAAGGGCACATTCGTGATGCATCCGGGTGTATGCCCGGAATACCGGAATGCGCACGGCTGCTTCTGGGCCCTCGCCAGCAGGGACCTGAATAAGGTTGGAATGACGCTCCTGCAGATTGATAAAGGTGTGGACACGGGTCCCGTCTACGGCTACTATGGCTGCGACTTTGACGAGTTGCGGGAGTCGCACGTCGTGATTCAGAGTCGAGTTGTGTTCGACAATCTGGACGCGCTGCGTGCCAAAATCGAAGAGATCGTGAGCGGCAAGGCGCAACGGATCGACATCTCTGGTCGTCAGTCGCGAGCTTGGGGTCAGCCGTGGCTCACCAGTTACTTGCGTTGGAAGAGGGCAGCGCGCAAGGCCGATGCGCAAAAGAAAGAATCCGACCGATAGCCGATAGATAGTTTGAGGCAATATGCGGGCGGTTACACTTCTATTTCACGATGTGGTGCCGACAGGCCGCTGGGACTTGAGCGGCTTCGGCGGAGCCGATGCTGACATCTACAAACTGGATTGCGACACTTTCCGCCGGCACTTGACGGCAATCAGCCAGAGCCTTCATGGCAGCCCAACCACGGGACCCGACTTGCTCGTTGGGCCGTCAGGCCGCTGCCCGTTCCTGCTGACCGTCGACGACGGAGGCGTCAGCGCGTTGCTCTACTCCGCGGACATACTGGACGAGTTCGGATGGAAAGCGCACTTCTTCGTGACAGCAGGCCGTATTGGCACCCCAGGGTTCCTTAATCGAAGCCAAATCCAGGAACTGCGACGGCGCGGTCATGTAATCGGAAGTCATTCTTTCTCGCACCCGCCGCGTATGGCTCTTTGTTCGACCGCACAGCTGGATGATGAGTGGCAACGAAGCGTGCTCCTGTTGACCGAAATCCTCGCCGAACCGATCCGAGTGGCCTCGGTCCCAGGAGGCTACTATTCCCGCGAGGTTGCCTTGGCGGCAGCGCGCGCCGGCATCAACCTGCTGTTCAACTCGGAGCCAGTGACCCGTTCACATTTCGTCGATCGCTGCCTGGTCCTCGGACGCTTCTGCGCTCAACGTGCTACGCCCCCAGACTGGTCTGCGGCCATTGTTGCGGGGCATTGGCAGCCGCAGATGCGTACATACCTTTTCTGGAACGCCAAGAAAATGGCCAAGACGATTGGAGGAACGACGTGGTTGCGGGCAAGAGTCCTGTTGCTGGAACGCCGGGCGCAGGCTCAGCCACCGGGCGGAGTGGAGAAGATTCGCGCTCGTAAGGGGATCTCTATCAGGGGCTCCCGATAGGCCCGATCCCCGGTCGGGAGTGCCGGCGACCAACGGCACCCAGTATTATCAAATGACGAGAACGGATATTCCACCAATCGTCCGTTAAGGGGCCCCCGTCCTCAAGATTGTCGTTGGCTTCCCAGTACGGGCTATATCGGCGCGGGGCTTTTCTAGGCAGGTAATAAGTGTAATCGCATATTTCGCCAACTCACCGTTGAAGGTCACCTCAAAGCTGGCCAAGATGGCGAAAAGAGCGGAATGCCCAGTTTGTAACCGCCCGGCGTTGTAGATATTGACGCTGGCAGGGCATTGCCAGCGTCATCCAATTCCTTTCGTTCTCGTGAGCCAGATCCAGCTAGTGGCTGGGATCGGGCTGGGCTTGATCCTGCTGTTTTTGCGCGCGCAGTTGCCGGGCGATTTCGCCGAGAGACGTTCCTTGCGGGGCTTGCGTGACGACCTGTGCCCCGCTCGGCCCTCCCGCGGCCTCCTGTTTCACCTGCATCTCGGCCTGGTCCCCTGCCGCCTCTTGATCGGTCAGATCCTTGGCCGTGGTCGTATCCGGAAGCGGAGCCGGCACATCGGAAGCCGTTACGCCCGTATCCGGAGCCTTCGGCAACCCGCCCGTGCCCTGCTTTTCCGCCAGGGCTTTCATGCCATCGTCCACTTGTTCGTCGAAGTGGTTGCGCATGTCCTGCAACACTTCCACGGAAACTACTACCTGCTTGTCGATGGCGCAGTCCCTCTTCTTGGTAGCTGAAACCCTCGCCGTGACGTTCTGGTCTGCATCCGGAGTGTCTGTGAGCCGCGTGAGGATGTCGCCTGGAGTCAGTTCACATTCCTGGCCATCGGAGGTAACCGTCATATCGCTGGACACCACAAAGGTACGCCGCGCACGATCAAGTGCCGGAGGCACGTCACTGTTAGCGGGTACCGGAGACTGCGCCTGTGCATCCGGGGAACCGTTGCTCTGGCTGCCAGAGGACTGCTGTTGCTCCGCTGCGAGTTGCGCCTTCACTTCTTCCGCAATCGCATCTTTAACCTCTGGAGTCAGCGTCGCCGGTCCGGAGTCGGCATAGTCCGCCTGCCCTTGGTCGGACGCTCCTGCCTCATCGGCGTTGGTTTCGGCCCGGGCCGCGTAGGCAGCTTGCAGATTGGCTGCAATCAGATAATCCGTAAGCCAGAACGCTGCCGACGAATAGGCCGGATAGGGCGCGAAATATCCGCCATAGACGCGGAACCATGGCACTCCAACCCAGCCCCAGCCACCGATCCCAGTGCTCCAGTTCACCGGCGCACTCCACGGACGATAGGCCCAACCGTAAAAAGCCGAGTGGTACCAGTAGCCGGGATAGTAGCCATAATAGTGACGGCCTCCGTATTCGTAGCCGCGATAGATCCCAACCCGGTAGGCCTTGCCGTCATAGTAGGTGCGCGAATAATAGGAACGCCCGCCACGGTTGACGTAGGCGCGCTGCACATAGCCGCGCCCTCCGCCGGTGGTCACGATCCGCTCACCATTGCGTTCGCTCACGATTATGCGCCCGCCGCGAAGATTGTGTTGGATCTGCATGCCATCCCGATTGATGGACCGGTTGCTGCTGCTCAGTCTAGGGCTTGCCGGCACGCCACCCCTCAGAGATACGGGGTGCGACGAAGAAGCTGGGTGGCTGGTGCCTCGGCGATATTCCGAGATGTCTCCGATATGATCAACGACAGGATCTGGAACTCGTTTGCCGGGGACGCTTTCGGGTCGTCCCGCACGAGGGCTCACGCTACTCCTCGGGTTGCCTGCGGGACGCGCTTCGCTGTACTGGCTTACGCGACTGGGAGTTGGTGCATGAACAGGGGCCTTCGCAACACCGGGGCTACGAGGTGGGGTCGGCTTACTCGCATGCTCAGTCGGCTCCTTCGATGCCGTCTTGTGTTGTCCCCACGCAAACGTAGAAATCGCTATCGATGCCAAAAGGAAAATCGACTTCCGTATAACGTTGCGGCTACGGGTACGCAGATTCATCACAGCCTCCGGAATCCTCAAGCTTCACGTCCGATTGAACGACTAAGAACCGTACCGTTGGGCGCGACTGACACCCGCAGCTTAACGTTCCTTTCAAGTTCCAGCTCTGGATGGACGGGAATTGCACCGCGAACAATCTTGCGGTGGCACCGGCTTCCTTCTCCCAAGCAGCACGGATTGGTCTCGCATTGCACCGATGAGCAGAAAGCCTATCCAGATTCCAATCTGCCCCACCCTCATAAAATCGAGCCGAGTCTAAGGGTATAGAAACGGACAGCGGATACTAAAGGTCACGATGGTAACGAGGAGTATGACTCCATCACTGGTCTGTCATTTGCGTTTTCGTGTGGCCACAGAAAATCTTGTCCGCCCGTCATTGCTGCCATGAATCCATCCGGGCGCAACCACGCGGTAGCGCTCAGAACCCGGACGATTTACGGACAGTTTGCCTATCGCAACGGGCAGGGGAACATCCAACGCGATCGAGAG